>CAYUPG010000112.1:6423-8990 GCA_964446515.1 uncultured Treponema sp.
CATTCCAAATCCTGCGCAGCAGCCCGCGCCCCTTCCGGTCATCGGACACAGGCCCTCGGGGCCGGTCCCGTTTCCTCTCGGCATATCGTTACTCCTCATCGCCGTCCGCCGGGTTGCCCCGGCACCGGCCGCGCCTGCGCCCGCGCTTCCCGCAGGCGCGGCCGCAGCCGGGCATGTAGAATTCCTCCCTGTCCAGGGCACCCTGGAGCCGCGCCTGCAGCACCGTGGGCACGTCCCCCGCCAGGAATCCGCGGACCCCTATGCCCTCCGCGCGGAGGGCCTGTTCAACGGGACGGGAGACGGCGCCGCAGAGCAGCTCGTCCACACCCCGTTCCCGCAGAGCGCGCCCCCTGTCCGCCGCGGCAACGCCGGCCAGGGACAGGACGCCGGTTCCGCGCAGGGCGCCGTCTTCCAGCTCGTACAGCAGGGCCCTGCCCGAGCAGTCGAAAACCGGAGCGATGCGTTCGTTCCAAACGGAGACGGCAAGGATCATACCCATATAATGCAATAAGCATGCCAAGAAAATATCGACTCGCGGCGGGATTGGCGGCGCTTTGAGAGGAGGACCGTCGCACTGCTGCGACGCAGAGCAGGAAAGAGGCGTCGCAGAAATGCGACTAGCGGGGTCGGACTATCCCGTAGGCCTTCATCTTCCGGTAGATGGTGGCCTTGTCGATGCCCAGGGCGTGGGCGGCGGTCGAACACCTGAAGCCCGAGGCTTCGAGGGCTTCCAGGATGCGCGCGCGCTCCGCCTCGGCCCTGAGGCTCCGCAGCGCCCCGGGGTCGTCCCTCCGGCCGAAACCCTCGGGCGGAGCGGCGGCCTTCCCGGGAAAGATCTCCTGGGGCAGGAGATCCGCCCCGATTTCCGAGCCCCGGCAGAGGGCCAGCGCCCGCTCCACCACATTCTCCAGTTCCCGGATATTGCCCGGCCACGGATAGGCGTAGAGGGCTGCGAAGAAGTCCGGGCTGAAGCCCGTCACCCTGCGGCGGGCCGCCGTCCGGTGCACCCGGAGCAGGTGCTCCGCAAGGCGGGGTATGTCCTCCTGCCGCTCCCGGAGGGGCGGCAGGGTGATTGACACCACGTTGACGCGGTAGAAAAGGTCCTTGCGGAAGCGGCCCTCGGCGACGAGGTCCGCAAGGTCCTTATTGGTGGCGCAGATGATGCGGGCGTTGGTACGCACGGTCTTGGCGGATCCCAGGGCCTCGTATTCCCGCTCCTGCAGGACCCGGAGCAGCTTGACCTGGAGCGCCGGAGAGATGTCTCCGATCTCGTCGAGGAAGAGGGTGCCGTCCTCCGCCAGGGCGAAGCGTCCGGGCTTGTCCGCCGCCGCGCCGGTGAAGGCGCCCTTCTTGTAGCCGAAGAGCTCGGACTCCAGGAGGGAATCCGGCAGGGCGGCGCAGTTCAGCGCCACGAAGGGACCGGCGGCCCTCCCGCTCATCCTATGGATGGCCCGGGCGGTCACTTCCTTCCCCGTGCCCGTCTCCCCGCCGATGAGCACGGTGCTGCCGCTCTCCGCGATTGCGGGCAGCAGATCTGCAATCCTGCGCATGGCGGGGCTCCTGCCGGCCCAGGCATCCCCGGAGTCCCGGGCTTCCAGCTTCTCCTTCAGAGCCTCGAGCTCCCGGAGGTCCCGGAAGGTTTCGGCCCCGCCCAGGGTGTTCCCCTCGGCGTCCCGGAGCAGGGCGGTGGACACGCTGATGGGGATGCGGTTCCCCTCCGCGTCCACGCAGTAGCCGCTCTTGTCGATGATGGGCTTCCCGGTGCGCATAGTCCTGCGCAGGGGACATTCGGACTCGCACATGTTGGACTTGAAGACCTCGTGGCAGCGCCTGCCCAGGGCGTCCTCCCGGCGCATGCCGGTGATGCGCTCCGCCGCCCGATTGAAGCTGCTGATGCGCCACGCCCCGTCCACGGTGAACACCCCGTCGGATATGCTCTCCAGGATGATGTCGCTCATACGCGAATTGTACAGTCACTCCACTCATATTACAAGCATATGCTAATTACATGACACATTATTTACTAATTTTATAAGAAATTAAAATTTTAGGAATTATTTGCATTTTTCTTGCAAAGGACTAAACTGAACCTAGCCGCACAGGCAAAGGAGAGCGCTATGGAATCGAACGAGATCGTCGTCGCCATGCCCCGGATAGGGGACAAGGCCCCCGCGTTCAAGGCCGTCACCACCCAGGGGGAGATCAACTTTCCCGGGGACTACGAGGGAAGCTGGGTGATACTCTTCAGCCATCCGGCGGACTTCACCCCCGTCTGCACCTCCGAGTTCATGACCTTCGCGACCCTGGAGCAGAAGTTCGCGGAACTGAACTGCAAGCTCGTCGGTCTGTCGGTGGACGGCCTGTACAGCCACATCGCCTGGCTGCGGACCATCAAGGAGAAGATCGAATACAAGGGGATGAAGGACGTGGAGGTGAAGTTCCCCCTCATCGAGGACATCACCATGGAAGTGGCCAAACTGTACGGCATGATCCAGCCCGGGGAGGCCGCGACGAAGGCGGTCCGGGCGGTCTTCTTCATCGACCCCCAGGGCGTCATCCGCACCATC
>CAYUPG010000113.1:0-271 GCA_964446515.1 uncultured Treponema sp.
GTTTTCCGTAGCTGCTGTATCCTCATCCTTTGCTTCGGCGGACTCTCCGTCTGCGCCGGCACCGGAAGACGGAACCCAGGCCCCCAACAATTCCTCTATCTGCGCATCCTCCAGCTCCGGCGCTTCCTTGCGGAGCAGGTCCGAGGCGAGGCCGCGCACGGTCTCCCGTATGCCCGCCAGGGCGGAACCGCCGCTCAGCCGGGCCGCGGCGGCGCGGGCGTAGGAGCGCGGGTCGGGAAGGCCCGCGGAGCCGTAGAGGGCGAGATCCCTC
>CAYUPG010000113.1:281-8968 GCA_964446515.1 uncultured Treponema sp.
GTAGCCCGCGCGGTTGATGCCCCGCTTGTCGCCCACGGCGGCGGCCACCGCCTCTATGGAGGCGTCGTCGCTCCGGTTGAGTATGTAGTCTAAAACCCGCACCAATTCAGCATCGGCCATACCCAAGCTTAGCGCGGAAAAGGCGCCTAGGCAAGCGGACGGAGGTGCGCGCGTTGACCCGCGCAGGCCCATCGTATACAACCTAGGGCATGGAACTGATTTTGCTGGGGACCGGCACCTCCCACGGCATCCCGGTGATAGGCTGCGGCTGCGGGGTGTGCAGATCGGAGGATGTCCGGGATACGCGCTACCGATCCTCCCTCTACATAGAGGGAAAGGCGGGGGAGCGCATACTCGTGGACGCGGGTCCGGAATTCCGGCTCCAGGCCCTGCGGGAGGGTATCCTATCCTTGGATGCCCTGCTGCTGACCCACGCCCATGCGGACCACATCCACGGTCTGGACGACGTGCGCCCCCTGACCCGGGAGAAGGAGCTTCCCGTCTACGGCAACGGACCGGCCATACGGGAGCTGCGGGAGCGCTTCTCCTACATATTCCGGGAAACCCAGCGCGGGGGAGGGAAGCCCCATCTGCATACCCTCGTCGCGGAAGGGGCCTTCCGGCTCGGCGAGCTTACGATACGGCCTGTGCCGGTCAAGCACGGGGATCTGGACATCCTGGGATGGGTCTTCGAAGAAGAAGGCCGGAAGGCCGCCTACGTGACCGACGCGAGCGCGGTGGGCGAGGAGGCGCGCCGGCTTCTGACGGGGACGGAGGTCCTCATCCTCGGAGCCCTCAGGATGCGGCCCCACTCCACCCACATGACCTTCGCCCAGGCGGCGGACCTGGCCGCGGAGCTGGGGGCGCGGCGCACCTACCTGACGCACCTCTGCCACGAGCATGCCCACCGGGAAATAGAGGCGCTCTGCGGGAGCCTGCGGCTCCGGGGCCGCGGGTCGGCGGCCGGGGAGCGGATCGAGGCGGAGCCGGCCCTTGAGCCCGCCTGGGACGGCCTGCGCATACGCCTCCCCTGAGGCCTGCGCCCCCGGTGGGCGCGCCTTCCATGGCGGCCTGGGCGCAAAAAAAGCCCGCCTGAAGGCGGGCTTTGTGCCGGGATCAAGCCGGCGGCATCCCTTCGGGGACGCCCCGGCTGCGGCGGAAGACGCGGCGGCTTAGACCTTCTTGGTTACGTAGTCGCTCTTGAGGCAGCGGGTGCAGAGCTTGACCGTAAAGGTCGTGCCCTGGACTTCGGTCTTTACCTTGACCAGATTGGGCTTCCAGGTCCGGCGGGTATGGTTCTTAGCGTGGCTGACCTTATTGCCGGTGATCGTGTGCTTTCCGCAGATATCGCAAGTCCGTGACATATCAAACCTTCCTTCCGGAGTATCGTACGTTAACAGTGGTGGGTACTATATCGGATCGAAGGAAGAATGTAAAGTCCCGCTGGTCCAAAAAGCCCGCCATGGGTTGCGGAACAGCTCCCGACAGGCGCATACTGTAGACATGGGCATAATGCTACCGATAGCATCAGGCAAGGGCGGTGTCGGCAAGAGCATCTTCGCCGCGAATCTGGCCATAGCTTTGGCGGAAACCGGCAGGACCACGATCCTGGTGGACCTGGACCTGGGCGGCTCCAACCTCCACACCCTCATGGGAATCAAGAACCGCCACGCAGGCTTGGGCGGGCTCATCTACCGTACCGAGGGCTCGTTGGAATCCCTTCTGGTGGAGACGGGCGTACCCCGCCTCTACCTCATCCCCGGGGATACCCTGCTCCCGGGCACCGCGAATCTGGAATTCTTCACCAAACGCAAGATCATCCGCGGCCTCTCCGCCCTGCCGGCGGATTTCGTGGTGATGGATCTGGGGGCGGGATCCTCCTACAATACGGTGGATTTCTTCCTCACCTCCGCGTCGGGCCTGGTGGTGACCATACCGGAGGTGACCGCGGTGCTCAACGCCTACTCCTTCCTAAAAACAACCCTGTTCCGCGCCCTCTTTCGTTCCTTCCCCCCGAAGGGGCCGGAGCGCAGGATGATCGTGGAGTTTCTTTCCAGGAAGATCGAAGGCACGGCGGACAACCTCCCCGTTCTCCTCGGCCGACTGAGGGAAGCCTTTCCGGAAAGCGCCGGACCCGCCCTGGAGGGCATGGGCACCCTCTACCCCAGGGTCGTCATCAACCAGGGAAAGAGCAGCAAGGACCTCTCGGTTGGAGCGCGGCTGCGGGACATCGCGGGGCGAAACCTGGGCTTGGCCATGGAGTACGTGGGCTTCCTGCCCCGGGACGAGGCGGTGCCCCGCTCGGTGGTGGAACGGCGGCCGGTGCTCGTCGGTCGGCCCGATTCCCCCTACGCCGCGACCCTGCGGGCCATAGCCCGGCGCATCGCCGCCGCCCCGGCGCCCCTGCCGCCCCGGCTCTACCAGGACAACGAGGATCTGCTGGACGTGGCCGAGGAGGGACTTTCCACCCTGGAAGGCTACGCCGCTTCCGGCGCGCAGCAGGGCCTGGTGGACGAAAGCGGCGCAGGGGATGCGGCGGAGTAGCCGCCTGAAGGGTGCCTCACGAGAGCCGTTTCCGGGAGGGCGTTCGGCGCTCTGCTAGGGATAGCGGCGCTTGAAGGCCTTGACCCGGGCCGAAGCCGTCGCATCCAGCGGCGACTTTTCGCCCCGCTCCAGATAGCGGTAGGCCAGCCCCGCCACCATGGCGCCGTTGTCCCCGCAGAGGGCCAGGGGCGGGAAGAGGCAGCGCAGGTCGGACCGCTCGGCCAGGCGGGAGCGCAGGTAGGAATTGGCCGCCACGCCGCCCCCCGCCACCACCGTCCTCAGACCCGTGTCCTCCACCGCCCGGAAAAGGCTCCTGAGCAGTATCTCCACGGCGGTCCGCTGGAAGGAAGCGGCGATGTTCTCGGGGGTTGCCTCCGCGGGACCCTTCTTGCCGCCCGTGCGGCGGAACTGGTCCAGCTGGTTGATCACCGCGGTCTTGAGACCCGAGTAGGACACGTCGTAGCGGTGGTCACCCTTGTGCAGGTTCGGCAGGGGGAAGCGGAAGGCGTCCGCGTCCCCTGCGGAGGCCAGGCGGTCTATGTAGGCGCCACCGGGATAGCCGAATCCGTAGTGCTTGGACACCTTGTCGAAGGCCTCGCCCACCGCGTCGTCGATGGTGGTGCCTAGGACCGTGACGTCGTCGAAGTTCTCCACCCGGCAGATGATGGTGTGCCCTCCGGAGACCAAAAGGCCCAGGAAAGGATAGTCCACCTCCTCGGAGAGGCGGGGGGCGTAGAGGTGGGCCAACATGTGGTCCACCGCCATGAAGGGAAGGCCGAGGCTGTAGGCGTAGGCCTTGCCGAAGCTCAGGCCCACCAGGAGTGAGCCCAAAAGGCCCGGCTGGGCGGTGGCCGCCACGGCGTCCACCCCGGCGGGGCTTAAGCCCGCCTCGTCAAGGGCGCGTCTGACCACGGCGGAAATCCAGCTCGTGTGCATGCGGCTGGCTATTTCGGGAACCACTCCGTCGTATTCCGCGTGGAAGGGAATCTGGGTGGCAACCACGTTGGACAGGATGCGTTTTCCGTCTTCGACGACCGCGGCGGCGCATTCGTCGCAGGAGGTCTCAATACCCAAAACCTTCATCGTCGTCCCAGGCGCCCATCATGATCTTGGAGATGGCGGCGAGGGAGAAGCCCTGCTCCACCAGCTCCGGGTACAGCTCCTCCAGGGTCGCTGCGAGCTCCGAGGACCAGGCGTGTCCGATCATCACGGCGGCACCCTGCTTCTCGGCTTTCCGCATGCCGTCCTGAATGAAGCGGATCATCACCGCCTTTTCCTGTATGTTGTCTACGAACACGTCGCGCTCCCTGATGCGTATTCCCATTCTCGCCGCAACGGCGGGAACGACCGACTCGGCGGTAGTCCTGGAATCTAAGAAATATATACCATTTTCCCTACAAAAGGCGAGTACGGTTTCCATGATCCCTTCGTCCATGGTCACCTTGGAGCCCTGATGGTTGTTCATGCCCGCCACCGGCCCCACTTCCGCAAGGTTTTTAGCGAGGACGCGCCGCACCGAAGCCCTGTCCATGCCCGCATAGATGGCTCCGGGGCCGGGGTTCTGGCCCCCCAGGGCTTCCATGGGCTGGTGCAGAATAAGCTCCTTGCCGGCCGCCCGTATGCGCCGTGCCGCCTCCGCCGAGTGGGGGAGACCGGGCAGGACCGCGATGGTGAGGGGGCCGGGGAAGCGCAGGAAGGGCTCCAGCTCCGCGAGGTTGTTGCCCGCGTCGTCTATGACGAAGGCCAGGGCGGCCCGGGTCTTGGGCGGCGGCTCCGGAGGCGCCCTGCGCGGCAGGGCGGCCGGGGCCGACGGGAGGGCGCTGGGCGGCACCTCCACCGGAGCGGGGCCGCGTTCCGGCGCCCGCCGGTCCCCGTTCGGCATGGGGGACGGGACGCGGGAGGGCGGGGGCTGCTCGGGAGCAGGAACGGGCGCCGATCCGCCCGGCTGCGCTTCAGGCGCTGCCGATGGCGGCGCCGAATACGGCGCCGACTCGGGTGCAAGCGCAGGCTCGGCCGCGACGGCCGGGGCCTCCGGCGGAACAGCGCGAAGCTCGAGCGAGGATCCTGAGGGAGTGGAAGGTTTCAGCACTATGAGGAGTATGGAAGAGAGGGCTGCGGAGGCGACCAGGACGGCGGCGACCAGGGCCGCCCGAGTCCCGTCCTCCAAGCGGGCCTTCCTCCCGCCCTTGCGTTTACGCGGGGAGGCTCCCTTGACCCGGCCCTTCCGGTCGGCGTTGGTACTCACTGCTCAAAGGGTACCCCGTACGGACGACATGGTCAATAGCGCATGCTAGTAGGCGTACATGTAGTCCTTGAGCTCGGCGGCTTCCTCTTTGAACTTCCTCAGGGCGCGCATTTCGATCTGGCGCACCGTCTCGGGGGAAATACCCATCTCCTCGCCTATCTGCTTGAGGGTGTAGCGCTCCCCCCCGAAGAACTGGAAGCGGTACATCAAAATGCGCTTTTCCCGCTCCATCAGGCGCTCCAGGAACTTCAGGGTGTCGTCCCGAACGGAATTCCGCAGCAGCTCCTTGTCCGGGCTGTAGGTGTAATCCTCGCAGAGGTCTATGAGGGAGGTGGATTCGTCCTCCCCGGTCTCCGCATCCAAGGAAACCATCCCGTTGGACATGTTGAGTATGTACTCCACTTCCCCATGGGTAAGGCCAACCTCCGCGGCGATCTCCTCGGTATTCGGACGGCGCATGTAGAGCTGGCTGAGGGTGTTGTAGGCCTTCTGGATCTTCTTGAGGGCTTCTTCCTTACGGTGGGGAAGGCGTATGGTGCGGCGCTTGTTCGCCAGGGAGCGCGTAATGGCCTGCTTGATCCACCAGTTGGCGTAGGTAGAGAAGCGCACGTTCTTGGCGTAGTCGTACTTCTGGGCCGCGTGGATGAGCCCCATGTTTCCTTCCTGAATGAGGTCCAACAGGGGAACCTCCGTAGAGACGAAGGCCTTGGCGATCTTAACCACCAAGCGAAGATTCGATTCGATCAATTTTTGGCGCGCAGCCTCATCCCCCTGAAGTATCCGGCGGGAGAGTTCCAGCTCCTCTTCAAAGGACAATAGGGGTGCCGCCTTGATCTGGTCGAAATAGGTCTTCAGCACATCTTCGCCCCGCGAATCATCCTTTTTCTTCATACAAAATCCTCCGGAGCATCGCTCCAGCAATATACAAGCATGAACCATGCCAGAAATAATGTTCATCACAAAAAATCAACAAATCATTGTATATTATAAAAATAACATTTTACGACACAGTACGGCCTTCCTGGGCGGGAATTTTAGTATGATTCTTTATACAATTACAGAGATACGGTGTATGGAAAACAGCACGAGCGCGTGCTATGATTGGCCCATGGATTGCGGCATCACCGCCCAACGCCGGGGCAAGGACGTTCATTTTTCGATACACTGGTCCCGGCTGCGTCAGGCCGACCGTTGGGCCATAGCGACGTCCGTCCCCGCCACCGGCGGCGTCTACGAAATCTACTGGATGGACGATCGGAAACACCTGAGGATGCTCACGGTGGGCCATGCCCGGTACGGCGGGCTCCGGTCGGAAATTCGCCGCCTCACCGATCCTGAGCTGGTGGAGGACCCCTCGGCCGCCGCCATCCTTGCGGAAAAGCCCATATGGTTCCGCTACGCCCAGGCGGATTCCGCGGCGGACATGGCGGACGTGGTGTGGTTCTTCAGAAAAACCTATTTCCCCGAGAACCCCGCGGTAGCCCATTCCGGCCGCTACGAGCGCATCTACATGAACGAGAATGCCCCGGACCGGGTCCGCTGGGTGGAATAGCAGGACGGCGGTCTTCCGCCCCTCAACCGCAGGCCGTCCCGCACCGATACTGAGGGCATGAAGAACTTCTTTTTGATAGTCCTTTGCCTTTCCGCCGCTTCCGTCCTCGCCGCCCAGGAAGGGCCGTCGGCCGACCGAGCCGCAGCCTCGGCAGCCTTCAGGCAGGAGGGCATCGCGTCCTGGTATGGGGCGGAATTCGAGGGGAGGCCCACCGCTTCGGGAGAGGTCTTCAACGCCAAGCTCTTGACCGCAGCGCACCCCACGCTTCCCTTCGGCACCGTCCTGACGGTCACCAACACCCACAACGGCAAGAAGGTCGTGGTGCGGGTCAACGATAGGGGCCCCTTCGTGGCGGCCCGCATCATCGATGTTTCCCGGGCCGCGGCGGAAAAGCTGGATATGATCGTGACGGGCACCGCTCCGGTGGTCATAGAGACGGCGCACATTTCGGCGACCGTCACGGCATCCGCCGAGGCGCAGGCCGCAGTTTCGGCCGGGCCGGCAGTCGTCGCGGCGCCCGCCGTCTCGGCGCGCCCTGCGGCAGCCCCGCAGGCGCCCGGTTCGGCAGCCCCGACCCCAGCGGCCTCCGCGCCGCCCGCGCTTCCCCCGCCCGATACGGCCGCTGCGCCGCGAGCTCGGGCGGCGGCGCTTAAGCCCGCCCTGCCCGCTCCGGACAGCGGCAAAAAGTACCGCATCCAGGTGGGCTCCTACAGGGACGCGAAGCATGCGGTGGACGCCTTCAACCGGCTCGGCGCCGCGGGCTTGTCCCCCGCGTACGAACGCTTCGGAGAATACTACCGGGTGGTACTTGCGGGAGTGGCCGCCCATGAGGTAGGAAGTATAGCGGATCGGCTGGGGGCCGCAGGCTTCGCCGAAGCCCTGGTCCGGGAAGAACGGTAAGGCCGATCCTCAATAAGGAGCATCTATGAAGAAAAGCGGAGGCGCCCTGATAGGCGCGGTCTTGCTGGTCGCCGGAATCGCCGTTGCGGCCTACGGGTACTACGAATACAGCGCCGCTCAGCAGTCCATCGGCAACATGGTCGGTAAGGTCTTTACCGGAAAGTCCGAAGCGGAAACCCGGGCGGTGGTCATGATGATCGCAGGCGGAGCGGGCGCCGTACTGGGAGCTTTTCTGGCCCTCATGGGCCGCCGGCGCTAAGCCGGCAGGCATCCCCCGCGGCGGCGCACCGCCGGCGCGGGGGCGCCACGCCTACTCTTCCAGGAGGGTGGCCTCGGCCGTCAAGGAATCGTTCTTGAAGGATGCGGAGGGCGCGGCCTCGTCGGCCTCACCTGCCTCCGCAGACTCGCAGCCTCCGCCCCTGACTATGGTGCCGCCGGAATCCTCGCAGGAGGTCCGGAAGTGGGCGATGCGCTTCTCCAGATCAACCCCCACGGCGGACAGCTCCTGGGCCAGCTGGGCGGTCTTCTCAGCGGTGCCCGCGATGTCGTCGGAGCGTCTTCCTATTGAGGACATGGCCTGCCGGACGCTGTCCGCCACCCGGTCCAGGTCTCCCATCGACAGCTCGATGGACCTGCCGTTCTGGGCTACGCTGCCCGACTCGGTGTTGATGGAGGCCGAAAGCTCCCTGAGGGAGGTCATGGCCGTAAGGATCTGCCGCCCCCCCTCGTCGCTCTCCGCCAGGCTTGCGCTGATCTCCGCGACGGAACGGGACACGTCCTTGATCTTGTCTTCGATCTCTCCGAAGGAGCGGGTGGTCTCCGCGCTCCCTTCCTTGGCGCTCTCTATGGATTCGATGATGGACCGCACCGAACCGGCGATCTCCCGGGAACCCTCGGCGGAAGCTTCGGCGAGCTTTCTTATCTCGTCGGCCACCACGGCGAAGCCCTTGCCGGCGTCTCCGGCGTGGGCGGCCTCGATGGCGGCGTTCATGGCCAGGAGGTTGGTCTGACCGGCTATGGTGTCGATGATCTCGATCATCTCTTCGATCTTGCCCACCCGCTCGGTGATGGCCTCTATCTTGTCGAAGGCCGCCAGGAAGACCTCCCGGCCGGCATCGGAGGTCCGCACCAGGGAGTCCGCCAGATCACGGTCCCGCTCCGCCAGGCGGGCCATGTTGCCGATGGTGGCGAGCATCTGGGTTATCGCCGCCGTAGACTCCTCAACCATGGCGATCTGGTCGCTGATGCGGGCGTCGAGCTGGCCGACTCCCCCCGCTATGGAGCTCACGGAGCTACGGGTCTCCCCGATCTTTTCGTCCAGGAGCTTGGCCTGGGCCTCCACTTCCCGCACGGCGGCGCGCATGTCCTCCAGGGAATAGCCCGTGCGCTGGGTCGCATCCAGGAGCTGATCCCGCACCATGGCGCTGCGGCCCGCGGCATCCTTGA
>CAYUPG010000114.1:0-8826 GCA_964446515.1 uncultured Treponema sp.
CGCAACTCGTCTACCGTCACCGTGTTGTCGCGGTTTACGTCGGCCTTCCTGTCCTGGATCGCGGAAAGCAGCTCCCGCGTAAAGGCCCCCTGTTTCCACTCTTCCGTTTCGAGCGAGGCCTCCGATCCCCGGCTCGAAGAGAACACGATGGCCCCCGATCGCCGGACCAGGTCGTTGTAGATGTACCGGTCCCGGCGGCCGATTGTCGCCGCAGTCGTCGTGGCGGTCACGTTGATCTTCCGCAGGGTCTCTGCCGGAAGCGCCCGGGCAATAAGTCCCTTCGTTCCTGCGGTCACGATCATACGCCCCGATTCCTCGGCCTCTCCGGATTCGCACGTATCCATCAGAAAGAGCTTTTGCCTGGGCGCTATTCCCTGCATAAGGTCCTCGATCGTATCGAAGTCCACCGCCGTGCCCGGGAGGTCCGTGAGCTTCGCGTCGGATGTGACGTAGTAGTAGGTGCGTTCCGCCGCTTCCGCTCCCGCCGCGACCACCGTGATTGCCTTGGCTCCGGCGCCGCTTATCGAGCTTCCCGTTGCCTGAGTTCCGTGGCCGGATATGAACAGGACGAACGTGTCGTCCGGTCGCGCGTCCTTCAGAAAGGCCTTCGCCCCGGAAACGGCGGCCTTAGTTGCCGCCCCGTCGGTGTAGACGTTCGTAAACACCTTCCCGTACGCCGTCCCCTCCATCCGCTTGAACATGGTCTCAAGATCGCGCGCATCCTTGGCCGCGTATTTCAGGTCCAGAAACTTCACCGCGCCATAGAGCTTCTTCTGCTCCTCGTCGCCTATACCCACCTTGAGCCGGTAGAATCCATCGCTCTCCAAGCGATAGCCGGACGCGATTGCTTCCGCCTGCGCCTTCGTCGCACCCGCGAGATAGCGCGCCTCCATCTCGTTTCGCGGTATCACGGGCGGATTAAGGCTCTGGTATTCAGAGACGCCGAAGGCGAGGAAGTAGAGGTTGGGCTTCACCTCCTCGCTCCACTGCACGGTCCTGGTTGCGCGGAAGCTTTCGGCGCCGCCCGCATCCATGCAGGACACCTCGATCTTGTTCGCGCCGCGGGTAAGCTCCACTCGTTCGGTCGCGCGGGCGGAATCCCCGCCGAGCATCTTTCCGTATGCCCCGTAGAGGGGCACGTCGTTCACATAGACCTGGTAGCGATTCAGGGGCTTGCCGTCTGCCTTGAAGCTCAAGTCCAGATCGATGAACTTGCCCTCCTGTTTGGAACTCTCGATGCTCGCCTTGGGTACCCGGAAGTCCGAGGTTAAATCCTCCGCCTTAAGGCCAAGTCGCCTAAGGCGCTTATGCCACGCAGAGCGGTACTCCGCCACCACCGCGCTATCCGCTCCGAGCCGCTCGGCGATGATGTCCGGCCGATTGTTCCGCGCCGCAAACTGGTCGATGTTCCAGACCTCCATGCCCTTGACCATCGCCACCAGGTCCCCGCAATTCGGGGAGCCGTCCCAGTAGCCGTCGGGGGTAAAAATGATCCATTCAGAACCATCAGTTTTTGTGGCGGCGGAAAGAATCAGCTCTCCACTCGCTAGTTCCCATAATTTTAAAGTCCCATCCGCTGATCCGGAAAGCACCGTTTTCCCATCGGGGGCATACGCCACAGAATTGATCGTACCCAAATGCCCAATGAAGGTCCTAATCTCTTTCCCGGTGGCCAGGTCCCAAAGCCTTAGAGTACTATCACCTGCCCCAGATATCGCTGTTTTCCCATCGGGCGCATACGCCACAGATTCAACACCTGCTGTATGTCCTTTTATTTTAAGGGCCACTTCCCCGCTGGATAGATCCCATAGTATCAGAGTATTATCCCTTGACCCGGAAAGGGCCGTCTTTCCGTCAGGGGCATATGCGACAGAATTGACTTTGTTGGAATGGCCTAAAAAGGTTCGAATTTCTTTCCCAGTAACCAAATCCCAGAGTTTCAATCGGTTATCAGGGTAATCAGCGGCGGAGATGGCAGTATTCCCGTCGGAGGCATAGGCCACAGATGTGACATGAGCAGAGTGTCCCACAAAAGTTCGGATCTCTTTACCGCTGATCAGATCCCAGAATTTCAGAGTATTATCCAATAACCCAGAGAGGGCTGTTTTCCCGTCTGGAGCAAATGAGGCAGATAAAAGGGCATTGACATCTAAAGATCTTATTTCCTTTCCATTGGCGAGGTCCCAGAGTTTCAGAGTGTTATCCCATGCTCCAGAGTAGGCCGTCCTCCCGTCGGCAGCATACGAGACGGAGAAGACCCGTTTAGAATGCCCCATGATAGTCCGGATATCCCGCCCGGTAACCAAGTCCCAGAGTTTCAAGAGATTGCCATCTGAGCCTGATAAAGCTGTCTTTCCGTCGGGGGCATACGCCACAGACTCGACCCCATCGGAATGCCCAGTAAAATTTTTGATGCCTTTTCCACTGGCCAAGTCCCAGAGTTTAAGAGTCTTATCCCATGCCCCGGAGAGGACCGTTTTCCCATCGGGGGCATACGCAACAGATTGAATACCAACAGAATCGATGGTTTTTATCTCTTTCCCAGTAACCAGGTCCCAAAGCTTCATCTTGAAATCACCGTGCCCCCCAGCGGAGATAGCCGTCTTCCCGTCGGGGGCATAGGCCACAGACTCGACACCACCAGAATGCCCTATAAACGTTCGGATTACTTTCCCGCTGGCCAAATCCCAGAGTTTTAGAGTTTTATCCCATGAGCCTGAAAGGGCTGTCATCCCGTCGGGGGCATACGCCACTGAACTAATTCCAGCAGAATGCCCAATAAAGGTTCGTATCTCATTCCCGTTGGCCAGATCCCAGAGTTTTAGAGTATTATCCAATGACCCGGAGAGGGCTGTCTCTCCGTCGGGGGCATACGCCACTGAACTAACGCCAGCAGAATGACCCCTAAGTGTTCTTATCTCCTGCCCGCTATTCAGATCCCAGATTTTGATAGTTTTATCATCCGACCCAGATAGGATAGTTTTTCCGTTGGGGGCATATACACACACAACAGTCGTGACGCTATCAGAATGCCCCATGAAAGTTCTTATCTCTTTCCCGTTGCCCAGGTCCCAAAGTTTCAGGGTCTTATCTGATGATCCGGAGACGGCCGTCTTCCCGTCCGGGGCATACGCAACTGAAACCACTCTAGATAAATGTCCTTTTAGGGTGCGTATTTCCTTTCCGCTTGCAAGATCCCAAAGTATCAGAGTATTATCCCATGCCCCGGAGAGAACTGTCTTCCCATCGGGGGCAAACGCAACAGAGCCAACCACTCCAAAATGACCGAGCTGTACCGTCACCACGGGTTCGGCGTAAATGGTGATGCTCACCCCGACCAGAATCCAGATAACAATCAACCAAGCACGTTTTATAGACATATGGTATCTATATTTCTCGATCGAGAGCCTTCGCATTCCCTCCCCCTCACTTCGCCGCTATCACGTAGCTCGCCAAGGCCTCCGCTCTTCCGTGGACATTGTTGCGTGGGGCATCCTTGCGAGGCGTATCGGCCACAGGAATGATCCCGCGCTTGATCACGGAGGCGGCGTCGCCCCTCAGGGTGTCAAAATCGCCTTCCCGGGTTACGAAAGGGAGCGTTGATGCGACGGCCTTTATGAACTCGGTACCGTAGGGTGCTCCCAAGAGAAACGCGAACGGATCGTCCTCTCCCGGAAGACAAACCGGGGCTCCCGCGGTGATGAACCCATCACCGCCGCTGAACCGATTCGGCCAGATGAGTTGCGTATTCCCGGCAGCGTCGATACCGTACAATTTGACGTAGGCGTCGCGATTAACGGATACGAACACGGTCATCTTCTCTCCGTCGTAGTAGACCGCTCCCGCGCCCCGGTCGGTGCTGACGGATACCGATAGGCCGCCCGGCGCGGCGGGACCCGCCAGGCTGGAGAGTTCCTTGGCTCGACCCATAACCTCCGCGGCGGGAACCACCGAAAGGGATTTGGGAAGCTCCGCGGAAGGAATCAGGAAAGAACGCGAATCGATGAGATTGCCGTCCCGGAGACTCGTCAGTTCCAGCTGGAGACGGACGCCGCCAGGTTCCGGAAAGTACTTGCCCGCCAATAGGCCGCCGACCTGGTTCGTAGCGAAGAAATCACCGTACATATCCTTGAAGGCCGGGTCCATCGCCGCCGCAGCGCTGCGGTTGAAGAGGGCCACCCGCTCGGTCTTCGGCGCCGCCTTGAGCAGTTCGTCCTCGATCCACCGGGAGAAGGGCGTTGCCAGGCCCGTATACTCATAGGTGAAGGTACCGAAAGCCGCTTGTATCCTATTGTCCCAGTAACGGGCGGCCATGTTGTCAAGAACTGAAGCCAGATCAGAAGAAATCGGTGCCGCACCGGCAATAACGGGGAGCAGGAGAAAGAAAATATATGCAGACACGCTACGCCCTGTGACAGCTTTTACCTTCATTTTTTTGCTCCTTTGCCATAAGAGCGTATCACTCTTTAGCGTACTTTCTGCTGCTTATTTTCGAAAACCAGCGACTCTCCCCAGCCCAGCACCGTAGGCCCATCGGCAAGTTCCAATTCCGCGGCCCGGGCGTAGGCCTTGGAGTACGCGCCCGCTCGGCCTTCGTGGGCCAGCTCCAGGACGTGGTCCAGGTTCACCCGCTTTGCCCGGGCGATCGAGATCGCCCTACGCTGATCCATTCCCACGTCCATGTGCATCGTAAGGAAGTCGGCATCCCTGTCCCTCGGCATATCCTCCGCATGGCTGGAGTCCCCGGTATGGACAAGCCTGAAATCGCCGGAGGCAGGCCCGCAGTCCACCGTCGTTATGAGGCAGGGGAGGTGCGACCATTCGCCGGGATCGCCCTGGGCGGACAGCTTCAGACTCACCGTCAGGGGGCCGATCAAGAGGACGGTATCCTTTTCCAGGTACGTAAGGCCCTTCGGAGCCGTCGAGTTCCAGGGATACTTCGTCGCATAGAACGGCTTTCCTTTTCGAACCATCCCCTCGTAGAAGCGCTTGTCCACATGGTCTCCGTGCCAATGGGATTGGACGGCGAAATCCAGCACGCTCGAGAAGTCCGCCCGCAGGGGAATAAGGTCCACGGCGAAGCACTTTTCCGCCGTCTTGACGACCATCCCCATGTTGTAGAGCTTCCATATTTTTACGCCGCCCCTTACCCGCGTGTTCTTGATGTCCTCAAGAACGCTTTGTTCTAGAAGACGCAGATAGGCCAGGATGGGGTACTTCTTTTCGAGGGAGACGTCCGGCGTGTTCCGGTAGCGGTTCCATTCATCCACCGGCAGCCGACCGGCGAGGGTCTCGATTACGGCGAGGGTCCGGCGCCGTTCGTCTTGGTCAGCTCCCGCGACGGCGGGATCGGTCCTCCGCAGCCGGGCGTACAGCTCCGCCAGCGCGAGGCTCGTCAGTTCGTCCGCCGTCGGCACCTTCGCCGAAGCGGCGGGCAAGGCGGCGGCGGAAAGCGGCGCGGGGAAGCGGTAGAAATAGCCGGGACGCCAGGTCGGGGGCGTAAAGGTCTTGGGGTATAGGGTCACGAGTATCGTCTTGTTGATGCCGCGGTCGAACCAGGTCAGGCTCGTCCCCTTCGTCACCCTGCGGATCGTCCCCATAAGTTCCGCCATGCGCGGCTCCCGCGCCAGGGGGGTGAGATCCACGTCCTGGAAGGCGAAGGACTCAAGGACGCGGCGCAGGGCGCCGCAGACTTCCTCCGCGGAAATGACTTCCAGCCGGTCCCTGCCGCCCGCGAGCTCCAGCACGATCTCGTTGATCGGCCGCAGGGGATCGGGACCTATCTTGAGCTGGGGGTGGAAGCGGACGCCCGGGGACTGCAGCCGGCTTTCGCCGAGAATTTCCTGCCTGAAATTCTCGACGTCCAGCTCCTCGGGGACTATGGCCCCCTCCGTCGGCTTGACCGCGGGGTAGGAAAAATAGGGAATCAGCTCGTAGGCCTCGGAACCGGCAGCCCGCACCAGCAGCGCGCCGTCGAAAATCAAGAGTTCCGCATCCTTGGGCACCGGGACGTTTCCGGGAAGCACCAATTCCTGCCGGGCGAAGCCCCTGCCGGAGTACGGCGCTCCGGCGGCGGCCGCCTTGCCGTAGTCCCGGAGCTCCGGCAGCAGTCCCGCCGCAGCCGCATCGAAAGGCGACCGGGGGGTTTCCGCCGCAGCGGCGAGGCCGACGACGGCACAGGCGAGAACGATAAGGACACGCAGCCGCATACAGGCCATGGCTTCCCTCCCCCTCCCCTAGCCGAGGCGCGACAGGCGTCGCAGGGACGCTTAGCCCTCCAGCTCCGCCAGTTCCTTGCGGACGATCGCCGCAAGTTCCGCGGCGGCGGCGTCCAGGGCCACCAGGCGGTTCTCGGCCTCGCCGCGGCGCTTGACCTCAACATTGGGAAGGTTCTTCTCGCCCACGACGACCCGCAGGGGCACGCCGATGAGGTCCGCGTCCTTGAACTTGACCCCGGGCCGCTCGTTCCGGTCGTCCAAAAGGACCTCGACCCCCGCGGCCTCCAGCTCGGCGGCGAGCTTGTCCGCCGCTTCCGCCACGGCGCCTTCGTACTTGATGGGCACGATCATGACGTGGTAGGGGGCCACCGACATGGGCCAGCGTATGCCGTCGTCGTCGTGGTGCTCCTCGATGATGGAGGCCAAAGTCCGGTCCACGCCGATGCCGTAGCAGCCCATGGTGGGCGTCCGGCTCTTGCCGTCCACGTCCAGGAAGGAGACGTGCATGCTCTTGGTGTACTTGTAGCCCAGCTTGAAGATGTGCCCCAGCTCGTTGCCCTTCTTCTCGTAGAGCTCCCCGCCGCACTGGGCGCAGCGGTCCCCCGCCACCACGGTGCGCAGGTCCGCGACCAGATAGGGCGCGAAGTCCCGGCCGTAGGCGACGTGGGCATAGTGCAGGTCCTTCTCCAGGGCGCCGGTCACCGCGTCGGCCATGGCGGTCACGGACTCGTCGGCCACAATGGGGAGTCCCGCAAGGCCCACGGGACCGGCGAAGCCCACGGGGGCGCCGGTCAGGCGGACCACGTCCGTATCCGCGGCCAGCATCACCTCGCTCGCCTTGAGGACCGCCGCGAGCTTGGTCTCGTTCACGTCCAGGTCGCCCCGGATGGTCACCGCGAAGAAGGCCTCAGGGTAGGATTTGGGCGCGTCGGGGGCGGCGGCCCGGCGCTCCAGCTTGCCGCAGCCCGGGGCGGCGGAGAGGTCCAGCTCCACGTTCACCGCCTTGTAGACCAGGGTCTTGATGAACGCCTTCGCGTCGGTCTTGAGGAAGGCGCAGAGCTCCTCGATGGTGCGCACCGCGGGGGTCGAAATCTTCTCGACAGCAGGGGTCTTCGCCGCCGCCGCCTTCGCCGCCTCCAGGGACGCGGGGGCCGTGTAATCCGGTTTGCAGGCGGCCTTCTCCACGTTGGCGGCGTAGTCGCAGGAGCGGCAGAGGAGCAGGGTGTTGTCCCCGATCTCGCTCTCCACCATGAACTCCTCCGAGCCCGTGCCGCCCATGGCGCCCGTGTCCGCCTTGACGGGGATCACCGTCAGCCCGCAGCGCTTGAAGATGCGCCGGTAGGCCCGTCCCATGTCGCCGTAGGTCCCGTCCAGGCTCGCCTCGTCTGCGTGGAAGGAGTAGGCGTCCTTCATGGTGAACTCCCGTCCGCGCATGACCCCGTAGCGGGGGCGTATCTCGTCCCGGTACTTGGTGTTGATCTGATAGAGGGTGATGGGCAGCTGCTTGTAGCTCGCAAGCTCGTCCCGGACCAGGGCGGTAAAGGCCTCCTCCGCCGTGGGGGACACCACGAAGTCGCCCCCCAGCCGGTTCTTGACCCGGAGCATCCCCTCGCCCATGGTGTCCCAGCGGCCCGATTCCTTCCATATCTCGCCCGGCACCACCACCGTGGGCTTCAGCTCCAGGGCGCCTATGGCGTCCATCTCCTCGCGCACGATGTTCTCCACCTTGCGGAAGGAGCGCAGGCCCAGGGGCAGGTAGGCGAAGAGGCCGTTGGCCAGCTTGCGGAGCATGGCGGCCCGCATCATCAATCGGTGGCTGGCGATGACCGCGTCGGCGGGCACCTCGCGGAGGGTGGGAATGAGCGTCCGGGAAACTTTCATGTGTGTATCCTTGTGGGGAAATAGGGGTCAAGAATACCCGGGCCGGCTAGTCTTGAGCAAGGGGCAAGGGGGAACGCCTTCCCCCCGCTCCGGTCCCGCGGCGCCGCCCGGCGCCGCGGACGCCGCGCTTACTTGAAGGTCAGGTTGAACACGCCGTCCCAGCCCTCGGGGGGCGGGGTGACGACGTAGGTCTCGCACCGCTTCAGGAAGGTCGTGGCCGGGCCGTCCTCGGGGGAGATCTTCAGGACCTCGTTGAAGCGCTTCTTGGCCCCCTCCCAGTTCTTCTGTTCAAAGAGGACCAGCCCGTCGTGGAAGGTATCGATCACTTCCTTGGTGTCGGACCGGATCTGGGAAGCCTCGTCCACCACCTCGAAGAGCCGCACCGGGGTGTTGATGCCCACCACGCGCACCCGGTCCAGCTGCCGGACGGCGAAGTCGGACCCCGCCGCCTCCTTGGAGTACTCGCTGGTCAGAACCCAGGTGCCGTACTGCTTGTTGACCCCTTCCAGGCGGGCCGCCAGGTTCACGGAGTTGCCCATGATGGTGTAGTCCATCTTCTGGGCGGTGCCCATGTTGCCCACCACCATCTCCCCGGTGTTGATCCCCACCCGGGTCAGCAGGGGTGAGGGAGAAAGCTTGGTGTCGAGGAATTTGGCGTTCAGCTCCGCCTCGATCTTCTTCATCCGCACGGCGGCGGTCAGGGCCTTGGCCGCGTGGTCCGGATACT
>CAYUPG010000115.1:0-8759 GCA_964446515.1 uncultured Treponema sp.
CGGGGGCAGGCGCATATTGACGACCCAGGGCCTGGGAATGAGGCTGATGCCGGTCGCCCCCCCGGTGACGTTCCCCGAGTTCTGCAGCACCATACGGAAGATCTCGCCGAAGGCCAGGGTGATGATCGCCAGGTAGTCGCCCCTGAGCCGCAAGACCGGCAAGCTCAGCAGTATACCGAATACGGTCGCCAGAATGCCCGCTGAGGGCAGAGCGATCCAGAAGATCCACCCGGCATCGATTCCCGCCGCCGCGAACGCGGGACCCGCATATTTCCACAGCAACCCGTAGGTGTACGCGCCGACCGCGAAGAAGGCCGCATAGCCGAGGTTGAGCAGACCGCCCAAACCGACGACGATATTGAGGCCCAGCGCCAGGATCACGTAGATGAAGGCGGTGATCATGATGTTGGTGTGGTACATGCCCAGGGCGAAGGGATACGCCGCAACCACCAGGGCCAAAATGCCGAGCACCGCGAGGCGCAGGGGCTTCCTGCTCCAGTAGGCGCTCAGCACGCCCTTGGCCTTGGCGAAGGACGAGAGGCCGGCGGGCTTGGATCCGCGGTTCTCGTTCCATTCCAGGGCCCTGCGCCACAGGAAGGAGAACAGGAAGGCCGAGACGGCGGTGATGGGAACATACTCCCACCGGAAGCGGACGGTAGCCGCACCGGCCGAGACGCCGACCTTCATGACGACAAGAGGAAACAGCAGGACCACAAACCAGAGGGTGGTCACCAGGGCGTCCAATAGCTCGGACTTCAGTTTTTTTCGGCCCATCTTCTATACCTTCTGTTTCTGGTTCTTACCCAGTATGCCGTCGGGCTTCAGGATAAGGATTAGGATGAGGATGACGAAGGCGAAGGCATCCTCGTAGTCGCTGGAGATGTACCCGGTGCCCAGACTCTCGGTCCAGCCGAGTATGAAGCTGCCCAGCACCGCCCCGGGTATGCTTCCTATGCCGCCCAGCACCGCGGCGACGAAGGCCTTTATGCCCGCCACGAAGCCGATGTAGTAGTTGATCTGCCCCATGTATGAGCAGATCAGCACGCCGCCGACCGCCGCCAAGGCGGATCCGATCACGAAAGTGACGGAGATGACCTGGTTGATGTTGACGCCGACCAGCTGGGCCATATCCTTGTCCTGGGCGGTGGCCCGCATCGCCTTTCCTATTCTGGTGAACTTGATGGTGATGGTCAGCGCCACCATTATGACCGCCGTAGTGACCAGGATGATGAACTGAGTGGAATTCACGTACTCCCGAACCGGCAGCAGGAAGGGCAACTCGGGCAGATAGGACGGGAAGGAGAGATATTTTTCAGTTTGCATGAGCAATACGAAATTCTGCAGAATCATGGAGATACCGATTGCGCTTATGAGCGCGGAAAGACGCGGCTTGCTCCGCAAGGGCCTGTAGGCCAAGCGCTCTATGGTGAAGCCGAAGGCGGAAGAGAAAATAATGGAAGCGATGATCGACAAGAGAAGCACCATGGGCACAGGAAGCCCCATGGTGAAGAGGAAGCCGCCCACTATGAGGGCGGTGAATCCGCCTATCATGTAGACCTCTCCGTGGGCGAAATTGATCAGCTGAACGATGCCGTACACCATGGTGTAGCCCAGGGCAATCAATGCGTAAATGGAACCCTTGGCGGTGCCGCTTAAAAAAAGCTTAAGAAAATAATCCATGCTCTGAACCTACCCAAACTAGACTTCCGACTTTCAAAAAAGGAGCCGTTCCGGTCATTGGTCAACCGGAACGGCCCGCGATTAGTCCGGAACGGTACGAACCTACTTCAGCTCGACGTACTTTCCGTTCTGAACCTGGAAGACGGAGAAGCCGAAGCCGATGACGTCGCCCCGCTGATCGAAGCTGATGCGGCCCAGGGAAGTCTCCACGTATTCGGAGCGGAGAGCCTTGGTCAGGGCGTCGTAGTCCGTGCTGCCCGCCTTGGCGATGGCGTTGGTGACCGCGAGGGTGGCGGCATAGGCGTTCAGGAAGAAGGCGCCGGGCTCTTCGCCGAACTTGGCCTTGTGGTCCGCAACGGCCTTCATCGCGATGGGGTTGGAGCTGGTATCCATGGGTCCGGTGGCATACACGCCCTCGGCGTACTTGCCGGCGACCTCGATGAAGGTGTTGTCCTTAACGCCGTCGTCGGAGATGAAGGGCATGTTCATGCCCTTGTCCTTCATCTGCTGCACCAGCTTGGAGGCCTCGGGGTGGTAACCGCCCCAGACCACGCCGTCGACGCCGGCGTTGCCGATCTTGTTCACCACGGCGGAATAGTCGGGAGCGCCGGGATTGACGCCTTCGAAGAGCAGGACCTGAATGCCGTCCTTCTCGGCGTACTCCTTCACCAGCTCGGCGAAGCCCTTTCCGTAGTCGCCCTTATCGTGGAGAACCGCGAGCTTCTTGAGCCCGAGCTTCTGCTTGATGAAGGTGGCCGCAAGCTTAGCCTGGGCATCGTCCGGAGCGATGGTCCGGAAGAAGTTGGGGTATTCGCCGCTCTGGGTGAGGGGCGGGTTGGTGGCGGAGGGAGAGATGGTCACCACCTTGGAGTCCTTGTAGATACCCAGGGCGGACTTGGTGGCGCCGGAGCAGATGTGCCCGATGACGGCAACCACGTTGCTGCTCACCAGCTTGGAGGCGGTATTGGTGGCCAATTCAGGCTTGCACTGATCGTCTTCGACGAATAGCTCAAGCTTGCGGCCGTTGATGCCGCCCTTGGCGTTGATATCCTCAATCACCAGCTTGGCGGCGTTCACGGAAGGCAGGCCATAGGAAGCGAGGTCGCCGGAGTGGGCTCCTGCGACGCCGATCTTAATGGTGCCCGAGTCCTTGGAACCCGAAGCAAATGCCAAGGAACCCAGTACGGCAAAAATAACAACGCCAACTAGAAGTCGCTTCATCTTTTCATTCCTCCTACTATATGTAGTAACATATATTGCTGGAATAATAATCTTCTCCTCCCTCCTTTGTCCAGGGCCTTATGCATATTTATTGCATATTTATAACTTTAACCCACATTTTTGTAGGATTTCGATACAGATTTATACATTTTTCACGGACGCAGGCAAAAAAAAGCTGCCCTGGAGTATCCCCAAGGCAGCCTCGGATTCAGCGGGGAGAAAATTACACAGCTTTCCCGTGCTTGATCGCAGCCTTGCAGGTCTTGCAGATCTTCGCCTTGGCGCCGTTCACTTCCTGCTCGTACAGAACCTTGATGTTGTTCCGGCGGCAAACGGGACACTCGCCCCTGCCATGGGCCGGAAGCTCGCGGATACCCTTGCCCCTGTGCGCTTTGGACATAGTGCGTTCCTACCTTATTTGGCTTCGGCCTTTTCGGCCTTGGGCTTGGCGGCTTTCTTGGGGGCGGCCTTCTTCTCGGTGCCCTTGGAAACCTTCTTCTCTTCCTTGGCGGCCTTCTTGTCACCCTTCTCGGAAGGAATCACAAGCTTGTAGTCCACCAGCTCAAGAATGACCATCTCGGTAGCGTCACCGGCGCGGGCACCGAGCTTAAGGATGCGGGTATAGCCGCCGGGCCTGTCCTTCATGCGGAGGGCGATATCGCCGAAGAGCTTCGCCAGCACCGCCTCATCGTACAGCCTGCGGGCGACGATGCGCCGATTGTGGACGGAATCTTCCTTCGCCCGGGTGATCATCTTCTCTGCGGTCCGACGGATTTCAAGAGCCTTCGCCTTAGTGGTGGTGATCCGCTCGTACTTGAGCAGAGAACCGACCATATTGCGATGAAGGGCCTTCCTGTGGGCCGACGAACGATCAAGGCGGTTAAAGCCGATCTTATGCTTCATCTTCTTCTTCCTTTTCAGGGCTTAGTTTGACCGCGTTCTTCAGGACGCTGTAATCGCTCATGCCGAGACCCAGGTTCCACTCCTTGAGCTTCTCCTTGATTTCCTGGAGGGATTTCTTGCCGAAATTCCTCGTCTTGGCGATATCGTCCTCGGTCTTGCGGGTCAATTCCCCTATCGTCTTGATATTGGCGTTCTTGAGGCAGTTGGAGGACCTGACGGACAGCTCCAACTCTTCAACCGGCGTGTTCAGTATCTGCCGGATGCGCTCATCGTCTTCGTCAAGATCCTCTTCGGAACCGATGTTGTTCTCGTCGAAGTTGATGAAGACGGAGAAGTGGTCCTTGGCGATCTTTGCGGCCTCGGCCAGAGCGTCGTCGGGACGAACGGTCCCGTCGGTCCACACTTCGAGCACCAGCTTATCGTAGTCGCTCCGCTGACCCACACGGGTGGGCTCCACGGCGTACTTGACCTTCTTTACGGGAGAGAATATCGCATCCATCGGAATGGTCCCGATGACCTCGATATACTTCTCATTCACCTCGGAGGGAACATATCCGCGGCCCAGATCCACCTGGATCTCGAACTCGACTCGGGCATCCTCCATCAGGGTCATGATATGCTGGCCGCCGCTGAGCACCTCAAGCTGACCGGACCTGGAAAAATCGTCGCTCTTGACATCGACCTGACCCTTCCATTCATACAGAAGGGTATCCTGCTCAATATCTTCAGGCAGCTTCAGCCTGATCTGCTTCAGGTTGTTGATCACCTCCAGCGTATCCTCGACGATATTGGGAATCGTCTCGAATTCGCTGGACACGATGTGGGGAACGCCGTCCCCATCGTAAGACGTGATCTTGACCGCAGTGATGGCGTAGCCCTGGATCGATGAAAGGAGGACCCTCCGCAAGGTATTACCCACGGTCGTGCCGAAACCCGGCTCGAAGGGGGCAGCGATGAACTTCCCATAGTTGGGCTTGAGTTCACCGTGCTCAAAGGTGATGCCTTTCGGACGCTTGAATCCTTTAAGCAGGTTCTTACGGGCCATTGGGACTCCTTATTTAGAATAGAGCTCGACGATCATCTGTTCCTTGATGTCCGCCAGATCGGTGATGTCGCTCCGCCGGGGGACCGCAAGGAAGGTTCCCTTCATGGCATCCGGATCCAGCTGCAGCCAAGGCATGACTCCGGCCTTACCGAATTCCTTAAGGGCATCCTTGATGACCACCAGGTTCTTGCTCGCTTCCTTGATCTCCACCACGTCGTTGGGCTTCACCAGGTAAGACGGAATATTGACGACCTTTCCATTCACCAGGACATGTCCGTGCAGGACGACCTGACGGGCCTGGGTCCGGCTCACGGCGAATCGAAGCCGGTACGCCACATTGTCCAACCTCCGCTCAAGCAGGGTGAACAGGTTCTCGCCGGTGATGCCGGGCATGCGGAGGGCGCGCTGGAAGAACAGACCGAACTGCTTTTCCTGCATGCCGTAAATCCTCTTGAGCTTCTGCTTCTCGCGGAGCTGAAGGCCGTAATCCGAGCGCTTTCCAGCCCGAGCCTTGGGGTCCTTGCCGGGGGCGGACCGTTTCTTGTTTATGGGGCATTTGTCGCTCCGGCAGCGTTCACCTTTCAGGAACAGCTTCTTCTGCTCAGTCCGGCAGAGACGACAAACAGGTCCAGTATAGCGTGCCATAGTATCCTTATCTCCCTCTTAGATGCGCCGGGTCTTCCGGGGCCGGCAACCATTGTGCGGAATCGGGGTGACGTCGTTGATGGACTTCACCTTGATTCCCAGGGCACCAAGCTGGCGGATGGCGGACTCACGGCCGATGCCGGGACCTTTTACGTATACGTGAACTTCCCGCAGACCCACCTGCATGGCCTTCTGCGCCGCAGTCTCGGTGACGGTCTGCGCGGCGAAGGGGGTGGATTTCTTGGCGCCGCGGAATCCGAGGCCTCCGGAGCTCGCCCAGGAAATGGCGTTGCCCATGAGGTCGGTGATGGTGACGATGGTATTGTTGAAGGTCGCCTGGATGTAGACGTTGCCTTCGTATACCGACTTCTTCTCTTTTCTCTTCTTGGTAGTGTTAGCAGCCACGGTCTATATTCCTCCGCCTACTTCTTCTTTCCGGCGACCGTCTTCTTCTTACCCTTGCGGGTACGAGCATTGGTCCGGGTCCGCTGGCCACGGAGGGGAAGGCCCTTCCGGTGGCGCAGGCCGCGATAGCACCCTATGTCCATCAAACGCTTGATGTTCAGGGCGATCTCGGTGCGCAAACGGCCTTCGACCTTGTACTCATTCTCGATGAGCTGCCGAAGTTCGTTCACTTCCTCCTGGGACAGGTCGTTGATCATCCGCATCGGATCGATCTTCGCCTTCTCGCAAATATCGTCCGCGCTGGAGCGCCCGATACCGTAAATATAAGTCAGAGCAATATTAACGTGCTTGTTAGGGAGGTCAACTCCCGCTATACGTGCCATTGCGGTATACCTCCTTACCCTTGCTTCTGCTTATGCTTAGGGTTCTGGCAAATGATGCGGACTATACCGTTCCGCTTTATCACTTTGCATTTATCGCAAATGGGCTTTACGCTTGTTCGGACTTTCATCCTACTACTCCCCTCTATGGTTCACTGATCGGGCCCATGCTTTTGTAGACCTGGGGGGGTAGCACGGACCCGATTCGGCTATTAAAGCGAATTTTACAAGTTTCGCCTAGTACTTGGCACTATAAGTTGCGCGCCCGCAGGCGGCCCTTCTTCGTCAGACCCTCATGGTGGTGCATTTTCAGCAGCGCCTCCACCTGGCTCATGGTGTCGAGATCGACGCCGACCAGGATCAGCAGGGAGGTTCCCCCGAGAAGGTAGGATATCGAAGCGGGGAAGTTGAACAGCTTCTGCACGATGGTGGGCAGCACTGCGATCATCGCCAGGTACAGCGAACCGGGCAGTATGATGCGGTTCAGGATGCCCATCATGTATTCCTCGATACGTTCGGTCCTGATGCCGGGGATGGACCCGCCGTTCTCGCGAATATTCTTCGCGATCTCGATGGGATTCAGCGTCACCTGGGTGTAGAAGTATGCGAAGAAGATGATCAGCAGAGTGTACAGAATGTTGTACGCAAGCCCTTGAGGATTGAGCCACCGGGAAAAATCCGCCAGCCATTTCACGTTCGCACCGATTCCCGAAGCGATCTGCAGAGGGAAGGTGAGGATGGAAGAGGCGAAGATGACGGGAATGACGCCCGAGGGATTGATCTTGAAAGGTATGTAGGTGTTCTGCGCACCGTACATCTTTCGACCCACCACGCGCTTTGCGTAATGCACCGGGATCTTCCGCTGTCCCTGCTGCTCCACCACGACCAGGGCGACCACGGCGGCGAACATGACGAAGACCACGATGACGAACACGGGATTGAGCTCACGGTTCTGCACCTTCGTCACCAACTCCCAAACCGCCTGGGGCAGACGAGCCACGATACCCGCGAAGATCAGCAGCGAGATGCCGTTTCCGATACCCCGCTTGGTGACCTGCTCGCCGACCCACATCAGGAACATGGTGCCGGTGGTGACCGTGAGCATGGCGATGAGAGTATAGGAGAGCTTAGGAATGGTCACCGCGTTCGGAATCCGATCGGCCCACACCGTGACGGCATAGGACTGAATCAGACACACGATGACGGTACCGATCCGCTGATATCCCTGAATCTTCTTCCTGCCGCCTTCCTCCTCGGAAATCTTCTTAAGAGAGGGGAAGATGATGAGGAAGAGCTGCATGATGATCGACATCGAGATGTAGGGCATGATGCCGAGCATGAACACGGAGAAATTGGAGAAGGCGCCGCCCGCGAAGAAGTCGAGATAATCGACTATCGCATTCCCCGTATTCTGCTGGGTAAGGAAATACGCCTTCAGGGCGTTGACGTTGATGCCCGGGATCGGGAGAACCGCACCGAGGCGGAAAACGACGAGCATCAGCATCGTGAAGATCACCCGCTCACGGAGTTCCTTGACCCTGAAGATACCGACCAATGGATTACTAGCCATGAAACGTTCCCCGCCTCGCCGCGTTACGCGTCGGCCGAGACGGCTACGGTGCCGCCCGCCTTCTCAATCTTCTCCTTGGCGGACGCGGAAATCGCATCCACCTTGAAGCTGAGTTTTTTGGTGAATTCCCCGTCTCCAAGGATCTTGACAGGCACGGCGCCCTTGACGAGGCCGGCCTTGACCAGCGCAGCGGCATCGACGGTGTCTCCGTCGTTGAAGCGCTTCTGCACTTCACCGAGGTTGACTACCTGGAATTCCTTGCGGAAGGGATAGTTGGAGAAACCTCTGTGGGCAAGGCGCCGGTATAGGGGCATCTGGCCGCCCTCGAAACCGACGTAGGTCTTGCCGCCGGAGCGGGACTTCTGTCCCTTGTTGCCCCGGCCGGCGGTGGTTCCCCTACCGGAACCCTGGCCGCGGCCCACTATGCGCTTGCGCTTATTTGCGCCCTCAGGGGCGCGCAGATTAAAATCGTGCATCTATTCGATCTCCTCAACGGACACGAGGTGCGAAACGACCTTCACCATACCGAGTACGGCGGGGCTCGCTTCCTGCTCCGTGGTTGATCCGATCTTCCGCAGGCCCAGGGAGCGAACGGTCGCCCTCTGAGCGGGAAGCGTACCAATGGTGCTGCGTACCAGGCGGATACGTATTTTTTTTGCCATATCCTTAACCCCACAGATCCTTCAGGGCCTTGCCCCTGTTCTTGGAAACGACCTTGGCGTCCATCATCTTGCTTATGCAGGCGAAGGTAGCCTTGACCACATTGTACTGGTTGCTGGCGCCGATCGACTTGCTGAGCACGTCGGTGATGCCGCCGGCCTCCATGATGGCCCGGACGGGGCCGCCGGCGATGATGCCGGTACCGGAGCAGGCGGGCTTCAGGAGCACTTGAGAGGCCTTGAATTCCCCG
>CAYUPG010000116.1:0-1713 GCA_964446515.1 uncultured Treponema sp.
TATGGCGCCGGCGGTCAGCCCATGGCCCGTTTACGGCAGGGGCGTTCCGGACGACCGGAACGCCCCTTTTTTATCGAAGGTCGGAAATGTTCAAAAAAGGGTCGATGCCGTCCATTGCGGGGGCGGCTGAAGCGGGGGATACTGCACTGAGCTATCGCCCGGAGTCGATCCAGGCCCGGGTCAGATAGGCGATCGCCTCCGGGGCGTCCTGGGGATTCGTATCCTCGATGAGGACCGGCAGGTCCGTGAGCCCTATGCGCCGCAGCCGGCGGAATAGGCCCGGCCAATCGGCAACGCCCGTGCCGGGACGCAGGGAGGGGGACTTGCGGGGGCCGCAGCAGCCCTCGACGATGCGGTAGTCCTTGGCGTGGACCGCGACGATGCGGCTTCCGAAGCGGGAGATGCATTCGTCCAGAAACTCGTCCTGGGACCGGTGCCCCGCGGGGGGCGTAAGGTTGGTCGGGTCGAAGATGACCCCCACGGAGGCCGACCCCGTTTCGGCCAGGAGGCGCTCCATGGCGGCGGCCGTGCCGACGGTGTGCACCGCGGCCACCGCCTCCACGCCGACGACGACGTTCCCCTGGGCCTCCGCGCAGTCCGCCAGGCGGCGCACCGAGGCGACCAGGTCTCGGAAGGTTTCCTCCGAGGCCGTCTCGCCGTGGAAGGAGCAGTCGGCGTTCCGGGAGCCGGTCTCGGTGCCCACGACGGGGCAGCCGAAGTCCGCGGCGGCGCGGAGGTGGGCCTCGAAGCGCCGGAGGGACGCTTCCCTGGCTTCCGGATCGGGATGGACGGGGTTGATGTAGCAGCCCAGGACGGCGATTCCTATGCCCCGGCTGCGGTAGGCGTCGGCGACTGCGGCGGCCCCGCCGGGCCCGAGTTCTGCGGGGGCGAGCGGGTTGCCCGAGAGGGCCTTGGAGAGGGCGAGCTGTATGCAGACGGCCCCCGACGGGGCGATGCGGGCCGCGGATTCCGCGGCGGTATGGGTCCCGAAATCGTGGGCCCTGACTCCTATGCGTATCATGGAAACACTATAGCGCCGTTTCGAGGATGGATAAAGATGACTGTGGACATCAGCGCGCGGGAAGGTCGGGGCGGTCTCGATCGGGACGACGCCCGGGAAATACAGGCGGCCATCGATCTTGTAGCTTCGAAGGGAGGGGGCAGGGTGCGCCTTTCGGGCGGACGCTTCCGCTCCGGCCCCCTGGAGCTCAAGTCGGGCGTGGAGCTCCGCCTTGAGGCGGATGCCGTGCTCTCCTTCATCCCCGAGTTCGAGCGCTATGCGCCGGTGCGGAGTCGGTGGGAGGGGGTGGAGTGCTGGGCCATGCACCCCCTGGTCTACGCCCGCGGCGCCGAGCGCATAGCCCTGACCGGACGGGGCGTGCTGGACGGCTGCGGCCGCCCCTGGTGGGAGGCCTATCGGGCCGCCAGAGCTGAGGGCCGGCAGTGCCCCGCTACTAAAGTCGAGCGCCGCCTGGCGGCCCTCAATCCCGAGTATCCCCTCCAGCCTTCGGGGGGCGGGGGCCGGGAGCTCCAGTTCCTGCGCCCTCCACTGGTCCAGTTCCTGTCCTGCTCCCAGGTCGCTCTTCGGGACCTGACCCTGACGGATTCGCCCTTCTGGAACACCCATCTGGTCTACTGCTCCGATATCGAGGTGACGGGGGTCCGCTTCAGGAATCCCCACGACGGGCCCAACACCGACGGCCTCAACCTGGA
>CAYUPG010000116.1:1723-3450 GCA_964446515.1 uncultured Treponema sp.
CCTGGTGTCCGGCTGCGAATTCGACGTGGGAGATGACTGCCTGGGGCTCAAGTCGGGCGCCGGAGCGGACGGCCTGCGGGTAGGGCGGCCGACGGAGGATGTGGTCATACGGGACTGCCTGCTCCGTGGCGGCCACGGGGGCGTCGTGGTGGGCAGCGAGACGGCCGGGGGCGTGCATCGTGTGCGCGTCTCGTCCTGCACCTTCCTGTCCACCGACCGGGGCCTGCGCATCAAGACCCGCCGGGGCAGGGGCGGGACCATCGAGGACCTGGAGCTGTCGGACTGCCGCATGGAGAACGTCCTCTGCCCGGTGGTGGCGAACTGCTACTACGGGTGCGGCGGCAGGGAGGAGGAGGCAGCTCTGTTCAGCCTTGAGCCTCAGGCCGTGGTCCCCGGGACCCCCGCCGTCCGGCATATACGCATCCGCCGGCTGCAGGCGGAGGGCTGCAGGGCCGCCGCCGCCTTTCTGGTGGGCCTGCCGGAGCGCCCCCTTGAGGAGCTCGAGCTGGAGGACTGCCGCTTTACCCTATCGGAGGGGGGAGCCGACTCTCCGGACCTGGCGGCCATGACCCGCGGGCTGCCGCCCGCAGCAGGGCGGGGAATACGCCTCCGGAACGCCCGGGGCGTACGCCTGCGCGGCGTGGAAGTCCGCTTCCCGGAGGCAAGCGGGGAAAACAAAACCCCCGTCCTCGTAGAGACGGGGGTCGAGGGTACGGGCTTCTAGTCCCGCAGGAGGTGGACCGCGAAGCCGCCTATCTCCTTGTCAAGATAAATGACTTTGAGTCGCCCCTTCTCCTCCTTGGCAGTCTCGGGGACCCCCTGGAAGCCGAAGCGGGAAAGGTAGGCCAGGGCGCGCTCCACGTTGAAGCACTTGATCGCCAGGTGGCCCATGGTTCCCCGGAAGGGGCTCTTCATCACCTCGAAGGCGGTGCCCGCAAAGATCGAGGAGTTCCCGTCCTTCAGGGGCAGGCCCAGCTTAGCCAAGAGGCCGGCGGTGCGGCCCGCCTCCTCCGCATCCTTCTGGTTGATCCCGACGTGCGCCAGGGAGAAGCCGTGGACCGCCGCGACGGCCTGGGCGCAGAGCTCGGTGATCTCGCCCCACTTCTCCCCGTTGATCAGGTCGGCCTTGACCATCCAGCTGCCGCCTATGGCCAGCACCGCGTCGTTCTTGGCGTAGTCCGCCAGATTCGCCGCGTCTATGCCCCCGGTGGGGACGAATTTGATGGACCCGAAGGGTGCCGCCAGGGCCTTGATCATCTCGATGCCCCCGGAGGCCTCGGCGGGGAAGAACTTGAACACCTCAAGACCCTTCTCCAGGCCCGCCTCGATGAGGGAGGGGTTATTGCAGCCCGGCAGCACGGGGACGCCCCGTTCGATGCAGTAGTCCACGGTGGCGGGGTTGAAGCCCGGGGCCACGACGAATTTGGCCCCCGCGGCTATGGCCTTCTTGGCCAGCTCCACGTTGATCACCGTGCCCGCCCCCACGATCAGTTCGGGGCATTCGGCGGAGAGGCGGCGTATGGACTCTTCCGCGGCGGCGGTGCGGAAGGTCACCTCGGCGATGGGGATGCCTCCCGCGGCCAGGGCCTTGCCCAGGCCTACTGCCTTAGCCGCGTCGTCGATCTTGATCACCGGCACCAGGCCGATGTCGGAAATGGTCTTGAACATCTGGTGCATGTTCGGTTCCTCCTGTGATGGGGACAGTGTATCACAGTGTTTGTAAAAAA
>CAYUPG010000116.1:3460-8700 GCA_964446515.1 uncultured Treponema sp.
GAACCATCGTTTCAAAAATGATTGACGAAAAGCGCAGGGAGAGTATAATGGTACCATCGGAGGTTATTCCATGCACCGGATCGTATCTTTCGGCGAGATCATGCTGCGCCTTAAATCCCCCGCCAACGAGCGGTTTTTCCAGTCCCCATCCCTGGAGGCTACCTTCGGCGGAGGGGAGGCCAACGTGGCGGTCTCCCTGTCCCTCTTCGGAGAGTCCGCCGCCTTCGTCACCGCCCTTCCGAACAACCCCGTAGGGGAAGGCGCCCTGCGGGAGCTGCGGCGCTACGGCGTGGACGTTTCGGGCATAAAGAGGACCGCGGGCCGCCTGGGCATCTACTTCCTTGAGACCGGGGCCAACCAGCGGCCCTCCAACGTGGTGTACGACCGGGACGGCTCCTGCATACAGGCGGCGAAGCCCGGAGATTTCGACTGGTCCGCAATCTTCAAGGGGGCCCACTGGTTCCACATCACGGGCATCACGCCGGCCCTGTCCCGTTCCGCCGCGGACGCCGCCCTCGAGGCGATGAAAGCCGCCAAGACTGCGGGCGCCATGGTCTCCATCGACCTCAACTACCGCAAGAAGCTGTGGAACTACGGCGCCAAGGCGCCCGAAGTCATGCGGGGCCTGGCTGCCCTGGCGGACGTGATCGTGGCCAACGAGGAGGACGTGCAGATGTGCCTGGGCATCGAGGCGAAGGGCGTCGACGTCTCCAAGGGGCACTTGGGCACCGAGAACTACCGGGCTATTTCCGACGCGGTGAAGGCCGAGTTTCCCAACGTGAAGGTCGTGGCGATCACCCTGCGGGAGAGCCGCTCGGCGGACCGCAACGGCTGGTCGGCGGTCCTCAACGGCCGCACGGGCTTCTACGCGTCCGTGGCCTACGACATCGACGACATCGTGGACCGGGTGGGCGGCGGCGACAGTTTCTCCGCGGGGCTCATCTACGGCCTGCTCAACTTCGCGGACGACGAGGCGAAGGCCCTGGAGTTCGCCGTGGCCGCTTCCGCCCTGAAGCACGCCATACCCGGCGATTTCAATCTGACGACCAAGGCGGAGGTCGAAACCCTCATGAAGGGCGACGGCTCCGGGCGCGTGCAGCGCTGAGCGCCCCGCTTGGGCGCTCAACGTTGCTTGGCAGTCCGCATGGCGGACCGCACGTTTACCGGGCGTGAAAAGTTGAAGCTTTTCGCGCCTAAAACAGGAGGCTATCATGAATCTGGACATCAGGTATTCGAATCATCCCGAGGATGCTAAAAAGTACGATACGGAGACCCAGCGCAGGCATTTCCTGGTGGAGCGGGTGTTCATCCCCGGCGAGGTGTCCCTTGCCTACAGCCATCAGGACCGGGTGGTCTTCGGCGGAGCGGTGCCCGTCTCCGCACGGCTCACCCTGGAGGCGGGAAAGGAGTTCGGCACCCAGTTCTTCCTGGAGCGCCGGGAACTCGGGGTCATCAACATCGGCGGAGCCGGAAAGATGATCCTGGACGGCACGGTCTACGACATGGCCAAGGGCGACGGCGCCTACGTGGGCATGGGGACGAAGGAAGTGTCCTTCGAATCCTCCGATCCCGCGTCTCCTGCCAAGTTCTACCTGGTGAGCTCCCCCGCCCACCAGACCTACCCCACGGTGAAGATAGAGCTGGCCAAGGCGAATCCCAATAAGCTGGGGGCCGCCGAGACTTCCAACGCCCGGACCATCTACCAGTACGTCCACCCGGCGGTCTGCAAGAGCTGCCAGCTGGTGATGGGCATGACCATCCTGGAAAAGGGCAGCGTATGGAACACCATGCCCTGCCACACCCACGAGCGGCGCATGGAGGTCTACCTGTACTTCGACATGGCGGCGGACGCCCGGGTCTTCCACTTCCACGGGCAGCCTTCGGAAACCCGCCACCTTGTGGTGGCCAACGAGCAGGCGGTCTTCTCTCCCAGCTGGTCCATCCACTCCGGCGTGGGCACCGGCAGCTACACCTTCATCTGGGGCATGGCCGGAGAGAACCAGACCTTCAACGATATGGACTTCGTGTCCCCCGAAACCCTCAAATAAGGAGCTACGGATGAGCGGCATTCTTGACAAGTTCAGCCTCGCGGGCAAGGTGGCCATAGTCACCGGATCTTCCACCGGCCTCGGCCAGGGGATGTGCATGGCCTACGCGGAGGCGGGGGCGAGCGTCGTCGGCGTCGATTACGTCGATTCCCCGGAGACCAAGGCCAAGATAGAGGCCGCGGGGGGCAAGTTCCACGGCATGGTGGCCAACCTCATGTCCATAGAGCCCTGCCGGGGCATCGTGGACGAGGCGGTCAAGGTCTTCGGCAAGGTGGACATCCTGGTGAACAACGCGGGAATCATCCGCCGCCAGGACATCATCGACTTCACCGAGAAGGACTGGGACGACGTGCTGAACATCAACCTCAAGACGGTGTTCTTCTTCTCCCAGGCCGCGGCCCGACAGTTCATCAAGCAGGGCACCGGAGGCAAGATAATCAACATAGCCTCCATGCTCTCCTTCCAGGGGGGCATACGGGTCGTATCCTACACCGCCAGCAAGTCAGGCGTGGCGGGCATCACCCGGTCCATGGCCAACGAGTGGGCCAAGCACGGGATCTGCGTGAACGCCATAGCCCCGGGCTACATGGCCACCAACAACACCGCCCAGCTGCGGGCGGACGCCCAGCGCTCCGAGTCCATACTGGAGCGCATCCCCGCGGGCCGCTGGGGTCTCCCCGACGACCTCATGGGTCCCGCGGTCTTCCTGGCGAGCGCCGCTTCGGACTACATGAACGGCTATACCGTGGCGGTGGACGGCGGCTGGCTGGCCCGCTAGTCAATTCCTCGGTATTGCGGCATCCGGGCCCGGCGAAGCGCCGGGCCCGATTTTTTTCTCGGCGGGCGTAAAAAACGCTATCTTTGGGATATGGAACTACTACCAGCAATAGCGGGACGCAGGGCCCGGCGGGCCCTCTCCCCGGAACCTATTCCTGCGGAGCTGCGGGATCGTCTGCTCCAGGCCGCCTCCATGGCGCCCTCCTGCATGAACAAGCAGCCCTGGCGCTTCATAGCCGTGGAGGGGGAGAGCGCCCTGTCCGCCCTCAAGGACGCCCTGGAGGCCGGCAACTACTGGGGCAGGAACGCGCCCCTCATCTTCGCGGTGCTCACCAAGGCGGACTGGGATTGCCGTCTGGACAACGGCCGGGACTATGCCTACTTCGCCGCCGGCATGGCGGCCATGAACCTCATGGCCCAGGCCACCGCCGAGGGGCTCTACGCCCACCCCATAGCGGGCTTCAAGCCCCTGGAGGCGAAGGCCGCCCTGGGCATCCCCGAGGACGTGGTGCTCCTCACCCTCATCATCTGCGGCAGGCCGGGGGATCCCTCGACCCTCAACGAGAAGCACCGTCAGTCCGAGGTATCCGAGCGCAGCCGCAAGGACATGGAGAGAATAGTCTCGGTCGACCGCTGGGACGAGAGCCTGCGGCCGTAGACGGACCTAGGGCCGCAGCCCTACGCTTCCGCCGCGCCGTAGCCCAGGATGCCCGAGATCTCCGCCGCCGCCTGCCGTATGCGCAGACAGTAGGAAGCCCGCTCGGCCTCCGAAAATCGGAACTTGGGCCAGGATACGCTGAGGGCCGCGACGACCCGGCCCGTGGAGTCCCGTATGGGGGCGGCGAGGCAGGTGATACCCTCTTCGTGCTCCTCCGCGTCCTGGGCGCAGCCTTCTGCCCTGATTCGCTCCAATTCGCGCTCCAGGGCGGCCGCGTCCCTGATGGTGTGGGGCGTAAAGGGCACCATCTTGATCCCCGCGATGCGCGCCGCCCGCTCCCCCTCGTCCCGGTCCGCCAGGAGGGTCTTGCCTATGGCGGTGCAGTAGAGGGGTATGCGCTTGCCCACCCGGGAGTACATGCGGATGGTGTACCGGGACTCAATCTTGAGGACGTAGATGGCCTCGTCCTCGTCCAGGATGCCCATGTGCACGGTCTCCCCCAGGTCGGCGGAGAGCCGCTCGGCGATGGGCCGGGCAACCGCGGGCAGCTGGATGTGGTCCAGGGCCCGGGAACCAACCCCGAAGAGCTTCATGGTGAGGAACCAGCGGTCCGCGTCGTCCTTGCGGACGTAGCCCAGGTCCCGCAGGGTGAGGAGGAAGCGGTAGACCGTGGGCTTTGCGAGCTTGGCGGCCTTGGCCAGGTCCTCGAGGCTCGAGCTTGAGACCAGTGAGAGCTTCTCCACGATGACGAAGGCCCGGCTCACGGCGCTTATGGGCTTGCCGCCCCCCCGCCCGGGAGCTCCGTGCGCCGGCTGCGGCTGTTTCCGCCTGCTTCTTGGTTCCTGCCATCGACGCGCCTACTCGAAGAAATAGCGCCGGGCGTTCTCGAAGGAGATGTCCGCGACGACCCGGTCCAGGAGGGCGGGACTGTTGGGGATCTCCCCGTCCTCCGCCCAGCGGCCGAGGATGCCGCAGAGGATGCGGCGGAAGTACTCGTGCCGGGGGTAGGAGAGGAAGCTCCGGGAATCCGTGAGCATGCCGATGAAGCGGGGCAGGAGGCCCAGGTTGCCCAGGACGCGCATCTGCTCGGACATGCCGTCCCGGTGGTCGCAGAACCACCAGGCGGAGCCGAGCTGTATCTTTCCGGGGATGCCGTCCCCCTGGAAGCAGCCCATCAGGGTGCCCAGGGCGTAGTAGTCCTTGGGGTTGAGGCTGTAGAGTATGGTCTTGGGAAGGCCGTTCCGCTCGTCCATCAGGGAAAGGAGCTTGGAAAGCTTCTCCGACACCTGGTGGTCGTGGACCGCGTCGAAGCCCGTGTCCGGGCCCAGGGCGGCGAACATGCGCGCGCTGTTGTTCCTGATGGCCGCCAGGTGGAGCTGCATGGCCCAGCCGCGCTTCTTGTACTGGGCGGCCAGGAACACGAGGACGAAGGTCCTGAAGGCTTCGGCCGCCGCCGCGGAGGGCGCGCCCCCCGAGAGGGCCAGCTTGAGCGCGGCGTCCGCCTCGGTTTCGGAGGCCGCGGCGAAGGGGGGCTGCTCCAGGGCGTGGTCGGAGGCCCGGCAGCCGTGGGCGTCGAAGTGGGCTATGCGGCGCTCGAGGGCGGTCAGCAGGTCCGCCAGGGAGGCTATCTTGACCCCCGCGGCGGCGCCCAGCTTGGCCAGGTAGTCGGCGAAGCCCGGCAGGTGGATGTTGAGGGCCTTGTCGGGACGGAAGGAGGGGAGCACCCTGGTCTCCGTGGCTCCCGCTTCGGCAATCTT
>CAYUPG010000117.1:0-8682 GCA_964446515.1 uncultured Treponema sp.
GGCAACCTGGCCTTCCCCTTCTCGCCCTCGGACGTGACCATGGGGGAGGTGTACGAGTTCTCCCTCTACCACCTCATGGGGATAGACGACCCCGCGGCCTTTCCGGCCGGGAACGGGAGACGCATGGAGATCGTGGAGAAAGGGAGGGTACGGCAGTGAAGCTCGCGCTCATAGACGCCGCCAGGGTCATCAGGTCCAAAAATTCCGGTCCCTTCGAGCTGACCTTGGACATCCTGTTCAAGGACGCGTCGACCTACGAAGCATTCCGCGACCGAGCCCTCATAGACGCGCCCCTCATAGCAAAGCTTTACGGGGTGGATGAAACGGAGGTCCTTTCCGTGGTATGGTTCGAGCCGGCGAACGCCGTCAAGGCGACCCTTCGCCGCCGTCTTCCTTCGGGTGCCCCGGGGGACACGGACATTTACGGGGCCCAGCAGCATGGCCCCCTACTCGACCTTTCCTGGGAGTTTCCGTAGAGACCATGAGCAGCATCGCAGACATTCCTCTCCTCTCCGCGGCGGCGACCGCCCTGAGCAGGCCTATTGTGGCCCGCGCGGGTGGCCGCTGCGCCGCTTCGGCGATTAAGGACTTCTTCTTTTTCCAGCACCGCGCCGCCTGGTTTCCGGGACGCGTGCCCGTGAGCTCCGTGGACCATCCCCTGGACGAGCGCATTCCCTTCCGACCCGATTGGGTGCGGATCTACCTTGATTTCGTTCCCTTTTGGATACGGACCGCGGGTTTCCTGATCAAGCGATACGGGAAAAGCGCGGAGCAGGCTGCGGCGGACTTCGTGGACTCCATGGGCCTGCTCTATTCCTTCGCGGGGAAGGTGTATCGGGAAAACCTCTCCACCACCCGCCGGCCGCGCTACCTGAAACACCCCCGCTTCGTCCTCATACACTTGACGGATCCCCATCTCATGTGCGTACCGAGCCTCCACGTCATGATCGTAATCCGATGCTATACGAAGTTCCGGGACATCGCCCGCGCCCTGGGAGAGGAGGAGGCCCTTGAGCCCTTCATCGAGGAACTCTACCGCGGGGCGCTGGCAATCACGGAGTCCATACTCTTCGTTAAGCAGCACAGCGTCAACTGCATCTCCGCCGCCATGTACGCCATGACCCGCTTCGACGCCGAGCTCTTTCCGCCCGAGGAAGCCGAGCGATTTGCCCGCGACCTGTACGGCGACGGCGCCGGACTCCCGGAAGAGACCGGGGAGGCCGTCAGGCGGCACATCCACGAGCTGTACCGGCGCTTTATGGAGGAGGGAGAGCGCTGCGACGACTGGCGGCGTCCGCTCTTGGACTTCCTAGAGGAAGGGCGACGCGGCCGGACCGGGAACGCAGGCTGCTGATGGAAGGCGTCGCCGATTTCCGTGAACTACTGGCCGAAGCGCCCGCCTCTTCTCCCCTCTGGGCCCTGGCGGACGCCTTCGACGCCGCGACAAACGGCATGGAGAATCCCGAGGCCCTGGAACGCCTCAACGCTGCAGATGATCCGGAACTGGCATGCTGGAAGGCGCTGGTGACGGCCATACGGGCCCTCTACGACGAAAACCCCGCCGCCTGCCGGGAGGCCCTTGCGGGACTCGACCCCGCCTCTCCGCCGGGCCGACTCATACCTGTGTTCATGGCTTGGATAGCCGACGCATCCGCTCCCGGCGGACAAACGCAGGCTGCGGACGGCCCCCTGGAGACCTTCTATCGAAACCTGGTGGCGCGCACCCACCCCCTGGCGCTCATGGCCGAACAGGCGGAGGAAGCGCTCCGCCAAGGCCTCTACGGCCACTTCGAGACCCTCGCCTTCCGCGTGCTGCGGGAGCTGCAGGACAGGCGAAGCTGCGACGGGCCCCTCCATGCCGTTCGCTACGCCCGCTATGCCCTTGATGCCCTTGGCCGCGCCGGCTTCGACGAGACGGGCTTCTTGACCCAGCTGCACCAAGTCCTGGGACCCGCGGACGCGAGCTTCGTCATGGCCCTGCATCTGCTGGATTCCGACCGGGACGCCGCCGCGAAGGCCCTGCGTTCTGCAGCTGAGGAGCCCGAGGGAGAATTCGTGCGGCCCCGCACCAGGACGGCGCTCGTGCGCCTCGCTGAAGCCCTGGAGGTCTCGGAGGGGCGGCAAGCCGGCTGCGCTTCGCACAAGGGCGGACGGCCGCGGGAGGCGAGTGCCCAATTGGAGCTCTTTTGATGCAAAAAGCACAGACGGATATCGAGGCGGTCCTTGCGGCGGTTCTTGCCGACGGTTCCCTGGATGCGGCGGATCGACGGCGCCTCGCGGAAGCGCTCCGTCCCATGCGGGGCTTCGGCGAGCTTTCCGAGGTCCTGCCGGCCAAGGCCCGCTACCTGGGGCCGGGAGCTTGGCTCGAGGCCATCGCGGCCGCCGCGTGCGAATAGGCGTGCAGAAGCGCCGGCTTAGGACTATACTGGACCTATCGACAAGGAGCTGCGCATGAACGAAATTGCGGTTACATTCCCCGACGGCACTTCGGTACGGTGTCCCTTCGGAACCCGGGCGGAAAGCCTGGTCGACAGGTTTTCCCCCTCCGCCGAGCCCGCCGCCGTCAAGGTAAACAACGAGATACTATCCCTGTCTACGCGATTGGAAGTCAATTCCTTACTTGAGCCGGTCTCTCTGAACAGCCACGAGGGCTCGGCGATTTACCGGCGCACCCTCTCCTTCATCCTCGCCGTGGCGGCCCGGGACCTCTTTCCCGACCGCAGCCTCTACGTGGGGCACTCCCTGGGCCGCAGCTTCTACTACAGCTTCGCGGACGAGCGCAAGCCCACGGCCGAGGAAATTGAAGCCCTCTCGGAGCGGATGGGAGCCCTGACGGCGGAGAACCTGCCCATCCGGTTCCGCCATATCTCCTACGCGGATGCCCTGGAGCTCTTCTCCAAGAACGGGCAAAACGACACGGCGCTCCTTCTGGAACAGCGCAGCGAGGCGGTGGTGCCGGTGAACGAGTGCAACTCCTTCATCGACCTATCCATAGCGCCGCTTCTTTCCCGCACCGGCCTTCTTACGACCTTCGAGCTCATGCCCTACGAGAACGGCTTCCTGCTGCGCTTTCCTCGGACCGGCGCCTCCTCGCTGGAGCCCTTCGAGGATAGTCCCCGCATCTTCGCGGTCTACCGGGAGTACAAGAAATGGGGCCGCATCGTCGGGGTGCACGCCGTCGGACACCTCAACAGCAGGGTCGCGGGCAGGCAGATGAAGGATTTCATCCAGATAGCCGAGGCTTTCCAAGCGAAGAAGCTCGCTGAGATAGCGGACCGCATCTACGAACGCCGGGACACCGTGAAAGTGGTGCTCATCGCGGGACCTTCCTCCTCGGGCAAAACCACCACCGCCAAGCGCCTGGCCATACAGCTCAAGGTCATGGGCATCGAGCCCATCTCCATCAGCCTGGACGACTACTACGTCGGAGTGGACAAGACGCCCCTGGACGAGGAAGGCAAGCCGGACTTCGAATGCCTCGAGGCCCTGGACGTGCCCTACCTCAACGAGCAGCTCCTGGACCTCTTCAAGGACAAGGAGGTGGAGATACCCACCTTCGACTTCAAGATAGGCCGCCGCAGGGAAGGGGCGGGAAAGAAGATCCGGCTCGCTCGGCGCAGCATGCTCATCATCGAGGGCATCCACGGCCTCAACGACGCCCTGACGGCCCAGATAGGCCGGGACCTCAAGTTCAAGCTCTACGTGTCCGCACTCACCCAGCTCAATCTGGACGACCACAACCGCATCCCCACCAGCGACAACCGGCTCATCCGGCGCATGGTGCGGGACTACAACTTCCGGGGCAACAACGCCCTGGGAACGCTCCGCATGTGGCCGAGCGTGCAGAAGGGAGAGAAGAAGCACATCTTCCCCTTCCAGGACGGGGCCGACGTGGCCTTCAACTCCGCCCTGGACTACGAGCTGGCGGTCCTCAAGGTCTACGCCGAGCCCCTGCTGCGCTCGGTCAAGCCGACCATGACCGAATACGCCGAGGCGGTGCGGCTGCTCTCATTCCTGGAGAACTTCGCCCCCATACCGCCCCAGTACGTGCCGGGACAGAGCATACTGCGGGAGTTCATAGGGGACAGCGAGTTCAAGTATTGATTTGTTTCCGCGCCGCGGAGCCGGAGGAGATCTCGTCCAGCGACTTGATCTCCACCGCCGCCCGATCCTTGCGGTGCTCCGAAAGGCGCTTTTCCTTGAGCTTTTCCAGGACCTTCTTTTCCCGGCTCTTCTCCAGGTAGACCTCCCTGCGCTGGGCAACCAGGAGCTCGGCCTTGGCGGCGGCGTCCAAGAGCTGGTCTCGGCTTCGGTCGAGGCGGAGGATGTAGTGCTCGGTGTTCCGTATTTCCGCTACCGCCCGCCCCGGGGCGAAACGCTCCGCAGCGGCGGCGACCCGGTCCCGGGCAAGTTTTTCCAGGCGCTCCTGGATGCCCGCCGCCTCGGCCATGGCCCGGGCGAGCTCCAGCTCCGCCTCCCGCTCGTGGTATGAACGGAGTTCCAGCAGTTTTTCCAGGTCGAAGCGGAAACGCCTCATGACGTTCCTGAGAATCCTTCGCCGTAGGACCCGACCTCATCCGCCGGAATCTCCATATCCGCCACGGAGGCCAGGGCCGCCAGGGTGTCGGCCATGGAAGACTTCTCCTCTATCGCCTGCATCAGGAACTGGTCTATCCGCTGCTTTTTAGCCACCGCCTCGTCGATGCCGGGATTTGAGCCCGGCCGATAGGCGCCCACGTCGATGAGATCCTCCGCCTCGGCGTAGATCGCCAGTAGCCTGCGCAGGTAGCCTGCGGCCTTGCGGGTCACGGGGCCGGACACCACCGGCGCAAGGCGGGAGACACTGGAGAGTATGTCCACCGCGGGGTAGTGGTAGCGCTGGGCAAGCCTCCGGGACAGCACCACGTGCCCGTCCAGAATGCCCCGCACCGTATCGGCTATGGGCTCGTCCATGTCGTCCCCGTCCACCAGGATGGTGTAGAAACCCGTTATGGTGCCCTTCTCGGAGGTGCCGCAACGCTCGAGGAGCTTGGGCATGGAGTCGAAGACGCTGGGGGTGTAGCCCCGGGTGGCGGGCGGCTCGCCCACGGCCAGGCCTATCTCCCGCTGGGCCCGGGCGAAGCGGGTGACCGAGTCGAAGAGGAGCATGACGTCCAGGCCCTGGTCGCGGAAGTACTCCGCCACTGCGGTGGCCACGTAGGCACCCCGCAGGCGCGCCAGGGGCGGGGCGCTGGAGGGGGACACGATGATGACCGACTTGGCAAGGCCCTCGGGGCCCAGGTCGTTCTCGATGAAGTCGTTGACCTCCCGTCCCCGCTCGCCGATGAGGGCGACCACGTTGACGTCGGCGTTGGTGTTCCGGGCTATCATCCCCAGGAGCGTGGACTTGCCCACCCCGGAGCCCGCGAAGATGCCCATGCGCTGCCCCTTGCCCACGGGCAGAAGTCCGTCGAGGGCCCGAACCCCCGTGGCTATGCGGGACTTGATGCGCCGCCGCTTGAGCGGGTCGGGAGGATCGGCTATGGCGGGATAGCGGATATTCGACTCGATGTCGCCTTTGCCGTCGGTGGCCTGCCCCAGGGCGTCCAGGGTGCGGCCCAGGAGCTTGGGGGACACGGCGACGGAGAGGAGCTCGCCCGAGGCGACTACCCGGTTTCCCACCTCTATCCCCGCGGTCTCGTCGAAGGCCATGAGCTGAACCATTTCGCCTCGAAGGCCCACCACCTCCGCCCGTATTATCCCCCGTCCCTTGGGGGCGTCTATGCGGCAGACTTCTCCGATGATCGCCTGGGGTCCCCGGCTTTCGATCAGCAGGCCCTGCACCTTGACGACCCTGCCCGCGCACTTGATGGGATCGACGCGCTCGGCGGCTTCCAGGTATTTCTCAATGACCGAATCGGTGGTCCCCATGCAGGCCTGCCTCAGCGCTCGTCGATGGGCGTGGTGCGGGCCTTGGCCTTGATGGGGGAAATCTCCAGGATCTTCTGCTCCAGCTCGGCCAGCTGGCTGGATATGCGGGCATCCACTTCGCCGAATTCGGTCTCAATGATGCAGCCGCCCCGGTCGACGGAGGAATCTTCCACCACCCTGATGTTCTTGACGCCCTCGATGAGCTGGATGAAGTCCTTGGTGTGCTCGCTGGTGAGCTTGAGGTCCTCGACGTTGACCCGGATATTGATGTCCCCCCGGCCCTTCACCTTGCGCAGGGCCTGGACGACGTTGGAGACCACCACGTTGCGCTGGTTCTCCGAGATGACCTTGATGACCTTGCGGGCGATGAGGAGCACGAGGTCCACGATCTGCTGCTCCGTCTCCGCCAGTATCTCCGCACGCTTGTCCTGAGAGCGCTCCAATACCGTGTGGACGCGCTGAACCAGGCGCTCCATCTCAGCCTTTCCCTCGGCGTAGCCCGCCTCCCGGCCGGCCTGAAAGCCCGAGGCTTCGGCCTCCGTGCGCTCCTTCTCGAAGGCCTTGCGGGCGTCGCTCTCGATCTCCTGAGCCTTCCTGCGGGCCTCGGCGACGATGCGCTCCCCCTCCTCCTCCGCCTCACGGCGCAGCTTCTGGGCCTGGTCGGTCTTGCGCTTGACCTCCTGGAAGGCGGCCGCTTCCGCGTCCCGCATGACGGCCTCGGCCTCCGCCTTGGCGGCGTTGACCATGGTCTCCCGTTCACGGGCCCAATCGAGCTTGAAGGCTTCGGCTTCGCGGCGCAGGTCGTCGGCGGTGGGGCCCGAGTACTCCTCGACTTCCTCAAGCTCCTCTTCCTCTTCGTAGCGGGACTGCTGCCTCGCGAGCAGGGGGTTCATGAATGCGTCGGGCGAATCGAGGACGACCTTCTTGTCGCTTACGACCACTTCGCCCGGTCGGAATACCGCCTTCGCCATGGCCTACACCACCAGCTCGTCTTCGCCGGACCGGGCGACCACGATCTCGCCCGTATCTTCCAGGTGCCGGATGATGGACACGATCTTCTGCTGGGCTTCCTCCACATCCTTGAGGCGGATGGGACCCATGTACTCCATGTCCTCCTTGAGCATGCCCGCGGCACGCTTGGACATGTTGCGGAAGATCTTGTCCTGCACCTCCGTATCCACCGACTTGAGGGCCTTGGCCAATTCCTGGGAATCCACTTCCCGCAGAACCTTCTGTATGGCCCGGTCGTCCAGCATGACGATGTCTTCGAACACGAACATGCGCTTCTTGATCTCTTCGGCCAGCTCGGGATCCTCGTCCTCCAGGGCCTCGATGATCTGCTTCTCCGAAGAGCGGTCGACCAGGTTGAGGATCTCCACGATGCTCTCGACGCCGCCCGCGGCGGTGTAGTCTTCGCTGGAGAGGGTGGACAGCTTCTTCTCGAGGACCCGCTCCACTTCCCGGAGGACTTCCGGGCTCGTGCGGTCCATGGTGGCGATGCGCCGGGCCACGTCGCTCTGCACCTCGTGGGGCAGGCTCTGGAGTATGATTGACGCCTTGTTCGGCTCCAGGTACGCCAGGATGAGCGCGATGGTCTGGGGATGCTCCTGCTGGATGAAGTTCAACAGGTGCGCCGGATCCGTCCTCCGTATGAAGTCGAAGGGCCGCACCTGGAGGCTCGAGGTGAGCCTATTGATGATGTCTATGGCCTTCTGGCTTCCCAGGGATTTTTCCAGGAGCTCCCGGGCATAGTCGATGCCTCCCGTGGTGATGAACTCGCTGGCCATCATGAGTTCCTGGAACTCCATGAGGATGGCGTCCTTCTGCTCCGGCTCGATGGTCTCGAGCCGGGCGATCTCGAAGGTGAGCGTCTCTATCTCGTCTTCCCGCAGGTGCTTGAATATCTCAGCGGAGATCTCCGAGCCGATGGTGACCAGGAAAATGGCGGCCTTCTGGCGCCCGGTGAGTTCCTTTATGGACTTTGATCTTTTCCGGCCCCCGTCGGCGGCGGCCGCCGGGGCGGAAGAAGCAGTTTTTGCCATCCCTTATTCCTCCAGGAGCCAGGTCCGTATCAGCTGGGCCACATCCTCGGGATGCTCCTTGGCCATGTTGATCGCGTTCTCCTGCAGCTCCATACGCTTCCGCTCTTCCACGGACATGGAAACCTCGACGCCCTCTTCCTCCGCCTGCCGGAGGGCGCTCTCCCGCATCATCTGATGCTGGCGGGACAGCTCCTCTTCCCGGAGGCGCCGCCGCCGCTCAAGCTCCCGGGAAATGACCCGGAAGATGATGAAGGCGATCAGGAGTACCGCGAGACCCGCCAGGAAGAGCAGCATGGTCGTCTGGAACTGCCGCTTCCTCAGGAAGTCCGCGTCCTCCAGGGAAAACTGGCCGGTCCGATCGAACTGGATGTTCTGCACGGTGACCGAATCGCCCCGGTTGCGGCTGTAGCCGATAGCATCCTGAACCAGGGCCGCCGCCTGACGGAGCTCCTCCGGAGGAATGGGAATGTACTCCCGCTCCAGGGAATTGTCCGCCGCGACGACCGGCTCGCCCTTCTCATTATACTTCCGTTTCCACCGTCCGTCGATATTCACCGACACGGTTATGCGGTCGATGGTGGGGCTGCGCTCCTCCTGGATCTGCCGCCGGTTGATCTCCTCGTTCTGGGTGAGGGTCTGCTGCTCCACCCGGCCGTAGAGGTTGGACATGTCCTTGAAGGCCGGGGGAGTCTGGCCTTCCACCCCCGCGGGGCCCTCCGGGTTGAAGCCG
>CAYUPG010000118.1:0-7075 GCA_964446515.1 uncultured Treponema sp.
CCGCTACCACATCTACCTGGAGAAGTACTCCAAGCAGATCAACATCGAGGCCGGCATCGCGGCGGACATGGCCAAGCGCTACATTTTCCCGGCGGTCAGCTCCTTCGCAGCCTCCCTGGCTCGGGATGCGGCCTCCCTGGCTGCGGTCGGAGCGGTGAGCGTGGCCCAGGAGAAGCGGGCCAAGCGTATCGCCGAGCTCGCTTCGGAGCTCTTCGACGAGACCGAGAAGCTGGAGAAGGTGCTCGCGGAGGCCCAGGAGACCGAGGACGCCTTCGCCCAGGCCAAGGCGTACCGGGAGAAGGTCGTCCTGCAGATGTCCTCCCTCCGCTCCAAGGTGGATGCGGTTGAGAAGCTCGTGGCGAAGGACGCCTGGCCCTTCCCGAGCTACGAGGATCTGCTCTTCAAGCTCTAGGCTGCGCTTAGAATCCTTCTTTGGGCTATCCGGCAATCGGATAGCCCATTTTCATGCCCGAATTCGGGTATGGAAGCGATGGGGCCCACTTGCGCGTCCGTTGCTCTTTTTCCATACTGCCGTTATGGGCAGTATGGATTTTCCGCCGGCTAAGCCGGACCCCGACCTGGTGTCCCGGCTCCATGGCGTCTACGGGCTGGACGAATCACTGGCGGAGCGTATAATAGAGGAAGTGATGCTGGCCTATTCCGATACGGTGGAGGAGTGGGTTCGGTCCCGGCATATACGCCTGCAGCGCCGGGGTCTCCGGAACCAGGACATCTACCGCACCATCGAACGGGAGCTCGGGGAGCGCCGCTTTTCGGCGGAGCCCCTGACCTTGCGCCAGATCCGCAGGCTCATCTACGGATGAAGCCGGAGGATCCGGGGCTCCGGCATCCGATACGGCCCGGATGCGCGCCGCCGGCGGGCCGAAACATCAGGAGGCAGCCATGGCGATCAAGAAGGTTTGGCTCGACGAGAGCAACGACGAGTGCATTTCCTGCGGGAACTGCGAGGCTATCTGCCCGGAGGTCTTTGAGATTCCCGACAAGATGGTGGTGAAATCCGGCGTGGACTTCTCCGCCCACGAGGAGTCCATCCTGGAAGCGGTGGATTCCTGCCCCACCAACGTCATCAAGACGGAATAGAGAAGCCGAAGAGGCGGCGGACGTTTTCGGTTACGGCGCGGACGAGGCGTTCCTCATCCACGCCCCGGAGTTCCGCCGCCAACCGGTAGGCGTAGGACACCATCCCCGGGTCCGCCGCGGCGCCCCGATGGGGCGCAGGCGCAAGGTAGGGAGCGTCCGTCTCGATGAGCAGCCTATCCTCCGGTATCATGGCTGCCGTATCCCGCTGTTCCCGGGCGTTCTTGTAGGTGAGGGTGCCGGAAAAGGAAAAGTAGAAGCCCAAGTCCAAAAAGAGCTCCGCCTGCGCCGGGCCGTAGGAATAGCAGTGGATGACTCCCCGCAGGCCGCGTCTTCGGGAAAGGATTTCCGCCGTCTCCTCGGCGGCGTCCCGGCTGTGGATGATCACCGGCAGGTTCCGTTCCTCGGCGATGCGCAGCTGCATGTCCAAGAGCTCCCGCTCCCCCTCCAGGTCCGACCCGTACTCCCTCCGGTTCCAGTGACGGTCTATCCCGCATTCCCCCAGGGCGACGACGGTTCCTGCGGGGGCTGCGTCCAGCTCGGCCTCCAGGGCCGCCGTTTCGGCCGCCCGGTTCGCCACGGCCTCGGCGGAGGGCCAGATGCCCGCGGAAAAACGAATCCGCTGGAATCCGCCGAACTGGGAGAGCCGAGAGCCAAGGTCGCCCGCTTCGGTGCCTACGTCGATGATGCCGCCGAAGCCTCGGGCGAAGAGGTCCGCGACCAGTTCGTGGGCATCGTGGCCCCGACGGGAGAGCATGGAGAGGTGCGCGTGGGTATCTATATAAGGCAGCATGACTTCTTGACCTTACCAGGACCCCCTGGTACTATGCAAGGGCCGCCGGGATGGTGGAAAGGTAGACACCGGGGACTTAAAATCCCCTGGCCGCAAGGCCGTACGGGTTCAAATCCCGTTCCCGGCAACGAGCTTCATTCTATCCTGCGGACCGCCTTCAAGAGGTCTTCCCTGCGCAGCTCGGTCCAGACGGGCCTGCCGTGGGGGCACCGGGGCTGTTCCAGCTCCAGGGCCGCCTCCGCCAGGGCCAGGGCCGCATCGGGATCGAGGTAATCGCCGTCCTTCACCGCCGCCCTGCAGGCCATGGTCGCCGTCCACCGTTCCGCAAGACTCTCCCCCGCGTGCCGCAGCTCCAGCAGGGCCCGCACCGTCTCGCCGTCGGCGGTCCGCCATCCGGCGGGAAGGGTCTCTATGCGCCAGGCCGAATCCCCGTCCCGCTCCACCCGTATGCCCAGGCGGTCCAGCTCCTCCCTGCGCGCCTCAAGGAAGGCATCCTCTTCTTCCCCGTCGGTGGTGAAGGGGAGGGGCACCAGGAGCTCCTGACGGTCCACGGGGCCCGACCTGATGCGGTCGTAGAGCAGCCGCTCGTGGGCGGCGTGCTGGTCTATGAGGTAGAGCCGGTCGCCCTTCTCGGCGAGTATGAAGAGATCGAAGGCGCGGCCCACGTAGCGGACCGCGTCGGGCGGTGCGGTTTCCCGCGTCTCCGGCTGTTCCCGGGGGCCGGCCGCGAAGCCCTCTGCGTTCGTCGGGGGGGCGACGGGCAGGCCCTGGGCGTTCGTCCTCCAAGCTCCGCCGAGGAGGCTCGGCGCCCTGCCGGGCAGGGGAGCGAAGGCCGGCGGCCGCTCCAGGAGGGCCTCCATGGCCAACTGGCCTTCGGCGCTGCGGGGTAAGGCGCTCCGGTCGTCCGGCGCTCGGTACGGAGAGCCGGACCGCTCGAACTCCCGCAGGCCCAGGCGCCGCAGATAGTCCCGGAGGCCGGAGCTCACGGCGTGGTGTATAGCCCCTCCGTCCTTGAAGCGGACCTCCCGCTTGGCCGGATGTATGTTGAAGTCCGCAAAGGCGGGGTCTATATCCACGTAGACCGCCCCCACCGGGTGGGTCCCGTTGGGGAACCAGAGCTGGGCGCCGAATTCCAGGGCCTGGATGAGGCCGAAGTCCTGGATGCGCCTGCCGTTGGCGAAGGCGAACAGGAACCGCCGGTCGGATCGGTGAAGCTCCGGCCCGCCGATCACTATCGCGGCGGAGAAGCCCGGTCCCGAAACGTTCAGCTCATGGAGAAAGGCGCCCTGGTTCCGGTCGAGCAGGGCCGCGGCGAAGCGCTCCTTGAGTGTCGGGACTGCGGGGAGGAAGAGGTCGAGCTTGCCGTCCTTGAGGAAGCGGAAGGTCAGCTCGGGAAAGGCCAGGGCCTTGTCCACCAGGGCCTGCCTGCAGAGGCTTCCCTCGGCTCCGTCCCGCTTGAGGAATTTCTTCCGGGCCGGAACGGCGTCGAAGAGCCCCAGGACCCGGACTCCCGTGCCCTTGGCCCGCCGCCCGCTCCGCAGCTCCGGAGCCGCCGCGCCTTCCGTTCCGGGACCGGCGGCAAGGCGCCAGGCTTCCCTGCCGTCCCGGCTGCTCGTGATCTCCACCCTGGCCACCGCCGCGACCGCGGCGAGGGCCTCTCCCCGGAATCCCAGGGTCTCGGCGGACTCCAGGTCCTCCACCGAGCGGATCTTGCTCGTCGCGTGGGGCAGTATGCAGAGCTCCAGGTTCTCCCGGTCCATGCCGCAGCCGTCGTCCGAAACCTCCACCCTCCGGGAACCGCCTCCCTCGACCGCGACTTCCACCGTGGAAGCTCCGGCGTCGATGGCGTTGTCCACCAGCTCCCGCACAAGGGCCGCCGGCCGGTCAACCACCTCCCCGGCGGCGATCTTGCGGGCCACATCGGGGGAAAGAAGCCGTATGCGTCCGTCCGCTTCCATGGGCGCCGCCTAGCCCTGGTCGTCGAAGAGCTCGAGCTCGGGTTTGTCCTCCCCCTTGGCCTCGGGGCCGTTCATCAGCAGCTCGATGCGGCCTTCGACCTTCGACAGGTCCTTCTCCAGGGCCCGGGCGAGCTTGATGCCCTCCTCGAAGGCCGCGAGGGCGTCGTCCAGGGGCAGGTCGCTCTTCCTGATCTTCTCTCCCAGTTCCTCAAGCCGCGCGAGCCGTTCTTCGAAATTCTTCATCGGATGATTCCTTCCTCCACCGTCATGCACTCTTCGATCCGGGCGCCGAGCCGGCCTTCCCGGGGTCGTATGATCACCCTATCCCCCGCCGCCGCCTCCGAAGCGCTCCGGAGCAGGGCTCCGGAGGACTCCAGGGTCACCACCGAGTAGCCCCGTTCCAGGATGGCCAGGGGGCTTGAAGCCTCCAAGGCCGTCAGCGCCAGGGCCAGGCGGCGGCGCCCCTCGTCCACCCTATCCTGCAGGGCTTCCAGCAGGGCTTCCTTGGCGTCGTCGAAGCGGACCAATCGGGGCTGCAGGATGGTGCGGAAGCGGAATTCCAGGTCCTCGGGCGCGAAGGGCTTGGCCAGGAGGCGCGCCCGGTCCAGGCGGCCCTTGAGGGCCCCGTAGAGCAGCTCCGCCGTCTCCCGCAGGCGTTCCAGGGCCTCGGCCCTGCTGCCGCTCACCAGCTCCGCCGCAGCCGAGGGGGTTGGGGCCCGAAGGTCCGCGGCGAAGTCCGAGAGGGCCCAGTCTATCTCGTGGCCCACCGCGCTGACCACCGGAATTTTCGAGGCGGCGACCGCCCGCACCACCGCCTCGTCCGAGAAGGGCAGCAGATCCTCAAGGGATCCGCCGCCGCGCCCCAGGATGATCACCTCCGCGAGCTTCCAGTCGTTGGCCTGCTCGATGCGCCGGGCCAGGATCGCCGCCGCCTCGGAGCCCTGCACCGGGGAGGGGAGGATCACCACATTGATTCCCGCCGCCCGGCGGGAGAGTATGTTGAGGATGTCCCGCAGGGCCGCCCCGGTGGGGGAGCTGATCACCGCCACGGTGCGGGGAAAGCGGGGCAGGGGCTTCTTCCGCTCCGGGTCGAAGAGCCCCTCGGCGGCCAGGCGCCGCTTGCGCTCCTCCAGCATGGCCAAGAGGTCGCCGGTGCCCGCCTGCTCAAGGCTCTCGCAGACGATCTGGTAGCTGCCCCGCTGAGGGTAGACCGAGAGGCTGCCGGCCGCCCGAACGAGCATCCCGTCCCGGGGAACGAAGGCCAGGGAGCGCAGGCGGTTCTTGAACATCACCGCCTGTATGGAGGCCCCGGCATCCTTGAGGGTGAAGTAGAGGTGCCCCGTGCTGGAGGGACGATAGTTGGAGATCTCCCCCTCCACGGACACCGTGCCGAAGGTTCCCTCGAGGCAGAGCTTAATGAGGTCCGTGAGCTGGGAGACGGTCATGAGCCGGCGGTCGTCCATGGGGGAAGTATATTGCACGGGCCGCTATTGGCCAAGGCCGCGATTGCCGATACATTGAAGGATATGAAAGCCCTCGCCGTACTTTACGCGGGCCGTCCGGCGGCCCAGGCCTACGAGCCGGCATTCGACGGCCGCTGCGCCCTTTCGGTCGCCCTGGAGCGTACGAGGTCCTTCCCCGACGTGGCCGAAACCCTGATCCTCGCTTCGGAGGCTGCGGCGCTTCCCGCCGACTTCGGCCCCCACCGGCTCCTGCGTCGGCCCTCCTGGGATACGGGCCTCCTTCTGAAGACTCTGGCGGAGGAGTCTCGGGCCTACGACTACATCTATTACGCCTGGGCCGACTGTCCCTTCCTCGATCCGATCCTGGCGCGGGCTATCGCGGACAGGCATCTGCGCTATGCCGCCGAATATTCCTACGCGGACGGCTGGCCCTACGGGTTCGCCCCGGAGCTGCTGGCCTCGACCACCGCCGGCCTTCTATCGGCCCTCTGGGGCGACGGCGCGGCGCCGGTGGAGCGGGATACCCTCTTTCAGGTCATCCAGAAGGACATCAACGCCTTCGACATCGAGACGGAAATTTCCCCCGTGGACCTGCGGGGCCACCGCCTTACCCTGGCCGCGGATTCCAAGCGCAACCTGCTGCTCCTGACGCGCCTTGCCGAGGCGGGCCTCCGCTCGGCCTCGGACGCCGGACGCGTCATAGCCGAGCGGCCCGAGCTCCTGCGCACCCTGCCCGCCTACTACCAGATCCAGGTGTCCGGGCCCTGTCCCCAGGCCTGCACCCTCTGCCCGTATCCCCGCTTCGGAGCCGCCGGGGGAACGGGCATCCTGGATCGCAGGGACTTCATGCCCGCGGAGCGCTTCGAGCCGCTTCTGGACCGCATCGTGGAGTTCTCGGGAGATGCGGTAGTCAACTTCTCCGCCTGGGGGGAGCTTTCCCTCCATCCGGAAGCTCCGCGGCTCATCCGCGCCGTGCTGGCCCGTCCCGCCCTGTCCGCCCTCGTCGAGACGAGCGGCCTCGGCTGGGACGAGGACCTGTTGAGCATGCTGGCGGCGGATGCGGCCGCCGCGGCGCCCCGGCTCAACCGGATGGCGCCCCTGTCCTGGATAGTGTCCCTGGACTCCGACGACCCTCGGCGCTACGAGCAGATACGCGGCCCGGGCTACGGAGAGGCCGTCGCCTGCGCGAAGGCTCTCATGGCCCGCTTCCCCGCGGACGCCTACGTGCAGGCCCTGCGCGTAGGCGGCGCCGAGGACGATTTGGAGCGCTTCTACCGCAATTGGAAGGCCGCGGGGGCCAAGATCATAGTCCAAAAGCACGACGATTTCTGCGGCTATCTGCCCACCCTGAAGGCGGGCGACATCTCTCCCATCAAGCGCCATCCCTGCAGGCACCTCCTGCGGGACCTGACCATCCTCATCGACGGATCGGTCCCCTTCTGCCGGGAGGATGTGGAGGGGACGCGCCCCATCGGCAACGCCTTCGAAAAGTCCTTGGAGGAGCTGTGGAGCGCCGGCGCCGCCCTCTACGGCGAACACTGCGCCGGGGGCTATCCCGGCATCTGTGCGGGGTGCGATGAGTACTATACCTACAATTTTTAACGAAGCCCCGCCCCCCTATACGGCGGTGGGAGGGACCGTCCGGGCCGCCTCCTCCGGGCTTACGGCGGTGCTGCTCAACCGCGGCGGCCGCTACCTGCGGCGCTCCGTGTTCCAGGACTTCGAGAAGGCGGGCTTCGATTACGTGGTTTCAGTGGAGGGTC
>CAYUPG010000118.1:7085-8652 GCA_964446515.1 uncultured Treponema sp.
GGGAGCAGATCAACCTTGCGGCTTCGGAGACATCGACCCCCCTCTTTCTCGTGCTTTGGAACGACGTGCGCTTCATCCGCTCCGGCGGGGCGGAGCGCATAGCCGAGCGCCTGCTTTCGGATCCGGGATCGGACGGGGGAGGGCGGCTGTGCACGGTACCCCTGGTCCAGAACGGACGCTTCGAGCCCCTTCCCACCCTCGTCTCCCCGGCCTTCTTCCGGGGCTCCGTCAAGACCATACCCTTCGCGGGCGCCCGGGAAGGCCTTCCCTCCCTGTACCCCTTCGACGCCGTGGGCATCTACGGCCGCGACCGCTTCATCCGGCTCGGCGGCTTCGACGGCACCATAGCCTCAGCCCATTGGCAGCTCATGGATTTCGGCTTCCGCGCCCAGCTCTGGGGCGAATCCATACGGTCCACTCAGTTGGTGAAAGTGATGTACGAGGGGGAGCTGCCTCCGGAGGACGCCACGGTGGATTCCGGCTACACCCGGTTCTACCTCAAGAACCTGGCGCCCCTCTTCCGGGGGGACAGCGCCCATCTGCCCTTCCGCCGCTTTCTCTCCTACTATCTGCGCGCCGGACTGGGGCCCTTCGAAGCCTGGGATTCCTTCTCGGAAGCCCGCGCTTGGGTGGAAACGAACAAGTACCGCTTCCGCTGCGATGCCCGAAAAATCACCGAGCTCTGGGAGGCTCTGGAACCATGACCGCCCTGGTGCTCCAGGCCCGGCTGGACTCCAGCCGCCTGTCCAATAAGGCCCTCCTGCCGTTGGGCGGGGAGCCCCTGCTGCTGCGCGTCATGGAGGCCCTCGCATCCGTCCCCTGGGAACTCCGCGTCCTGGCCTGTCCCGCGGACGCCGCGGCGTCCTTCGCTCCCCTGGCGGAACGGGCCGGCTTCCGCCTGATCGTCGGCTCCAAGGTGGACGTGCTGTCCCGGTACTGCGACGCCGTCCGGGCCTTCGGCCCCGACAGGGTGGTCCGGGCCACGGGGGACAACCCCTTCGTGTTCGCCGATGCCGCCGCGGCTCTCGCCCGGGAGGCCGAGGAGCTCGGCGCGGACTATGCCGGCTACTCGGGCCTTCCTCTGGGCGCCGGCGTCGAGGCGGTGGCCTCCGAGGCCCTGCTCCGGGCCGAGCGGGAGGCTGCGCTGCCCTACGAGCGGGAACACGTCTGTCCCTACCTGTACGCCCACCCGGAACTCTTCGGCCTGCACAGACCCCTGACGCCCCGGCGCTGGCGGGGAAGCGGCCTGCGCCTCACCGTGGATACGCCGGAGGATTACCGGGCCGCCCTGCGCCTCCACGGGGCCCTGCACACGGGATCGGCGGGAGCCGCCGCCGGCCGCTACGAAGGGGAGTCGATCATCGCCGCCCTGCACGCGCTGCGCGCCCTGCCGCCCGCCGGCCGGGACGACCTATGAGGAGCTGCGCCGAATCCCCGATACTCGTGGTCCCGGCGGTGGATGCGGGGCGAGGCGGGGGACACCTGGCCAGGTGCGTCGACCTGGTCCGCGCCCTGAGGTCCCTCGGGCGGTCGGCCTACCTCCATCTTCCCCCGCATTTCGACGATC
>CAYUPG010000119.1:0-6551 GCA_964446515.1 uncultured Treponema sp.
AGGGCGGCCACGACGCCTAGGAGGACGTCCGTTCCCACGTGGGGCTTGGCGAGCACCGCGATCTCGGCGGCCGCTCCGGCGGCGATCAGCTCCCGGAGCACCTTGCCCCGCCGTCCCGCCGCATCCTTGACCTGGGTGTTGAGCTTTCCGTCCGAGTAGGTGCCGGCTCCGCCTTCGCCGAACTGGATGTTGGACTCGCCGTCCAAGTCCGCGCCGCCGTAGAAGGCCTTGACCGTCCGGTCCCGTTCCTCCACCGGTTCGCCCCGCTCCAGCACGATTGGCCTCGTCCCGGCCTCCGCAAGGATGAGGGCTGCGAAGAGCCCGGCGGGGCCCGAGCCCACCACCAACGGCGGCGCGGAGAAGCTGCGCAGGCTTCGCGGTTCGGGATAGGGCTGTTCCGGCGCCACGGGCACGGCGGCGGAGGCGGGAATGCGGGCGGACTTTCCGTGGTCCACCTCCACGGTCAAGCCGTAGACCAGCTTGACCGCGCTCTTGTCCCTGGCGTCCACGGACTTGCGCTCCACCGTGATCCTGCCGACGGCCCGGGGATCTATCCGCAGCAGCCGCTCCACCCTGCGCCGGAGCTCGTCGTCTCCCGCGTCGGGGGATAGCGCTACCTGGGGTATCCTATATACACTCACACGGTATCCTTTGTGCCCACGGAGGAGCTATGAAAAATCTGTCCGACTATTCCGACGGGACGACCGCGTCCGAGCTGTACGCCTTCCTGACCGATGCGGTGGTCGAGGAACGTATTACCAGTTTTTCAGCCCTTATGGAATACACCGCCTGCCTTCCCCGGGACGCACGCTTCAACGCCGTCATTCCCCGGATCTTCAAGCTCATTCGGAAGCTCCACTGGGGCTTCTTTCGGGACATCGACGTCGAGTCCTTCCCCAAGGTCTGGCGGGAGGTGGTCATCCCGGACCGGGAGTTCAAGAACTGCGGGGCCCTGAAGCGGAACCTGACCATCTCCGACGTCTACGTCGGCATCCTGGACCTCCACGGCTATACCCGCTTCTGCGAGAAGAACAAGAACAACCTTTCCATGCTGCAGATGCTGGACGACATGATACAGGTGGACATCGTCAAGATGGCCAAGGACCGGAACGTGGTGCTCCAGCGCAGGCAGGGGGACGAGATGGTCCTGGTGGGCGCCTCCGCCTGCGACCTCATCGCCACGACCCTCATGATCCTGGACTACTTCTCCAAGCGCAGGACCTTCAACGTAAAGGCCGATACGGCCCACCGTTCGGGCTATAAGATCATCCTGGAGGAGATGCACATCTCCGCGGGCATCGCGGGAGGCAAGAAGTTCACCCCCTTCATCATCACCCGGGACGGGGACCTTTCCGGGGGGGTGGTGAACACGGCGGCCCGGCTTCAGGGAAGGGCCAACGAGCTGTCCTCGTCCCAGTCCCGCATCCTGGTTTCCCGCACCGTGTCCGCCGCCTTCCAGGGCGAGCTCAAGGCCAAGCCTGATCCCTTCTTCGCCCAGACTCCGGTCAAGTTCTTCGATTCCGGCTGGATCAGCTTCAAGGGCATCTCCGTGGCGGTCTACGAGGTGCTCTACACGGAGGCGGACCGGCAGAAGCTCCTGTACGAGCCCCAGATGACCGATCTCTACCGCGCGGTGGAGGGCGGACAGTGGAAGGACGGCGTCTTCGATGCCCTGGCGATCTTGCTGATTCGGGTTATCAAAATCATGCCCAAGTGCAAGGTCGAGGCGAAGGAGGCCGGGCTTCCCGTGGTGCTCCGCAATGCTGAGCTCGCCGCCATGGCCGCGGACATGCAGAACAAGTACCGCAACCTCCAGGACTACGTTGGGGCGATCTCCTCCCTGGAGAAGCTCGTCGGCTGCCTGAAGGATATTCCCTCCTTCGACAAGCTCTGCCTGGAGTACGCTTCCTGCGTTCTGGAGAAGTACCTGGAGTTCGCCGAGGAATTCGGCAGACGGCGGGACGTAAAGATAGACGAGCGGGCGCTTACGGCCCTTCCGGCGAAGCACAAGGCGCTCTACGACGAGGGTCGGCGGGGCGCCGCGGTCTACGGCAAGCTGCGGGAGCACCTGGGAAGCAGCCTGGCGCCCCTGGAGATATCCCTGCTCTGGTCGTCGGTGGTGGACGAGGCCCAGGGAAAAAGCGAGCGGGCGGCGCCGGTCGCCATCTATTCGGGAAAAAAATGAGGGCGGCGGCGGTTTTTCCCTTGACGAAAGTTGGCTGTAGTATTAGTGTATTAGTACGATAGTACACCATGGAGGTAAATCGTGGTACAATTCGAAGCCGTGACTTTCGGGTACGGCAAAAAGCCGCTGTTCCAGGGCTTGGATCTGATCGCGGAGGGCGGATCGACCGTCGGCCTCCTCGGTCTCAACGGGGCCGGCAAGACGAGTCTGTTGAAGCTCGCGGCCGGCGCCCTCTTCCCCCAGGGGGGGCGGATCACCGTTTTCGGCAGAGAAAGCCGGCTGCGCAGTCCCGCCCACCTGGCGGACGTCTCCTTCGTGAGCGAGGACCCCTGGGTCCCGCCTCTTCCGGCGGAGAGCTGGCTGTCCCGGTACGGCGTCTTCCGCCCGAGGCTGGACAGGGATGCCTTCCTCGCCTCCCTTGAGGAATTTCAGGTTCCCCGGGAAAAGAGCGCCGCAAAGCTGTCCTACGGACAGCGCAAGAAGTTCGCCCTGGCTGCGGCCTTGGCGGGCGGCGCCCGCCTGGTGCTCCTGGACGAGCCCACCAACGGCCTGGACATCCCCTCGAAGGCCCAGTTCCGGCGCGTCCTTGCGTCCGCCTCCTCGGAGGAGCGGATCTTCATCGTCTCCACCCATCAGGCGCGGGACCTGGAGAACCTTCTCGACCCCATCGTAGTGGTGCACGAGGGGCGCGTCCTCACCGCCTTCCCCGCATCGGTCATGGCGGAACGCTTTTCCGCCGTGCGGCTCGATTCCCTGGAAGGCCGAAAGGTTGTGCATGCGGAGAAGGACGCCCTGGGCTGGGCGGCCCTGTTGGCCGAGGGGGGCGGGGGAGCGGATCTGGAGACCCTGTTCACCGCGGCGATACGGGAGCCGGAAAAATTCCGCCGTGCCCTGGACGGCAAGGAGGTTCTGTGATGCTGCGCAACAATCTTGATGCTCCCTTCTCGGCCGGCCGCGTCGCCGCCCTGATGCGGAATCGGCTCTTTGACGACGCCCCCGCGGCGGGCGTCACGGCGGGGGCCATAGCGGCCTTGAACCTCATCGCCCTCATCTTCGGCGCAGTGCCCTTCTTCAACGCCGCTTCCGCCCGGGGCGGTCCCTGGACCCTCGCCGTCGTGCTGGGCGGCCTACTGCTTTCGGGCAACGCCTTCTCGAAGATGCACGACGGGCGATCCGGGCCCGACTGGGTGCTGCTGCCGGCTTCGGCGGCGGAGAAGTACCTATCCGCCCTCATCGTCTACCTGTTCATCTATCCCCTGGCCGCCTCGGGGGCTGCCATGCTCCTTTCCGCCGCCCTGCTGGGCCTGGGCGAGCTCTTCGGCACCGGAGGCGGGGTGCTCTGGAATCCGCTTCAGGCCGGTCTGCTCAAGGGCGCGGAAGCGTATCTTTCCGTGGGCATCGTGGCGGCGGCGGGTTCGGCCCGCTTCCGGAAGTTCGCCCTGGGCAAGACGGCGGCGGTCCTGTTCGCCGCGGGGGTGGCCTCGTCCCTGCTCCTGCTCTTCGCCCTGGTCGCGACGACGGAGGAAGGGCGGCAGGCCTTCGCTTCCGGCGCCTTCAGGGGCGTCCGGGTGCACATCGACATGGATATGGCGCCCTGGAAAGAGCAGGTCATGGAGACCATGGCGACGATATTCCGGAGGATTTCCGTCCTCTTCGCGCTGTTCTACGGCTACGCTCTCCTTCGCGAAAAGGAGTCCAAAGATGAGGTTCAATGACGGACGGCCCATATTCGAACAGATAGCGGAGCTGCTGGAGGACCGCATCGTCGCGGGAGATCCTGCCGAGGGAGGGCGCCTGCCCTCCGCCCGCGACCTGGCGTCGTCGCTGGAGGTGAATCCGAACACGGCGGCCCGATCGCTCCAGGCGCTGGCGGATTCCGGCGCTGCGGTCATGGAGCGCGGTTCGGGGTACTTCGTAGCCCCGGGGGCCTCGGAGGCCATACGGTCTGCCCGGCGGGAACGCTTCTTCAGCGACGAGCTGCCCCGGCTCTTCGCGACCATGCGCCGCCTGGGCATCGATATGGAAGAGGTGGGGAAGCGGTGGAAAGGAGGGCTTGAAGCATGAAGCTGAGCGGAAAAATTATGGCGGCGTATTTGGCGTTCGCGGCGGTATGCATGGTCGCGGCGGTGGTGCTCTTCGCCTGGCGCTAGGGCGCCATAGACGATGAAGGGCTCCCGGGATGCCTCCCGGGAGCCCTTTTTTTTCCTATTCGGCTTTTAGCGCATGGCTAGGCGGGCTTCTTCCCGGAGCTCCTTGACCATCGCCGCGTCCTCGCCCGAGAGGGCCGGGTTGGCGGCGACGGTATCCAACACCGCAGCGGCTTCCTTCGGCGCCCCGGTGTCGAGGTTGAGCCTGGCCAGAAGTATGGCCCTGGGGACGGCGTAGTAGCCGGAAGCTTCCATAGGTCTGAGCACCTTGATGGCTCCCAAGAGGTCGTTCGCCGCGGCGAGACTCCAGGCCTGGGCGTAGCGGTATTCGTCCCGCTTCTGCCCTATGGCCTCGTCCGCCGCCCGGCTGAACCTTTCGGCCGCGTCGGCATAGCGTTCCGCGTCGATGAGGATCCGGCCTTCCTCCGCAAGGGTTTCGGGATCGTCCTCGTCCACAGCCCAGATGGTTTTTTCCGGAGCGCCCTCGAAGTCGCCCCGCACGCCCGCCACGACGGTGGACCGAGGGGTCTTGGAATCGACTACCCGGGAGAGCTTATTGACCACCGTGGAGGTCTTATGGGCCTGGGCGTTACTGGAATTCAACAGGCTGTCGAGGTTGTAGGTCCCCTCGGAGGAAAGCGCCACCTTTCGGGCGCCGGAACTGAATTCCGCCAGGGAATTGGGTCCGAGACGGACGACGGAAGCGCTGTCCAGGGTGTCGCCTTCGTAGACTTCCTTCCATGCGGAGCCGACGCGGAGTTCGACTTTGCCCTCAATCCATGAGGCGGTCATGGGAACCGCCGCGGCCATGGCCGCCACAAAGGCCAACGCGATAATGCAACTAACATGCTTCATGGGTCACCTCTTTTTATCCTCTATGCCGTGAGTATATCGCGGCAAGGGCATCTAATCCTATGCTTCCAGCGCTTCTTCCTCTTCTCTTCTGGATTTCTCCCCGCCGAGCGGCTGCAGATAGGCGGGATTTCGGCTCCAGGGGCCCTCCCGGGGGGCTTTCTCAGGCGTCGCGGGGGCCGGAACCGAGCTGTCGGCGGTATCCGCCCCGGCGGGAGCTGAGACGCTACTGCCCGGGGCCGGCCGCGCGTCGAGGGCCCGTTCAGCGGCCATTTCGTCATCGTCGGCAGGCATAGTCGTTTCCGACGCCCTCTCCGGCGCGCTTTCCGGCTGCGCCGCGGGCCGCTCTACCGGCGCTTCCGGCCCAAACTTCACGGCGGACGCCTTGGCCGCCGTGGTCCTGCCTGCGGAGCTCACGGTCTCCGGGCTGCGCAGGCCGGGCACTGCGGCTGCTGCGGTTTTTACGCCCGCGGCGCCGGAAATCTGCGCAGGAGCCGGGCTTGCCGCCGTGCCGCCGGCAGCGCCGTCCTGGAGCTTGTCCGTCGAGGTCTGCGGCGCGTTCACCGCGAAGGCCGCGGGCCAGGCGCTCCAGTTCGTCGCAGGCACGGTCCGGCGCGCCTGAGCGCTCCGGGTCGCGGGGAGGGCGGCAGTCTTTCGAGGCACCGTGGTGGGCCGCCATGTGAGCCCGCCTGAGGCCAAGGAGCGGGAAATTACTCCCGCAGGCACTACAGGGGGCCCAGCTTCCTCCGGCTTGTAGTAAATGTTCCGCACTGCGCTCTCGTTGCCCGCGCCGTCGATGACGACGTAGTAGAAGCGGTCTCCGACGGCGAGGGTAAGTCCAATAGCTGCAATATGTGTTCCGGGAAGAGCGACTGGAGCACCGTAGGTGGGAGTATCCGTGTCCGCAGCATAGATGCCTGAGAACTTGATAAAGGCGAAGCCGGAGTCGTCTTCAGTTGGATCGAAGACGAGGGTGAGTTCCTTTTCAGTGTTATCATAAGAGGTGGAGCTTATGTTGATAACGGGGGGAGACTTATCCAATGACTTGCCGGAAGCGGTGGCGCCGGTGGTTGCGGTATTGCCCGCGCCGTCGGAGGCGGAGATGGTGTAGGCGATGGCCCCGTTGGTGTCGGAGGCATGTGTAATGTAGGAAGCGGAATAGCTTCCACCGCCAAGGCTGGTAACGGTCGGCGTATTGGTCACTGCGGCACCGCCTGAGGTGAAGGAAGCGGTGGGGGTCTGCAGCAGCGAGCCGCCTGAGTCGGTGGCGGTGAAGGTGACGGTAACGGTCGTTCCAGCTTTAACCCAAGTCCCTGCGGGCGCCGTTACGGAGAGGTCGGAAATCACCGGGTCCGTCTTGTCCAGGG
>CAYUPG010000119.1:6651-8575 GCA_964446515.1 uncultured Treponema sp.
GTCCCTGCCTTCGCCCAAGTTCCTGCGGGCGCCGTTACGGAGAGGTCGGAAATCATAGGGGCGGTTCTATCAAGGAAAAGATCCAGGTCTCTGCTTGTGGAATTATTGGAGGGGTCGTAGACAGTTAATGTGAATCGTTTGGCACCATTGCCCGTATCAATAATTGAGTGGATATGACTAGGCTTATACGGACCGTCGTAAATTGATGTCGCCCCTTCATGGAGGGTAATACGCTGTATGAATCCAGTATCGTCGCTCGCGACTATCGCAAAAGTCAAATCGGTGGACCGTATGTACTGACCATTTGGAACGGGTGAAGATAAGCCGAATGTATTGATCGCAGGTGCGCTTGCATCAATTCCGGAGCCGTAGGTGAAACTGAAGAATTTGTCCCGCACCATTCCTGCTCCGGAAAAATCTCTGACGTTCTTTGAAATATTAACCTTCACGCCCTGCAATACATAGGCAGAAAGCGACGCAATAGGAGAAAGGGTATAATTGATATTCGCGCTGTTATTTGGGGTGGGAGGGGAAAAAAGGTTTGTAATATCGGTTGTCTGGTCGGGCGAACTTACAGGGAATGCTACAACGGTAACCGTAGTTGAGTTCACCGTAGCCGGATCTACCGATTTACTAAATGCGAACGATATCGGTTGGGACAGATATACGTTCGGCACCCCGTTTGTGGGGGTTGTAATACTAAGGTCGGGACGTTCATTGAAATTGGCTTGGATTATAATACCTGACGCCGCTTTCGTTATCGTTGCGGTGGTTGAAGATGATGATGGGTCTGCAAATTGTACCGCGTTGTTTCCGCCAAGCTCTACCCATCCGTTGAAAGTATAGTCGCTGAACACCGTAACGCTGATGGGAAACGAGATTCCGATCTTCTGCGTTGTTGATGCCAAAGAAGTCGTTCCCCCGGGCGTCGATTCGTTGGCCCGCACCGTCAACGCTACCGTTTCAGCCGTGGCCGTCTTGACCTCGGAGCTTATGACCGACTTCAGGTCGTCCCCCGCGAAGAGGGCGTCGCAGGCCGTAAGGCCTGAGGAAAAAAGAGCCGCCAGGAGAAGATTCGCGGCGGCGGTATACAGCAGCGCCCTGTTACTTTTCATGATGAGTACCTTCCTGGGCAGGAGAAATCGACTCCGCCATAAAATCTCTGAATTCCGCGCCCCTCAGGGCTCTGAAGATGATTGTTGAACCGGGAGCTGGGGTGAAGTTGAGCGTTCTTTCTATGCGGCGGATTCCGTCCACGTCGACCCGGACCGTGCCGGCGCTGCGGACGAACTCAATGCTGAAGTCCCGCAGGACGGAGAATACGCCGGGATACGCATAGTCCGCGATGAGCCGCATATCGATATCGTTGTAGGAGCGGTAGAGCTGGATGCGCTCGGGAGCATCGGGGTTCGCCTTTTTATCAGAGGTGAACCATACCAGCAGAGATTCCCCGGCGCCGTAGCCCCCCAGGGTGCGAACCCGGTCCGCGGAGAGGTGGATGCCGAAACCGGTCCATCCGGATACGGTGCTGCGGGCGGAGAACCGGACGCGGACCGCATCGGCGCTCTGGAGCTCATCGGCGATCTTAGCGTAATACTGCCGTCCGTCGCTCTGGGCCGCCGCTTCTTCTTGGACGTTCCAGGTTCCGGGCCCCAGGCGGAAGCCCGTGAAGCCGCTCTTCAGGAGCAGGGGGACCGGCTCCGCGGTTTCGGCCGCCGCCTCGATCGGTTCCGGCGCGGGTGCCGGAGCGGCCGCGACTTCGACGGCTTCAGCTGCCGCCGGGCCGACGGCAGCCTCCGGCGGCGGGGCGATCTCCGCGAAGATTTCAGGGACAGGCGCGGGGGCCTCCGCAGGCTCCGCCGCCACGGGTGCCGGAGCGTCCGGGACCGCGCGCACGATTTCCGCGGGAGCGGCTTCTACCGGC
>CAYUPG010000120.1:0-8565 GCA_964446515.1 uncultured Treponema sp.
GCCTGGAAATGGCCGGCGTCTGCTCCGCCGTCTTCGCCCACGCGGAGAACGGGCTCGACGCCCTTTCGCAGCTCAAGGACGGGATAAACGGTTCTCCCGTCGATCTGGTGCTCACGGATCTGAACATGCCGAAGATGGACGGAAGGGCCTTCGTGCGGATAATCAAGGGTACGCCGGAATACAAGGATCTGACCCTCGTGGTCGTGTCGTCCATCGCGGACGGGGATGCGGAGGCGGAGCTGCGCTCCTTGGGCGCCGCCGCGGTGGTCAAGAAGCCGGTTTCCCCCGCCAAGCTGGCCGCGGCGCTGGGAGGTGATGCATGGTGAAGGAACTCAAGATCGACGACGCGAGGGCCGCGGAAGCCCTGACCGATGCGGCGGTCTCCGTATTCGCGGAGATGGCCTTTATGGACGCCCTTCCCATGGCCGGGGATGCCGAGAAGCCTGTGGGCGGGACGGATGCGGTGCACGTGGCCCTTGATGTCCTCAAGCCCCTGTCCTGCCGCCTGGAGCTCATACTCTCCCGAAACCTGGCCGACCGGATATCCGACAACCTGTACGGCACGGCGGACATGGGATTCCAGGAAGAAGCTTCCGCCGGCTCCGCTGCCGCCGCCCGATCCGGCGACCGTTCCCGGGACGACTCCGCCCTGGAGCTGCTGAACGTGCTGGCAGGCGGATTCTTGAGCGGCTACTTCGGAGCCGGGACGCCCTTCAAGCTGGAGCTTCCCTTCTTCGTGTTCGGCGAGGAAGAGACGGAGGATACGGTCACCGTGCGGCGACGCCTGGATGTGGAGGGGCTTCCGGCGGAGGTCCTGCTCAGCTCGGTCCGATATCGGTATTGAAGCGCACGGCGACCTGGGCGCCCCCCAGGTCCCCCGCGTTCGAGAAGTTCACGGAACCCTTGAGCTCGGCCGCCAGTATCGAGATGATGCGCGTGCCCAGCGAGTCGCCCGTCCGGACGTCGTAGGCGGGATCGAAGCCGGGGCCGTCGTCCTCCACCAGCAGTTCCAGGACCGATCCTTCCTGCTTCTTGACGCTCAGAAGAAGGCGGCCTTCGCTGCGTTTGCCCAGGCCGTACTTGATCGCGTTCGTCAGGGCTTCCACGGCTATGAGGCCCGTGTAGAGCGCGGCCTTGGGGTTCAGCTCGACCGGCTCCACCTGGAAGCGGAAATCCAGGCGGCAGCCGGGCGTGACCATGGAGCTCAGCAGGTCCGCCGTCACCGTGCGCAGGTACTCGTCCGCACCGATCCACTGCGCGTCCTTGCCCCGATACATCGCCTCGTGCAGGGCGGCGAAGGACCGGATGCGTCCGTCCAGGTCGTTGAGACCGTGTATGAGCTCCTCCGAATCCGCCTTCATTCTCTGCAGTTCGATGAAGCTCAGAATCATGTTCAGGTTGTTCTTGACCCGGTGGTTGAGTTCCCGCATCAGGAATTCCTTCTCCCGGAGGGCCTCGCGGGCGGCGCGGACGCGCATGGAAACTTCGGTCCTGTCCTCCACGGAAAAGAAGAGCAGGGGAGACCCGGCGGCATCCCTATCCAGCGTCACGGTGACATGCTGGACCCGCGGCTCCGCGTTCGTCGATCGGGGCGGGAAGAGACAGCCGTGGAGCTGATAGGAAAAGATGACCGGCGCTCCGCCCTCAAGGAGCAGCTTAAGCCTCGCCTGGTAGGTCTTTTCTCCGAAGTGGGGAAAGAGCTCCTGCAGCTCTTTGCCCAGCGCCTGCCTCCGGGGAATGCCGGTCCAGTCCTCCATGCAGGAATTCCAGAATTCGATGAACAGCCGCTCGTCGGTGACTACGACGCCGATGGAGACGTGGTCGAGGTGCCTCACGACGGGATTCCGGTGTAGCGCTCTATGGCTTCCTTGAGGGTTTCGTAGGAGATGATGGACAGGTAGATGGCGATGTTGCCCGCCACCTCGAGGTTCTCCACGACGAAGCGCGTTTCTATGAGGAGGATGATTTTCCCCGACTGGAAGAGCTGGTCGGAGATGAGCTCCGCCGCGCTGCTCTCCCTATAGAACGGCACGGTGTAGGACAAATCCAGCTCGAGCTGGTTCGAGATGGTCCCCAGCATGGCGTTGATGACTATGTTGCCGATCTCGCAGAGGGTTCCCGCCCTGATGGCGTCGAGGCCCTCTTCCTGGAGGGCGTTCTCCCCGATGATGGAGTCGACGAGCTTCCCGGCGTCCACGGCCTGGAAGATGAGCTTGACCGCGCCGTCTATGGAGCCGGAATAGCGCATTTCCACCGAAGAGAGCTTCGACTCCCCGTCGCCGCCTATCTCTCCCGCCAGCTCATCGGCCCCGATGACCCGGATGTTCGGCGCCGAGAGGGCGATGTGGGAATCCAGCATGGCGTTCAGGACTTCTCCGGCCTTGCCGACCCCGAGCCCCACGAACTCCGTCAAGGCGTCCTTGAAGTTCGGCTGCAGGGTCATAGGACGCTCCCGGCGCCGGACCGGCCCTGAAGGCCTTCCTCGATGGCCGCTATGAGGGAATCCTGCTTGGGCGGCTTGTGGATGAGCTGGACCGCCCCGGCGGCGAGCACCCGCCGGCGGGTGGATTCCTGTATGTCCGCCGACAGAACCAGCACCGGCAGGTCGGGCGCCCGCTCCTTGATGGCCCGCAGGGTCTGGAAGCCGTCCATGCCGGGCATGAGAAGGTCGAGAAGCACCAGATCGAAGCTTCCCGAGCCCAGCAGGGCGAGGGCCTGGGCCCCGCCGTCGGCCTGGACCAGCTCGTAGCGGTCCCCTATGAGACGGGCGATTATGGAACGGGCGGTAAAGGAGTCGTCCACCACGAGGATGCGGAACATGGGTCCACTATACATCGGATCGGGCCCCTCGTCAAACCAGATCGGCGGGCCCTAGGGCCGAGAGGTCCTGTACGATCCGGTCGGCCCCGGCCTCCCGAAGCTCCCGCTCCGGGAAGGTGGTCAGGAGGGCGAGGCATCGCATCCCCGCCGCCTTGGCCGCCGCCACGCCGCTCACCGCGTCCTCCACCACCCAGCAGGAGGCTGGATCGGCGCCGATGCGCCGGGCCGCCTCAAGGAAGATGTCCGGAAAGGGCTTGCGCCGCTGGACCTCCAGGCCGTTCACCGCGGCGGCGAAGGTTCCGTCGTCCAGGCCTATCTCCCGGAGGTTGGCTTTCATCTTCACGTAGTCCGTGCTGGTGGCCAGGGCGACCTTGAGCCCCGCCGCAGCGCAGGCGCGGACGAACTCCACGGAGCCCGGCAGGGCCTTGAGCTTCCCCGGCACAAGGTCCGCGTAGATCTCGTAGGTCCGCGCCTTGTCCCGCTCCACGTCGAAGCCCGCGACGCCGTACTTCTCCGCGACGCCCCCCAGGAAGCGGTTTTCGCCGTAGCCCACGAAGGGCAGGAAGTCCGCGTGGGTCACCGCTACCCCGTGCGTTTCGGCGAACATGAGCCGCCCCGCCTCGGCGATGAAGGGCTCTGAGTCCGTCAGGACCCCGTCCATGTCGAAGATGACCGCCGCGACGGCGGATGATGCTGCGCTGCTCATAGGTATCGTTTCGGCTCCCCACCCGGCAATGATGCGTACAGTTCGATGTAGCTCTTGGCGGTGCTGGAGGCTATCTTCCCCAGGAGCACCTCCTCCACCTGGAAGAAGCCCACCTCGCTTGACATGGACACGTCGATGCGTATGGGCTTCTCCGCACCCGCGGACAGATGGACCTCTTCGATAGAGTTGGCGGAGTACTTGTGGATGTCCCCCACCCGGGGCTCGTTGCCCATGGCCATGGGTATGCGGGCGCGGCCCTTCTCCATGTCGCAGCCGTCGGCGATCAGGATGACCCCCGCCTCAAGGGAATGGATCTTGCGGCCCGCCATGTGGCCCACGATTCCCTCGATCGCCAGGGCCCGGACCACCACGCGCTTCTGCACGTCCGTCCCGTAGATCTGGAGGAGGAGCCGGTCGATGATGGGGTAGGCCAGGTAGCAGCTGTGGAGCTCGTGGTCCTGCCTGCCTATGGTCATCCCCAGGTCGTGCAGGAAGGAGGCCATGAGGACGGCGATCAGGCTCTCGTCGAAGCTTCCCGCCTCCTCCGTCTCGAGGCTCGTGCGTATGCCGGAGCTCCGGAGCAGTCCCATCATGGAGACCGCGTTCAGGGCGACCTTGCGCATATGTACCGGCCCGTGGTCGTTGTACCCCAGGCGCTTGATCGAGACGGTGTTGGCGTACTCCTGCATGGCATGGATCTCCGGATCCTCCAGCAGGAGCCGGGCCGCCGCGAGGGCGGCCCCCCCCGGATCCAAGGCCTCGACGGCGCCGAGAAGCTTGCGGTCCAGGGATAGTTCTTTCGGTGATTTCATGCACCAAAGGTACTAAATATTCGGGGCATTGGCCAGGAGGTAATCCTCCGCTTCCTTGCTCCACAGGTTGTTGTGCCTGCCGCAGATCTCCGCCAGGGCGGCGTAGAAGGGGTCTTTCTTGCCCAGCTCCGCGAAGTCGGCGATGGCGGCCAGGTCCAGCTTCTTGTGGGTGTAGATGAGCTTCTTGCCCCCGGGGATCTTGTCCAGGCGCACCGTGGTGTCCGGCACCGCGTCCAGGCCCCCCACGTGGGTGATCATGAACACCGGGTTCAGCTCCCCCTTGGCCATCATGTCCAGGGACTCGACCATGTCGTCCGTGTTGCCCCCGGAGGTTCCCACGATGTGGTGGGACTCGTAGTGCACGTTGTAGAAGTTGAAGGACGCGGAGAAGGCGGGATCCGTGGGGCCGGCGAAGAAGTTGAGGCAGCCGTCCTGGCCCAAAAGCCTGTCCCCCAGCTCGATCACGGGCTTGACCGGGGCGAAGACGAAGACGTCGTCGTAGAGCTTGCCGCCGTTCAGCTCCTTGAGGCGGGCCACCGGATCCGCCATGTCTTTGGTGTTCACGTAGACGAGCGTCACCCCGTGCTTGGCCGCCTCCTCCACGGTCAGGAGCTGGGCCGCCCGGGCCAGCCGGGCGTCGTCGATGTCCGTGACCACCAGCATCTTGGGCTTACGGGGATTGTGGATCGCGTAGTCGATGGCCCCGAGCCCCATGGGGCCCACGCCCGCCAGAAGGGCCATGGAGCCCCCTTCCACTATGCCCATGCGGTGCTCGTAGGATCCGCCCGAGGTATGGTACTGGGCGTGGAAGGCCCCGACGATGCAGGAGACGGGTTCCGAGAGGGAGCCCATGTAGAAGTTGTCCGCCCGATACTCCAGAAGGCAGTTCATCTCCATCACTTCCCGGGGGATGATCACGTAGGTGGCGTCGCCGCCGATGTGCTCGTAGGAGTAGCCCGGTGCCCAGAGGGTCCCCTCGTAGTTCAGGGCGGGCTGGATGGCGAACTTGGAGCCGGCCTTGAACTTTCCGGCCCACTTGGCGCCCACCTTCTCGATGACGCCGCAGAACTCGTGGCCCACGATGATGGGGTTTTTGGTCAGGTCGTGCCGCACCCGCTTGTGCTTGGCCCCCTGCATGGCGAGCTTGTGGCTGGACATGCAGATGGAGTCGGACACCACCCGCGCCAGTATCTCATCGTCCCTGATCTCAGGAAGCTCGAACTCCTCCAGCCGGAGGTCGTCGACGCCGTATAGCCTGATAGCCTTGGTCTTCATAGTCAGCTCCTTTCCTGTATCGCTTCGAATACATATAAAATCTACTATATGATGCGCCCGGGGGCCATGGACAAAGGGTTCCGTTCCATGGATTTTCCCTTAGGGCGCCTCCACCAGGGCCAGCCAGGCCGCGCGGTAGGGCGACAGTTCCGGGACGGACGCCTTGGGCACCTCCGTGTACTCCACCGAGAAGTCCCTGGCCAGGTCGGCAAGCTTAGCCCCGGAGAGGGCCATCTTGGCGGTCATGGCGGCCCCGAAGGCGGTGGCCTCGGCGATGTCCGTAAGGCAGAGCCTGTTGGTCGGCAGGGCGGCGGCCAGTAGGGCATTGTAGGCGTCGTTCTTCCTGAAGCCCCCCTCGGTGAACACCTCCGCCCCCGGCTGCAGACCCGAACGCTCCAGGGCCGTCAGGGTCTGCATCACCAGGGAGATGCGCAGGACCGCGATGCCCCGCTCGTAGTCCCGGAAGCAGGGCGGGATGCGCGCGTCCTTCGAGGGGGCCTCGGAACCGATCCCCTCCTGCACCGCCGCGGCGATGTCCGAGTAGGGGTAGCTTTTTCCGCCCTCCACGACCCGGGGCAGGGAGCCGGGAAACTGGCCGGACCCCGCGGTGAGCTCCGGCAGTATGAACTCCCTGCTCTCCTGGAGGACGGACCGGTAGAGTCCGGGAAGGTAGGGGGGGAAGTCCTTGCGGCCGTGCAGGGCCATGAGGAGCTTGGACCAGGTCTCGAACTCCTGGCCCCCCAGGAAGATGGCCGTCTTGACGGGGGTGCGGAAGGCGCTCTGGTTGAAGAACACCACCTTGCCCAGCTCGTCCGGAGAAAAGCCGTAGCGCTCCACGGGGTTCATGATGACGCACCAGGTCCCCGTGGAGTTCAGCACGAAGCCCCGTTCCCCCTTCTTTGCGAAGTGGGGGAGGAGGGAGGAGTTCGAGTCGTGGATGCCCATGGTCACGATGGTGCCGGCCTCCAGCCCCGTCCTCGCCGCAGTCTCGGCGCTGATGGTTCCCAGGACCTCCCAGGAATCCTTGAGGCTTCCGGGCATGAGGCCGGTAACGCCGAGCCCCTCGGCCACGGTCGACCAGGTCCCCTTCGTCCAATCCCACAGGTAGCTGTGGCAGCCCGTATAGGTCCCCTCCGCACCGGCGGTGCCGGTGAAGCGGTAGCCCCAGTACTGGGGATAGTTCAAGAGATGGGCCGTCTTGGCGAAGGCGTCGGGAAAGCGCTCCTGGGCGAACATGATGCCCTTGGCCGGGTTGATCATGGCCTTGAAGTACGGCGTTCCCGTGGCCGCCTGGAGCGCCTCGGGCCTGCCGAAGCGCTCGTAGAAGCGGTCGTGGAATGCGTCCCCCGGCTCGTGGGTGTAGTACACGCAGGGGACGCAGGGCTTCCCCGACGAGTCCACGCAGGCGAAGGTGGCCCCGTGGGTGGTTACCGCCAGGGCCCGGATGGGATAGGCGGCCGCGGCGGCCCGCAGCCGCTCGACGAACCACTCCTCCATGCCCTCAAGATCGTGGGTGGGGAGCCCCTCCACCATAACCGGCTCGAAGTTCCGGTACCAGGCTTCGATCTGGGTCAGGCGGTCGTCGTAGACGGCCACCTTCTTGTTGGTCATCCCGATGTCGATCACCGCTATGGCGTATTCCATGGTGGCCTCCTAATGCAGCATGATTTGGCCGCCGGTGACCGGAACGGCCTGGCCGGTCTCGTATTCCTGCTCCACGATGTAGTAGAGGGCCCGCATCACGTCCGCCCCCTCGCAGCCCCGCTTCATGGGCACCTTGGCCTCGTAGAAGGCCTTCACGTCCGCGATGGTCTTGGCTCCCGGCACCTTGCCGGTGTTCAGGTACTGGACGAAGAGGCCCTTCTCCGGGTCGGACCACAGGGGGCCGTCGAAGAAGTTGCCCGGGCAGATGGCGTTCACCTTTATCCCGTACTCCACCAGCTCCATGGCGAAGCTCGCCACCAGCCCTATGCCGCCGAACTTGCCCCCCGCGTAGGCCCCGTTCTTGTTGGAGCCCTCAAGGCCGGACTTGGAGTTGATCTGGATGATGTCGGTCTTCCACCGGGGCGCGGTGCGGCTCTGGCGGCGCAGCAGGCGGCCGCAGTGCTTGGAGACGATGAAGAAGCCCGTGTAGTTCACGTCCGTGACGAACTTGAAGGCCCCCAGGTCCTGCTCAAGGACGCTGCCCACCTTGAGGACCCCGGCGTTGCTCACGCAGAGGTCCAAGCCCCCGGTCGTCTCGGCCACGGTGCGGAACATGGCTTCCACGGAAGCCTCGTCCGCCACGTTGGAGGAGAGGGGGAGGGCGACGGTCTTCCCCGCCGCCTCGGTCAGGGCCGCGGCCAGCTTTTCCGCCCCCGCCAGGTTGAGGTCCGCGATGTAGACCAGGGCCCCCGAAGCCGCAAGACCCCGGACAATCTCTTCCCCGAAGCCCTGGGCGCCTCCGGTGACCAGGGCGACCTTGCCCGCCACCACGGAGGCCCGGTCCGCTGCCGCCGCCTGGGCGGGAGCCGCCGCGGCGATGCCCTCCCGGGGCGCTGCGGCCGTACCGGTCCACAGGGAATCGTCCCCTTCGGCCATGCGGCGCCGCGCGCCGTCCAGGTCCGCATCCACCCAGTACAGGGCGGTCTCGTCCTCCACTGTCACGGCGATGCATCCGGGGTGGGTCGGGACGGCGGAGCTGCGCAGGGCTTCCGCCCCCGCGGGGGCGCGCTCGAAGACCCAGGCGGCGCAGGCCTCCGACAGCAGCTTTGCCGCCGCCTCCTCGTTCATGACGCCGCCTGAAAGGGCGGAACTCAGATCGACGGTGCAGGTGCGTTCTCCCATGCCCGCCTTGGGCAGCTCGGTTCCCACCGCCACCCGGCTCTTGCCCGAGACGGCGATGCAGAGGCCCCGCACCAGGGGGGCGATTACGGCGTGGTCGATCAGCTTCATGGCAGATAGCTCCCGTTG
>CAYUPG010000121.1:0-8541 GCA_964446515.1 uncultured Treponema sp.
AGGCATTCGGCATGAAGTAGCCGCGCTTGGCCTGCTCGGCGATGTAGCCGAAGGTCTTCTTGACCGCGGGGTCGGTGTAGGGGACCTGGCCCGCGGTGAGCTTCACGTGGAGCTCGCCGCCGTTGACGGCGCTGTTCATGTAGTCGAACCAGCCGCCGGCGGTCCAGGTATCCTTGGCGCCGATGGCGATGGGGGCGACGCCCGCGGCCTTGAGCTTTTCGCAGACCGCCATGAACTCATCGGCGGTCTTGGGGGGCGTCAGGCCCAGTTTGGCGAAGACGTCCTTGTTGTAGTAGACCGCCCACCAGTACCAGCTCTGGGGCATGAAGTACACGTTGCCGCCGTAGCTCGCGGGACCCTTGAAGGCGGCGGGGAACTCGGCCTCGAAGGAGCCGCCGGGGAACACCTCGTTGATGGGTTCCAGGAGGCCCTTCTCCGCGAAGGCCTGCATGCGGTAGCCGGCGAACCAGGTCACCACGTCCGGGGCCTGCTTGGAGGTGAGCCAGCTGGGAAGCAGGGTCTTGAACTGCTCGTGGGCGGTGGTGTTCACCGTCACCTTGATGTCGGGATTCTTCTTCTGGAACTCGTCCACCACTTTCTGGAACGCCTCCTTGGGCGCCTGGTCGGACATGTACGAATTGATAACCAGCTCGTTGGAACCGGAAGCGAACGCGGCGGCGGCTACGCTGCACGCGACGATAAGGGCGAGAGACTTTTTCATACCCTATTCCTCCTTTGTGTCGGGTCTATGACCGGGAACGGCCCTTAGCCGTCCCTATGGACAGGATAGGGCACCCATACTACGGCGGGAAGGGATTCTTGTCACGATCGGCGCGCAGTTGAACGGTACTATTGTACCGAGTCGGGCCGCCTCTGCGCCGCCCCCGCGATTTCCCTTGATGAGTTCCCTTGCGAAGGGGTATATTCCAACTGTCCCGTACGGGACGAAAGATCTTTTTTAGTACGATTGCGAGGTTCTTCATGAAACGCATCGGCACGATCGCGGCGCTCCTATCGGCGGCCGCGGTATCGGCGTTCGCCTACGGGGTCGCCGACAACGGTTCCAGCTCGACGATTCGGGCGGAAGGTCCAGTTATCACCGAAGAGCGGGCGGCGGCACCCTTCAAGTCCGTCGCCCTGGAAGGTTCGGGCGTAGTGCGCTACAAGCGCGCGGATAGGCACCGGGTCACGGTGCGCACCGCCGAATCCCTGATGGACAGGATCGTCACGGAGGTTTCCGGCGGCGAGCTCGTCCTCAAATTCAAGCCGGGCACCCGCATCTCAGGGGACGCTCCCATCGAATTCCTGGTCGAAGCTCCCGAGCTGACGTCCCTGCGCATCGCAGGATCCGGCAACTTCAGTTCCGAAGACCTGCTCCGGGGAGACGCGCTGAGCTTCGAGATCACCGGCTCCGGTTCCGTTACCGCCGAGGTATCGGCCGGCTCCGTGGCGGCGCGGATCAGCGGCAGCGGCTCCATCGAGCTCTCCGGAAAGACGGAATCCCTCGAGTACCGCAACTCGGGCTCCGGCGTCCTTAAAGCCGCCGACCTGGCGGCGGAACGGGCGGAAGTGCGCATCACCGGGGCCGGCAGCGGGACGGTCAACGCGGCCTCCCGGCTGAGGGTGGACATAGCCGGCTCGGGCAGCGTCTTCTACAAGGGAAGCCCCAAGCTGGAGTTCTCGGGCAGCGGCTCGGGCAGGGTTGCGGCCCTGAACTGAACGGGACCGGCGGGAGCGGGGCGGCGCCGCTCCGCTCCCGCCGGACTACTCGTGGTACCGTATCTCGTTGGCCAGCTGGATGATCTCGAAGCGGTCCTTCACCTCAAGCTTTGAATAGATGATGCTGACGTGGTTCCGCACCGTCTGCTCGGCGATGCCCAGCTCCTTGGCTATCCCCTCGTTGTCCCGCCCCAGGGCTATGAGGGCGAAGATCTCCCGCTCCCGCTTGGTGAGGGTATCGAACCACTCGAACTTCTTGGCCACCTCCTCGGCCTTCGGCTTGGAGTCGTCGTAGAGCTGGTGCACCAGCTTGGCCGCTATCTGGGGCGATATCTGCATGACCCCGCCCCGGAGGGCCCGTATGGCGGCGATGAGCTCGGTGGGGGAAATATCCTTCAGGAGGTAGCCGGAAGCGCCCTGCTTCAGGGCTTCCCGCACGTACTCGTCCTCGTCGTAGGTGGACAGCATGATGATCTTGGTGTCCGGAAGGTAGGCGCGCAGGCGCTTGGCCGCCTCCACGCCGTTCATGACCGGCATGTGGACGTCCATGAGCACGATGTCCGGCGCCCCCGCCCCGGGATCCTTGGACAGATCCAGGGCGGCTTCCACCGCCAGGGACCCGTTCTCCGCCACGGCGACGACCTGGATATCCGAAGCGTAGTTCTCCAGGAAGGTCCGCAGGCTGAGGGCGAAGAGGGGCTGGTCGTCCACCAGCATCACCCGTATGGGCGCCGTATCCTTAGCTTCCATCAGTCACCTCCCCGATGCGGAACTTTGCGGGCAGTGGTATGCGGACCTGGAGCCTGAAGCCGCCCTCCGGGGCGTTGGCCGCCTTGATGCTGCCCCCCAGGCGCCCCACCCGTTCCTCCATGCCCGAAAGTCCTATCCCCTTGGCTATGCTTTTTGCCCCCACCCCGTCGTCCTGGACGCAGAGGTCCAGGCTGCCCTCGCTGATCCAGAACTGCACCGAGACCGCGGTGGCCCGTCCGTGGCGCATGGCGTTGGTCATGGCCTCCTGGACTATCCGATAGACGGCCATATCGATCTCGTCCCCGAAGCTGGTGGGGATGTTGCCCGTCTCCACGGAAACCCGGATTCCCGTGACCCGCTCGAAGACCGTCTTGATCTTGAAGATCGCCGCGATGCCCCGTTCGCGGTGGGAGTCCGAGGCCCGCAGCTCCCGCAGGGCGCGCCTGGTCTCCTGCAGGCCCTCCCTCGCCTGGGCACGGGCCGCGGCGTGGAGTTCCGCCAGCTTCTCCGGCTCCCGCCCCCCCATGCTGACCGCCGCGTCCATCAGGGCTATGAGGTTGGTGAAGATGTACCCGGAGATGTCGTGGATCTCCCGGCTGATCCGGTGGCGCTCCTTGGTGATGGCCTCCTCGTCCGCCACCCGGGCGTAGCGCTGCAGGTCCTGGTTGAACTCCGACAGCCGGTCGATGGTGACGTCCAGGTGGTCCACGGCCTCCTCCGCCTCGCCGAGGCGGTCGGCCAGGGCGGCGGCCAGGGAACCCGCGAGGGCCACGGCAAGAAGGGCCGCCACGAAGGCCAGCTCCTCCGCGGGGGCTATGCTCGGAAGCTCCGAGACCAAAAGCGTTTCCCCCAGGAGCGAACTGGGGTGCTGGAAGACCGCGAGGGCGGCGAGGGCCGCGGCGTCGGCGGCGAGATTCCAGGGCCACGGAAAGGCGAGGGCCCCGGCCAGCATGAGGGAGGCCCCCAGGCAGAGCTTCAGGGTCAGATAGGCTTCCAGGGAATAGCCCAGGATGACGGCGGAGAAGAGGGCGATCAGGAAGAGGAGGGCCCGCAAGGCAGGGCCCTTGAGGGGAACCAGGGCCGCCGCGGCGGCGCCCATGAAGAGCAGGGATATCCACACCGTGGCGGCCAGCTCCGCCTGCAGGCGCACCTCCTCCGCGAGGGCGGGCAAGGCGAGGTACCAGGAGGCCAGGTACAGGAAGCCCGAAGCGGCCGCCAGAAGCCTGCGCGCCGTGCGGGGAAGGGATCGGTGTACAAGGAGGGCGCTTCCGGCGTTCATAGGGGGTCCATTAGGCTAGCACGGGGCCTTGCCCTTGTCAAAGGGCGATTGTATCGGTGCCTCGGACGGCGCTATAGTTGCCCCATGCAGCGCATCGAATCCCTCGCCGGCACGGACATCGAGACCGTGCACCGGGCCTTCGTCGAGGCCTTTTCGGACTACGACGTCCGCATCGACCTTCCCCTCTGGAAATTCCAAAGGATGCTCCGCCGCCGGGGCTACGATCCCGAGCTATCCCTGGGAGCCTTCGACGGGGAGGCCCTGACGGGCTTCATCCTGAACGCCTACGGACTCTTCGAGGGGATCCCCACGGTCTACGACGTGGGCACGGGGGTGCGGCCCGCGTACCGGCGCAGGGGCATCACCGCCTCCCTGTTCGAGGTCGCCCGGGAGGCGATGCGGGCCCGCGGCGCCGAGCGCTACCTCCTGGAGGTGCTCAAATCCAACTCAGGCGCCCGGGAGCTGTACGAGAAGAAGGGATTCCGCGTCCGCCGGTCCCTCTCCTGCTACCGCGGCGCCCCCGAACAGGTGCGCGGGGCTCGGCCGGCGACGGACATTTCGGTGGAGGAAGAGGCGCCCTTCGACGCCGAGAAGTGGAAGGAGGTCTCCTCCTTCATGGACTGCGCTCCCAGCTGGCAGAACAGCCCGGCATCGATAGACCGCGACCCCGAATCCTTCCGCTACGCCGTGGTCCGCCGGGACGGGCGCATCCTCGGCTTCGGCATCGCCGACCGGGAGACGGGGGACCTGCCCCTCTTGGCGGTGGACAGTTCCTCCCGATCCCGGGGCATCGGGACCGCCCTCCTCGCCGACCTAGCCCGGAGCCTCTCCTGCCCGGCCATGGGCGCCCTGAACCTGGACGACGACGTTTCCGGCCCCCAGGCCTTCCTGCGGGCCGCCGGCTTCGCCTTCGAGGTGGGCCAATACGAGATGGAGCTGGACCTGCTATGAAAGCCGCCCTGCGCTACTTTACCGGAACGGGGAACACCAGGCGCTGCATGGCCGTGGTGGGCGATATGCTGGAGAATGCCGGATGGGAGGTCGACGGGATGGAGCTGGACCTGCGGCCGAGCGCATCGCCGCAGTCGGCGCCGCAGTCGTCGCCGCAGGGCGGGGACGGCGAGATCCTGGTCCTGGCCTTTCCCGTCCTGGGCTTCTCGGCCCCCCAGGCGGTCCGCTCCTGGGCAGCATCCCTGCCGAAAGTCCCGGGGGGCTCCGCGGTGGCGGCGGCGGTCTGCGGATCGGTATATGTCAAGGGGCGCATAGTTCCCGGCTACGGCGGCCGGGCCGCCGCCGACGTTGCCCGGATCCTCAGGCGGCGGGGCTACCGGACTATCGGCTGCCGGGAAGTCTCGTACCCGGAGAATTGGACCCAGGTTTCCAATCCTGCCGGAGGAGAGGAGAAGAAGGCGCTCCTGGACTACGGCGACGGCCTGAGCAGGGAGCTGGCCCGGGCCATTCTTGAAGGAAGGTTCGTGCGCCTGGCCCGCCCCGCCGACCTCCCCCTAGGCCTGGTCGCCCCCATGTTCCGCCTCCTCGCCCGCCGGGTGCTGGGAGCCCTCTTCGTGGCCGACCGCAGCTGCACCGGCTGCGGACTCTGCGTCCGGACCTGTCCGGTCGGGGCGGTCAGGCTTTCCGAGGGGCGAAAGCGGCCCCGGTGGCTGGCCCCGCGCTGCCAGGGCTGCAACCGGTGCATCAACATCTGCCCCGCCGCATCCATACAGAGCTCGCCGTTCAAGACCGCCTTCCACCTCGCCTTCCAGATCGGCGCCGGCGTCGCCGCGGTCCGCCTCGGGGGAGCGCTCCCCCTTCCGCAGGGCTTCCCCGCGGCGCCGGCGCTGCGCATCGCCGCAAGCTGCGCGGCCTTCGCCGTCCTCGCGGCTTTCGAGCTCGGCCCCCTGGAGACCTTCCTGGGCATCCTGGGCCGCACCGAGGCGGGGGCCGCCCTCTTCTCCGCAGGCGCCTGGACCCGCTCCTTCCGCCGCTACCAGGCGCCGCCCTTGGGAACGGAGTGAGGGTGCGCACCGTCGCTGACCTGCACGTCCACTCCCGCTATTCCCTGGCCACGAGCCCGCGGCTGACGGCGGCCCGCCTGGACCGCTGGGCCCGCATCAAGGGCATCGACCTGTTGGGCACCGGGGACTGCACCCATCCGGCCTGGGCGGCGGAGCTCGAGGATCAGCTGGAGGAGGCCGGTGAGGGCCTCTACCGGCTCAAGGAAGGCGTCCGCGGGGACTTCGACCGGGGGACCGCCGCGGCGGAGGTGCTGCCGGACCCGGGGCCTTCGGAGGAACGGCCCGAGGGCGCCGGGCCCCGCTTCGTCCTGAGCGGCGAGCTCTGCACCGTCTACGCCGCCGGCGGCAGAACCCGGAAGGTGCACCACCTGGTGCTCCTGCCGGACTTCCGCGCCGCCGCCGCCTTCCGCATGCGGCTCGAGCGGGTGGGAAAGCCGAGCTCCGACGGCAGGCCCGTCCTGGGCATGGACTCCCGGGACCTCCTGGAGCTGCTCCTGGAGACGGACGAACGCTCGCTGCTCATCCCCGCCCACATCTGGACCCCCTGGTTTTCCGTCCTGGGAGCCCGCTCGGGCTTCGATTCCATAGAGGAATGCTACCGGGACCTGGCCGGCCGCATCGCGGCGGTGGAGACGGGGCTCTCATCCGATCCGCCCATGAACTGGGCGGTGGGCCGCCTGGACCGCTTCGCCGTCGTCTCCAACTCCGACGCGCACTCGCCGGAGCACCTGGGCCGGGAGGCCACGGTACTGGACATGGAGCCGTCCTTTTCTTCCCTGAGGGCCGCCCTGGGAGCCGACTCCCCTACCCCGGGGCCCGGCGTACTGGAGACCCTGGAATTCTTTCCCCAGGAGGGAAAGTACCATCACGACGGGCACCGAGCCTGCGGCGTATCCCTCTCCCCGGAAGAGAGCGCGGCCCGGGGCGGCCTCTGCCCTTCCTGCGGGAAGCCGGTCACCCCCGGGGTGCTCCGCCGGGTCCGGGAGCTCGCCGACCGGCCGTTGGAGGGGGCCGGCCGGAGGGATGCCGCGGGAAACCGCAGGCCCTATCGATCCCTCGTGCCCCTCAGGGAGCTGCTGGCGGAGATCCTGGGGACCGCGGCGGGATCCCGCAGGGTCGCCGCAGCCTACCGGGCGGCGGTCGAGGGGGCGGGGAGCGAAATCGCCCTCCTCCTGGAGCGGGCGGAGGAGGAAATTCGGCGCATCCCGTGCCCGGGCGTATCGGGAGAACTGCTGGCGGAGGCGGTATGCCGCGTCAGGCGGAGAGAGCTTTACATACGGCCGGGCTACGACGGGGAGTACGGCGCCGTCCGGGCCCTTCCGGCCGAAGGGGGCGCGCATGGATGAGTCCGGCCTTGTCCGCTGGGCGGCGGAGCGCCTCTTGGATCGCTACGGCCCCTACGGCGACGAAAGCGGCGGCCCGGTGCTGGACCAGCTGGTCTGGTTCCTCCTGAGCACCCGCACCACCGTGGAGAACTGCGAGGCCGCCTACCGGGCCCTGCGCCAAGCCTATGGGGACTGGGAAGCCGTCGCCGACGCCCCGGAGGAGGACCTGTACGCCCCCCTGCGGCCCGCGGGACTCTACCGCGCCCGCGCCCGAAACCTCCTGGCGGCCCTGGCGGCCGTCCGCCGCCGCTTCGGCGCGGCCTCCCTGGAAGGGCTGCGCGCCCTGGACGACGGGAGCTGCGAGGCGTTCCTCCTCTCCCTTCCGGGAGTGGGCCTCAAGGTCGCCCGCTGCGTCATGTCCTTCGGCCTGGGGCGGGCCGCCTTCGCGGTGGATGCCCATATCTGGCGGGTCTGCAGGCGCCTGGGGCTCCACGACGATGCGGGGAGCTCCCCTAAGCGCGCCGGGGCCGACCGGCTCCAGGCTCTGATTCCGCCGGAAACGGACGGGCTCTCCTTCCACGTGAACCTCATCCGCCTGGGACGGGAATTCTGCCCCGCGGGGCCGCCCCGCTGCGGCGGGTGCCCCTTAGGGGAGCGCTGCCCGGGCGCCGCGGACGCATAGCAGGCGCGCAGCCGAACCGGGGGTGCTCAGCCCGGCGGCCAGGACAGGGGCCTGCCGCCCAGGACGTGCAGGTGCAGGTGGTCCACCGTCTGGCCCCCGTGGGACTTGCAGTTCACCACGAAGCGGGCGCCCTTCTCGGCGCAGCCCAGGCGGACGGCCAGCTCCCGGGCCTTCAGGAGCAGCTTGCCCGCCAGGGCGCCGTCCTCCTCCTCCAGCTCCATCAGATCGGGAATGTGCCGCTTGGGAATCACCAGGAAGTGCACCGGCGCCTGGGGCGCTATGTCGTGGAAGGCGAAGAGGTCCTCGTCCTCGTAGACCGCGCGGCTGGGTATCTCGCCCCGGACTATCTTGCAGAAGATGCAGTCGCTCATGGGCGGATGATACAGCGACAGACGCCGCGCCGGCAACGTGCCTGCAGGCTACGGAACCCTCGACTCCAGGGCCTTCAGCAGGGCGAAGCGGGCATCGGCGTCCAGGCGCAGCGGGCGGCCGCCGGGGCGGCCCTCCAGGACGAGCCGGCCGCCGTCGGCGGAGACGCAGGCGATTCCCTCGTCCAGCCGGGCATCGGCGTACTCCGCCGCCAGAGTCCCGTAGCGCAGCACCCTGCGCCCCCCTGCGGGGACGCGCACCACCGTGGGAGCGCCCATGAGGGTCCCGGCGGACCGGGATGCGGCGAGCCCGTTTCCGAAGTAGCCGGTGATGTTCTCCGTTCCCAGGCAGAAAGTCCGGTCCGTGCCGCCCTCGTAGGCGGCCCAGGGTGTAAAGGATCTG
>CAYUPG010000122.1:0-8533 GCA_964446515.1 uncultured Treponema sp.
ACGAGATGAAGGAGCTGGTGGCGGGTCTCAAGGACCAGTACCTGTTCAACTTCTCCGTCTTCCGGTCCCTGCCGGATTCCTGGGCCCTGGGTCAGCTCTTCCCCATCACCCCACTCATCCGCCTCTGCGAGGAGCCCACGGTGAAGGGCACCATAGCGGACATCACCTGCGACTCCGACGGGAAGGTGGACTGCTTCATCGGCGACGGCGACGGTTTGGACCAGCGGGAGTATCTCTGGTTCCACGCCCTGGACGGAAAGCCCTACTACGTCGGCATCTTCCTCACCGGGGCCTACCAGGATACCCTGGGGGACATGCACAACCTCTTCGGCCGCATGGACGAGGCCCACGTCCTGCTGGACAGCGACGAGGACCTGGGGTGGTACATCGACGAGACCATAGAAGGCGACACCATCCGGGAGGTGTTGGAGGAGAACGAGTACTCCGCCGCGGAGCTGGTGCGGTCCATGAAGGTGCAGGTGGAGCAGGCCATCAAGAAGGATGTGGTGAAGCCCAACGAGGGCATGCGCATCCTGGGCGAGTTCGAGGCGGGGCTCAAGCGCTACACCTACCTCCGGGTCAACGGGCAGGCGTAGCGAAAAGAGCCGTCAGGTACTCTATCGCCCGAAGCTGCTCCAGGAGGGGGTTCTCCAGCTCCAGGGATGCCCAGACGGCGGGCATGCGGTGCCGATACCGGCCGAGGTAGGCAAGGTCGGGAAGGCCCGCGAACTCGTGGTGGTCCCACTCGCCGCTCCAGACGTTGGGAACGCCCGGCCGCACCGCCGAGAGGTGGCAGCAGCCCACGGGGGCTGCGCGGAAGAGCTTCTCCATCGCTGCAACGTAGTCCGTCCTGCCCTGGAGGGCGGCGTTCTCCAGGTGGGAGTAGTCCGGACACAGTCCTCCTATCCCCTCAAGCTCCTCCGGATCGGGCGTCAGGTCCACGTTCTCCACGAAGAAGCGGGAGGCGGTGCGGCCGGGGATGGACCCGAAGGGGTGGGTGGAGGCGCGGGGATGGATGTTGAAGGCCTCCGTGCCGAAGCGCTCCTGCAGGTAGTCCAGCTCTCCCTCGTCGAAATCCGACCGCGCATGCACGTGGGGTATCCTGAGCCCCGCGAAGCCTTCCAGGTCACGGTACAGGGAGCGCCGGGCGGCGGCGTCCAGACAGGTAGGAAAAAGGGCTATGGCCCGGATCCGGTAGCGGCCCAGGTCCTCCAGGAAGGCGCCGATGCGCTCCGCCTTGGTGCTGGTGAGGCCGGGCAGTATGGTCATAGGCCTATGAGTTCCTTATAGCGGCGCTGCAGCTCCCGGGTGACCGCCCCGGCCTCCCCGGAGCCGACGGCCTCGGGCCGCCCGTTCCCCGGGTCGACGGAAACGACCGGCATGACCTCCGTGGTGGTGCCCGTCAGGAAGGCCTCGTCGGCCCCGAGGAGTTCCTCCGCCGTGAAGGCCCGCTCCTCCACGGGGATGCCCGCGTCCCTCGCCAGGGACAGGACGCAGGCGCGGGTGATGCCCCAGAGTATGTGCCGGTCCGCCGGGTGGGTGCGCAGCACGCCGTCCGCGACGATGAAGGCGTTGGACGAGGCCCCCTCGGTGACCCTTCCGTCCCGGTGGAGCAGGGCCTCGAAGCAGCCCGCCTCCTTGGCCGACTGCTTTGCCAGGACCGAGCCCAGGAGATTGAGGCTCTTGATGTCGTTCCGCAGCCAGCGCAGGTCCTCGGCGAGGAGGACGCGCACCCCCTCCCGCAGGGCCGCTTCCGGCCGGCCCAGGTGCGAGGCGGTGCCCGTAAGGACCGCCTCCGGGGCGGGGACGGGGAACTGATGCACCCGCTTCGACGCGCCCCGGGTAATTTGAAGGTAGACTATCCCTTCTTCGATGCCCTCGGCCGCCGCAAGGCGCTTGGCGCCCTCGAGGACGCGCCTGCGGCAGTCGGGGAAGGGTATGCGGAGTTCCGCGAGACTGCGCTCGAAGCGGAGGGCGTGCTCCTCCCCGAGGAAGAGCTTGCCGGCGTAGACTCGGATGACCTCGTAGGCCCCGTCGCCGAACTGGTAGCCCCGGTCCTCGATGTCCGCCCGCGCCTCGCTCCGGGGGACCAGGGAGTCCCCCGCTAAAGCCCATGCGTTTGCCACGATCAGCGCCCCAGGGCGCGCCGGAGCGCGCCGAGCACCCTGTCCACGTTCTCGCGCCGGGCGGTGTGGCCCATGAGGCCTATGCGCCAGATCTTGCCTGCCAGGGGGCCGAGGCCTGCGCCGATTTCAATCCCGTCCTCTTCAAGCAGGCGCTTGCGCACCGCAGCCTCGTCCACCCCGTCGGGGACGGCCACGGCGTTCAGCATGGGCAGGCGGCAGGCCGGCTCCACGGTGAGCTTCAGGTCGAGCTCGGCCAGGCCTGCCGCAAGGCGCTCGTGCATGGCCCGGTGGCGGGCATAGGAGGCTTCGAGGCCTTCCTGCAGCAGGAGGTCCAAGGCGGCGTGGAGACCGTAGAGCATGTTGATGGGGGCGGTGTGGTGGTACGCCCGCTTGGCCCCCTGCCAGTAGTCGATGATCATGGAGAGGTCCAGGTACCAGTTGGGGACCTTGTTCTTGCGGCTCTTGAGCTTGGCCACCGCGCGGTCCGAGAAGCTCAAGGGCGCGAGGCCCGGGGGACAGGACAGGCACTTCTGGGTGCCCGAGTAGCAGGCGTCCGCCCCCACGGCGTCCACGTTCACGGGGATGCCGCCGAGGCTCGTGACCGCGTCCACCAGGAAGAGGGCGCCGCCGGCCCGCACCAGGGGTCCGAGCTCCTCGATGGGGTTGCGCACCCCCGTGGATGTTTCGGCGTGGACCACCGCGACGACGGCCCACTTCTTGGCGGCGATGCGGGCGGCGGCCTGCTCCAGGACAACAGGAGTGCCCCAGGGGAATTCCAGCTCCTCGACTTCGGCGCCGAGCCTGCGGGCCACGTCGACCATGCGCTTGCCGAAGACGCCGTTCACCAGCACGAGCACCGAGTCGCCGGGCTCGACGAGGTTGACGAAAGCGGCCTCCATGCCGGCGGAACCGGTGCCCGACATGGGGGCGGTCAGTTCGTTTCCCGTGCCCATGACGGTGCGGAGCATGGACTTGATCTCGTCCATGACGGCGATGAATCTAGCGTCCAGGTGACCCACCGTGGGAAGGGCCAGGGCGCGGTAGACCTCGGAGGGGACGCAGGACGGACCAGGTCCCATGAGCAGCGTTTCTTTGACGGCGTGGAGTGCGTTCATGGGGGAATAATACCATGCTTGACCTCATGCGCCAAGGCGACGTACAACCTTCCCATGGCCGCAACAGAGGACACAGCAGGACCCGATCCCCTAGCCGTCGCCGCCGAGGCGGGACGCCGGGTGCTCGAGGCGGGGGGTGAAACCTACCGGGCGGAGGACACGGTGGTGCGCCTCTGCGCCCTCTGGGGCTTTCCCGACGGGGAATGCTTCGCCACCCCCACGGGCATCATGGCATCCGTGGGCGGCGGCGACGGCTTGAGCCGCGCGGTGGTCCGGAGGGTCGCCCGCCGTGCGGTGGACCTGCACCGCATCGGCCGCCTGACGGAATCCGTCGCCCGGGCCGAGGTTTCGGGTCAGGACCCCGCGGCATTCAAGGCCGCCATCGACATACTGGACAAGGAACGCCCCTATCCCCTGGCAGTCAACCTCGCCGCCGCAGGGGCGGGCGCGGCCTTCTTCACCCTCTTCTTTCAAGGCTCGGTCCGGGATGCCGCCGCCGCATTCCTCGTGGGGGTGGGCATCAAGGTGGCCGTGGTGCTCCTGTCCTCCCGGAGCCTTCCGGACTTCATCGTCAACATCATTGGGGGAGCCATAGCCGCGGGCCTGTCCTCCCTGGCCGTCTCCGCGGGCCTCGCGGAGAACCTGGACAAGACGGTCATAGGGGCGATCATGCTGCTGGTTCCGGGCTTGGCTACGGTCAACGCCATTCGGGACACCATCGCGGGGGACTTGGTTGCGGGCATAGCCCGGCTCAGCGACGCGGTGATGGCCGCAGCAGCCCTGGCCATTGGGGCGGCGACGGTCTTCTCCGCCGCGGGAACTCTGGGGAGCTTCGTGCCGTGAGCGCATACTGGGGAATACTCTGGGCCGCCGCAGCGGCGGCGGCCTTCGCCGTGGTGTTCAACGTCCGGGGCAGGGATTTGGCCGGCGCCTCCCTCGGAGGCGCCCTGGGCTGGGCCCTCTACCTGCTGCTGTCCGGGGATACGGGCTTCCACGGGGTGGGCTACTTCGTCGCAGCCGCGTCGGTGGCCCTCTACGCCGAGGCTGCGGGAACCCTCCTGAAGCGCCCCGCCACCACCTACCTCGTGTGCGCCCTCATACCCCTGGTTCCCGGGGGCGGGATGTACTACACCCTTTCCCGGTCCCTGGAGGGCGACCTGGGGGGAACCCTAGCGATCGGCTTTCAGACCCTCACGGTCGCCGGGGCCATAGCCGCCGGGGTCGCCGTCGGGTCCGCCGTCGCCCGCTTGGCCCGCAGATTCTAGGTCCGCCGCGGGCCCGCGGATGATGACCTTGTCGATGCGGTTTCCGTCCATGTCCACGATCTCGAAGCGGAAGCCGCCCCTTTCGTAGGTTTCCCCGGTCCGGGGGATCGCCCCGGCCAGCTCCAGTATGAAGCCCGCCAGGGTATGGTATTCGTGGTGGGACCCCAGGAGATGCTTCAGGGCGAGCACCTCGGCGATCTCGTCTATGTTGACCATGCCGCCCACCAGGTAGCTGCCGTCCTCCCGCTTGATGATGTCCTCGGAATCCCTGTCGGGTGTAGACAGTTCGCCGACGATCTCTTCGATGAGGTCGCGGATGGAGAGGGCTCCCGCCAGGCCGCCGTACTCGTCCATAACCAGCAGGTAGTGGTCCCCGGTGCGCTTGAAGGCCTCGAAGGCCTTGAGGGCGGACATGGTCCCCGGGACGAAGCAGGGCTTCTTCATGATGGCCCTCAGCCCCTTCCAGCGTTTTTCCAGGAGGGCGGATAGGATATCCACGGCGGAGACTATGCCCACCACCTCGTCGAGGCCTCCGTCCGCCACGGGGAAGAAGGTTTGATGCTTGGAGCCTATCGCGGCGTCCTTCGCCGCTTCGGGGCCGGCGCCGAGGTCCAGCCAGAGAAGCTCCGAGCGGTGGGCCATGAAGGTCTCCACCGGGCGGTCCCCCAGGTAGAAGACCCCCTCCACCATGGAGCGCTCCTGCTTCTGCACTATGCCCGACTTCTCCCCCTCCATCAGGGCCATGCGGAGCTCCTCCTCGGTGATGCTGTGGCCCGCCGCTTCCCGGATGCGGAGCAGCTTGAGCACGGCGCCGGTGGACCGGGACAGAAAGATGACGGCGGGCTTGAATAGGACCGCGAAGAGCTCTAGAACCGGCACGACCGCCGCCGCCGTCGCTTCCGGGTTCGCCAGGGCGGCCTGCTTGGGAACCAGCTCGCCCAGGACTATCGAGAAAAAGGTGATGCCCAGGACGACTATGCCCACGGAGAGCGCATCGGCGTAGGGGGCCAGGAGGGGCGCTCCGGCCAGAAGACGACCCAGGGGCTCCGAGAGGGTCGCGCCTCCGAAGGCGCCGGCCAGTATGCCTATGAGGGTGATGGCGATCTGGATGGTGGAAAGGAAGCGGGCCGGCCGTTCCGCCGCCGCCAATGCCTTTCGGTAGGACCGCTTGCCCGCCGCCGCTTGGGCCTTGAGCCGAGCCTTGCGGGAAGAAACGATGGACATTTCCGAAAGGGAAAAGAAGCCGTTGACCAGTATGAGGCCCAGGAGCACGAGGAATTCGCGTAACGGAGGATCATCCATAGGGGAAGGAGGATACCATGGAAGCGCAACCGCCGTAAAGCGGCCCTATTCGGTCGGCTGGGATCCCAATTCTTCCCGCACCAGCGGCCGTACTATGTGCAGGCCTTCCTGGCTGGTTTCGGCGGTGCGGTTTTTTCCGTCGGGAGTCTTTTCTCCGAATATCTGAACCACCGGGAACCGGGGATTCTCCGGATTGACGTCCACCACCTGACCCCGCTTGCCGTTGGAGAGGAGCACGTAGAGGCCGATGGGGTAGATGGACAGGGAGAACACCAGGGCCCTGACTATGGTGTCGTCGTACTGCTTTCCCACGTTCTTCAGGAGGTCTATCATCCCGGTGTAGCCGTCCTTGGCGTCCTTGTAGGGCCGGGGCGCCGTGAGGGCTTCGTAGGAGCAGGCGACGGAGATGATCTTGGCGTACAGGCTTATCCGTTCCCCCCCCAGCTTTTGGGGATATCCCTCGCCGTTCTCCCGCTCGTGGTGCTCCAAAGCGGCGACGCAGATGCTGAGGGGGAAGTTCATCGACTTGAGTATGTTGTAGCTCAGTATGGGGTGGGTGACTATGGCCTTCCGCTCCTGGGGGGCCAGGGGACGCCCGGTCATGTAGAGCTGGGGCGGCAGCTTGATCATGCCTATCTCGTGGAGGAGGGCGGCCACGCCCAGCTCTATGAGCCGATGGTTGGGCAGCTTGAGGTACGAGCCGATGACCACCGCGATGATGGTCGATTTGACGGTGTGTCCGGCGAGGTAATTCTGCTCCGCCCGGCCGACCCCCTGCACCCGCAGCAGGAAGCGCCGATCCTCCTTGATCGCCTCGCAGAGGTCCTTGACCTTGTCCGCCACTTCCTTGAAGCTGATCTCGTTCTTGGTGGCGAAGCGGGTGAAGAGGTTTTCCACGTACTGCTGGAAGGACTGCAGGAATTCCGCGGCTTTCTTGATGTGCTCCCCGTCGCTCATGGTGCCGGGTTCAAGGTCGTCCGCGGAAGCTTCCGCCTCCGCCTCTCCGTCCTCGGCGGCGTATTCGGTCCGGGGCTCCCCTTCGCTCAAGACTTCCCGGAATTCCCAATCAAGGAGGGCGCGGGTGAGCTCGGAGGTGAAGGGCATTTCCGGGGCGGTCAGGATGAATCGCCCGTCCAGGAATACCGGCTTGGTGAAATAGCTGTCCTTAACGATATCCCTCAGCGCGTAGTGCTGCATGCCCCATCCCCCGTTGACCCGATACTGCCTTTACTCTATCATTTTCGACAATTATAGAGGAGATTCGGATTGAAATTCAAATCGATTTTTCTGCTCTTCAACGTCGTCATCCTCCTTTCCTTCCTGTTCGTCTTCGCCATGCCCTTCTTCGCCCTGGGAGGGGAGTTCGCCTTCTCCTTCTGGGCTTCCAATTGGCCCCTCGCGGCGGTGCTCCTGGCCATCCTCGCCGCGGTGGACGGTTTCTTCTTCATCAACCTGAGGCTCTTCTCCCTCCTGGAGCGGGAAGATTGGCCCGCCCTGGTGGCCTACCTGGAGGAGCGGGTGATCGGGAGGGGACGCTATTCTTCCCGCCTGGTCAGGCTTCTGTCCAACACCTACCTCGTGCTCTCCGATTCCGCATCGGTGGTGGCCCTCGAGGCTAAGGTCGCCGCCGCGGCGCCGGCCCTTTTGGACAAGAACGCCCTGGTGTTCGGCACCGCCCGGGTCCTTTCGGGAGACCATGCGGGGGCCGCCGCCTTCTTCGCGGATCGGGACGGGTCGCCCAAGTCGGAAAGTCCGGAATGGGTGCGCTGGTACCGCGCCTTTTCCCTGCTCCTCACCCGGGACTTCTCCGCCGCCGCGGAGCTGCTCGTTTCCCTGGTCCGGGAGGCCAAGGATCCCCTGGTGATAGGCCTTGCGTCCTACTTCCTGGAGGACGCGGTGCGCAAGGCCCTCTCCGATCGGGAAGAGGAGCTGCGGGGCATCGCCGCGGAGGGGACGGCTCGGGTGCGCGCGGGCCTTCCAAGCCTCGAAAAGTGGAATCGGGAGCTGGAAAAGGCCCGCACGGAAATCCACGTGGTGGTCCTAGCCAAGTCCCTGGAGGACGCGGGGCGCCACATCTACGCTCCGGAGGAGAAGAAATGAGAACCTTCGGCAAGTCCGCGAAGCTCAACGAGGTCTGCTACGATATCCGCGGGCCGGTGCTCAAGGAGGCCAAGCGCCTGGAGTCCGAGGGCTTCAGGGTGCTGAAGCTCAATATCGGAAATCCGGCGGCCTTCGGCTTCAATGCTCCGGACGAGATACTCCACGACATGATCGTCAATCTTCAGAACGCCCAGGGCTACTGCGATTCCCAGGGGCTCTTTCCCGCCCGGAAGGCCGTCATGCAGGAATTCCAGGAAAAGGGCATCATGGACGTGGGGGTGGACGACATCTTCATCGGCAACGGGGTGAGCGAACTGATCGTCATGGCAATGCAGGGCCTGCTGAACCCCGGGGACGAGGTGCTCGTTCCGGCGCCGGACTATCCTCTCTGGACCGCCGCCGTCAACCTGGCGGGGGGGCGTGCGGTGCACTACCTCTGCGACGAGAGCTCCGATTGGAATCCCGACCTGGCGGATATGGAAGCCAAGGTGAGCGACCGCACGGTGGCCGTCGTGGTCATCAACCCCAACAACCCCACCGGCGCCGTCTACGACCGGACGGTGCTGGAGCGTATAGCTCGTCTCGCGGCGGAACGGGGGCTCATCCTCTTCGCCGACGAGATCTA
>CAYUPG010000123.1:0-8464 GCA_964446515.1 uncultured Treponema sp.
GGGCTCGTCGAAGAGGAAGCGCGCGACCCGCTCCAGATTCCCGCGGAAGTCGTTGCCCCAGCTCTCGGGCGGAGAACGGCGCTCAACAAAGTATCCGGCGATGATTTCCCTGACCGCCTCACGGATCAGGTTCTGCTTGGTGCCGAAATGGTAGTTCACCGCGTTGAGGTTGACCCCCGCCTCCGCGGCGATGCGCCGGACCGTCACCTCCTCCGGCGCATCGGCCCGCTTGATCTCCGCCTCCGCGACGGCGATGAGGAGCGCCTTGGTTCCTTGGTCTTTAAAATTCATACAATGTATTAAACATTGTATGATTTGATGTGTCAAGAGGTAACTCTCCCTGCCGCTCCGCCACGACGCTCCCAATATCTCCAAGAATGCCTGAGATCGGTATGGCATAATCCCGACCGCTGATTTAGAATTCAGCCGTCGGGAGGCTCCTCCGTGAAGCACAGTTCCAACCTCATCGTGGTCGGCATCGGCGCATCCGCCGGGGGGCTCGAGGCCCTGCAGGAATTCTTCAAGAACATGCCGATCAAGACAGGACTGGCCTTCGTGGTCATCCAGCATCTGTCGCCGGACTACCGCAGCCTGATGGACGAGCTTCTGGCCCGGGAGACCTCCATCCCCATACGGGTAGCCGCGGACGGCATGGAGATCGAGGCGGACCACATCTACCTCATACCGCCCCGCAAGAACATTTCCATTTTCCACGACAAGCTCTACCTCGAAGAGCAGGAGTCCAAGAAGCGGCTGAACCTCCCGGTGGACATCTTCTTCCGCTCCCTGGCCCAGGAAAAGGGCAAGGTCGCCATCGGCATCATACTCTCCGGCACCGGAAGCGACGGCACCCTGGGAACCCGGGCCATAAAGGAAGCCGGGGGCATGATCATGGTGCAGGACGAGAAGAGCGCCAAGTTCGACGGCATGCCCCGCAGCTCCGTCTCCACGGGCCTGGTGGACTACATACTGCCCCCGGACCGCATGCCCGATGAGCTCGTCTCCTTCGTCAAGCACCCCTTCGTCAAGCAGAAGAAGACCCTGGACGGGGTGCTCCTGGAAAACCTGGATACCCTGACCAAGATCATCCTGCTCCTCCGCGACCACGGGGGCATCGATTTCTCCTTCTACAAGGACAACACCCTGGTGCGCCGCCTGGAGCGCCGGGTGAGCATCAACCGCTACGAGACCCTGGAGGAGTACCTGGACTTCCTCAAGGATTCGGAGAAGGAGAAGGAGACCCTCCAGCGGGAGCTGCTGATCGGCGTCACCCGCTTTTTCCGGGACGCCGAGGCCTTCGACGCCCTGCGGACCAAGGTCCTGCCCTCCTTCGTGGGCAAGAAGACCATACGGGTGTGGTCCGCCGGCTGCTCGACCGGGGAGGAAGCCTACTCCCTGGCCATCATGCTCAACGAGTTCCAGGAGGCCCATTCCCTCACGGCGGACATCAAGATCTTCGCCACCGACATCGACCGCAGCTCAATCGAGTACGCGGGCCGGGGCTTCTACCCCGAAAGCGTGGTGGCCGACCTGGACCCCATGCTCCTGACCAAGTACTTCATCCGCAAGGAGAACGGCTACCAGATCTGCGAGTCCATCCGCAAGATGATCGTCTTCGCGGGACACAACCTGCTCAAGGATTCCCCCTTCAGCCGCATCGACCTCTTGGTGTGCCGGAACCTCTTCATCTACCTGAAGCCGGAGATACAGGCCAAGGTGCTGGGCATGTTCTACTACAGCCTGTCCTCCGACGGCGTGCTCTTCATGGGGAACAGCGAGACCATCGGCGACATGTCCGCCGCCTTCGAGTGCATCGACAACAAATGGAAGATCTTCCGCTTCAAGGAGGGGTACAAGCCCCAGCCGGGCAAGATGCTGCCCCTCATAAAGAGCCCCTACGCCGACGGAGACCGGGGCCCCTTCCCGTCCAAGATAAGCTTGGAGGAGGGCATGAAGATGGAGCGCCTGCTCGACTTCGCCCTTTCCTCCTATCTGGACCCCAGCGTCATCCTGGACGGCTCGGACAACATCATCCACATCGTCAACGACGTGTCCCCCTTCGTCAAGATGCAGCCGGGACGCTTCTCCCAGAACATCTTCGACAACCTCTCTCCGGACCTTTCCCTCTTCGTCAGCACCCTGCTGCGCAAGCTCAAGCGGGAGGGCACGGCCGGCGCCTTCGAGAACCTCATCGAGCTGCGGGACTTCGCGGACAAGCGGCTGACGGTGGAGGGGCGCCGCATCGGCAACGAGCGGAACACCTACTACGTCCTGAGCTTCCACCTGGGGGAAGCGGCGGTTCAGGACGCGGAGGAGCGGATAGAGGCGGAGCCTCGGCGGAATCAGGCGATGGAGCGGGTCTCGGACCTGGAAAAGGAGCTCCAGTTCACCAAGGAGAGCCTCCAGGCTACGGTGGAGGAGCTGGAGACCTCCAACGAGGAGCTCCAGTCCAGCAACGAGGAGCTCATCGCCTCCAACGAGGAGCTCCAGAGCACCAACGAGGAGCTCCAGTCGGTGAACGAGGAGCTCTACACGGTCAACACGGAATACCAGACCAAGATAGAGGAGCTGACCCGGCTCAACAACGACGTGAACAACCTCCTCAAGAATACCGAGGTCGGGGCCCTCTACCTGGACCGGAACCTCTGCATACGAAAGATCACGCCCATAGTCTCCAGGCTCACCAACATCCTGCAGTCCGACCTCGGCAGGCCGGTGTACCACATATCCCTGGGGCCGGGAACCGAAGGGCTGCTGCAGGACATCCAGTCCGTGGTGGATACCCTCCAGCCGGTGGACAAGGAGCTTTATCTGGAGGGCTCCGGCACCTTCCTGGTCCGCATCAGGCCCTACCGCACGGACTACAACGCCGTAGACGGGGTGCTGGTGGTCTTCGTGGACATATCGGAGCTTAAGGCCCAGTACCGCCGGGCGGAGCTTACCGCCGGACGTCTGGAGAACGCCCTCAAGATAGGCCGCATGGCCTGGTGGGAGTGGGACGTCAAGTCCGGAGAGGTCCGCTTCGACGACCGCAAGGCGACCATGCTGGGCTATGCTCCGGAAGAGTTCCCCCGGGAGGTCCACCAGGTCTGTTCCCTCATCCACGGCGAGGACTACGAGGACACCATGCAGGCCATGCGGGACTATCTGGAGGGCCGCTCGTCCTCCTGGGACCTGGTCTACCGCATGCGCCGCAAGGACGGGTCCTACGCGTGGTACTACGACAAGGGCGAGATAACGGAGCGCTCACCCGAGGGGGCGCCCCTGCGCCTCGTGGGTACGGTCATCGACGTCTCCCGGCTGCAGAACCTGGAAAAGGAGCTGGGGCACCGGGCGATGATGCTGGAGCGCATACTGGAGAACAGTCCTCTGGCCAAGACCATGGTGGATGCGGAGGGCTGCCTGACCTACGCCAACGAGAAGGCCGCGGCGCTTCTGGGCATACCCAAGGAGGAGGTGCTGCGCAGGACCTTCGATTGCCCCGAATGGCGCATCCGGGGCGAGGACGGAAGGGAGCTGGCGGCGGAGGAGCTTCCCTTCGCGATCATCAAGCGTACGCGCTTGCCGGTGACGGGTTTCCGGCATTACATTGAGGTGGAAGGCGCCGAAAACCGTCTGCTGTCCATACACGGAACGCCCCTATTCTCCCTGGAGGGGGAGTTCGAGGGGGCGGTCTTCGCCTTGGAGGTTGTCGATGGGGCATAAGGAGTCCTATACCGAGGACCTGCTGCGTTCCAGGATCCAGGTTCTCCTATCCCGAGGCAGGGGAGCGGCGGACGAGAAGACCGTCGAGGAGCTCGTCCAAGAGGTCAACATCTACTACCAGGAACTGGAGTTCCAGAACGACGAGCTCAAGCGCATCCGGGAGCAGCTCGAGCACTCCCAGGCGCGGTACAAGGAACTGTACGACAACGCGCCGGTGGGCTTCGTCGGCTACTTCGACGACCTCCGCATACACCGGGCCAACAGGACCTTCTGCTCCTACGTCGGCGCGGACGACCCGGAGGGCAAGTTTGTGCACTCCTTCATACGCCCCGATTCCCAGGACGAATTCTATTTCCACGTGAAGGAAGTTCTCAGGACGGGACAGCCCCAGGTGACGCATCTGTGGATTCCCGCGCAGGGGCCGTCCCGCTACGTGCGGATGGAGAGCAATCTGCTGGAGGTGGACGGGCGGCGGCTCGTGCGGAGCGCCCTCTCCGACGTCACCGTGGAGTACAAGCTCGCGCAGGAGCTCTCGGAGGCCAACGCGGAGCTCCGCAGGTTCCAGGACAGGCTTTCCGGGGTCATGCTGGCGGGCAACCTGGCCTGGTGGCAGATGGATGTCCGCACCGGGGAGGTCCTCTTCAGCGATAACAAGGTGCGGATCCTCGGCCGCGACCCTGCGAACTTCCGGCATTATGAGGATTTCACCCGCCTCCTGCACCCGGAGGATTACGGGCGCACCATGGAGGAAATGCGCGCCTGCATTCGGGGCGAGGGGCTGTACGAGGTGGACTACCGCATCCGCGCCGCCGACGGGAGCTACCGCTGGTTGAACGATATCGGCATGGTCACCTCCCGGGACGGCGGCGGCGCCCCCCTGATGGTGTCCGGCATCGCGGTGGACATCACGGAACGGAAAAATGCCCTCCGGGCGGCGGAGGAGAACGAGCGGGCGGTGGCCCTGAGCGAGCGGAAGCTGCGGACCTACCTGGACAACATACCCCAGCCGGTGGTCATCACGGACCCGCAGGGATCGATACGGGACGTCAACGCCGCCCTCCTGGACCTCTACGGCTACAGGCGGGAGGAGGTGCTGGGCCAAAATCCCCGGATACTGAACCCCGGCAAAGATGTGTACCGGGACCTGGGCTTCGGCGAGCGAGAATACGAGGCGATCTTCCGTTCCCTCTGGAAGGACGCATCGGATCCGGCCAAGGGCTTCTGGGAGGGCACCATCGTCAACCGAAAGGCGGACGGGAGCCTCCTGTGGGTCAAGCTCCTGGTGCGGACGGTCTTCGATGAGCTGGGGGAGCCTGAATGCATCGTCGCCCTTCCGGTGGACATCTCCAACGCCCGTACGGCGGAGCGGAAGAGCCGCCTGGAGCTCTACCGGACCCTGGCGAGCCTTTCGGAGCTGCGGGACAACGAGACAGGGAACCACATGCGCCGGGTCGGGCTCCTTGCCCGGCGGCTGGCGGCCGTCCTGGGCATGCCGGGGAAGTACTGCGACGACATAGAGCTCTTCGCTCCCATGCACGATATCGGCAAGGTGGGCATCCCCGATTCCCTGCTTCTGGCCCCCAGGAAACTGACCCCCCAGGAGTTCGAGGAGATGAAGCGGCACACCGTCCTGGGCCACGACATACTGGCGGGCAAGGAAGAGCTGGCCATGGCGGCGGACATCACCTTGAGCCACCACGAGAAGTGGAACGGCTCGGGCTACCCCCACGGTCTCGCGGGGGACTCCATCCCCCTTTCCGCCCGGATAGCCGCCGTGGTGGACGTGTACGATGCCCTGCGGAGCCGGCGGCCCTACAAGGAACCCTGGGAGCACAGCGACGCCGTGCGGGAGGTGTCCGCCGCCTCCGGGACTTCCTTCGATCCGGCGCTCGTGGAGGCGTTCCTTGAGATGGAACGGACCTTCGAATCCATCTATTGGGAGCTGCGGGATTGAGCGCCCAGGGGGAGGACCGGGTCCAGGAGCTCAGGGGGCGCATAGAGGCCGCCCTGAGCAGCGGAGCCGGCGACGGCACCGAACGGCGGAGCATCGACGAGCTCATCGAGCAGGTCAACATCTATTACCGGGAGCTCGAGTTCCAGAACGACGAGCTGGTGCGGGTGGGGAAGGACCTGGAGACGGTCAAGCTCCGCTACCAGGACCTTTTCATGAACGCCCCGGTGGGCTACGTCCTCTACGACGACGGCTATCGCATCCTCTCGATCAATAGGCAGTTCATGGCCCTCATAGGGGTGCCGTCCGCGGAGGCTATGGAGGGAGGTTCCTTCGATACCTTCGTAGCCCCGGAAAGCCAGGATGCCTTCTACTTCCACGTGCGGGCCCTGCTCAAGGGAGGGGTGGCCCAGAAGTGCCGCCTGCTCCTTTCCCGTCGGGGGGGCGGCGAGAGCGCCACGGTCCTTATGGAGAGCAACCTCCTCTTCGAGGGCGGAAAGAGGATAATCCGCAGCGCCGTGGTGGACATCAGCCAGGAAGAAACCCTGGCTAAGGAACTGGCGGGAACCCGGGAGGAGCTCGAGTCCCAGAACCTGGTGCTCCGGGACTACCACGACCGGCTTGAGGCGACCATGCTCGCGGGCAACCTGGCCTGGTGGCAGATGGACGTGGAGACCGGCGCGGTCATCTTCAACGAGCAGAAGACCAGGATGCTGGGCTTTCCTCCCGATAGCTTCCGCCACTACACGGATTTTACCCGCCTGGTGCATCCTGAGGACTACGACGGGACCATGCGGGCCATGGTGGACTACCTGGAGGGCCGGGCGGACGCCTACCGCTGCGAATACCGCATCCGCACCGCCGGGGGGGACTACAAGTGGTTCCAGGACACCGGGGTGGCCGGGGCCAGGAACGACCAGGGACGGCCTACCTCGCTGGTGGGCGTGGTCGTGGACGTGACGGAGCTGAAGTCCGCCCAACTGGCGGCCGAGCAGGCGAACAAGGCGAAGTCCGAATTCCTGGCGAACATGAGCCACGAGATACGGACGCCCCTGAACGCCGTCATCGGCTTCACCGATCTGCTGCGGGATGCGGGGCTGAGCACCCTGCAGCGTGAATACCTGGAGAACGCCGGCGAGGCGGCCCGGACCCTCTTGGACATCATCAACGACATCCTTGATTTTTCCAAAATAGAGGCCGGCCGCCTTGACCTGGACGAGGTGGACTGCGAGCTGCCGGTCCTGCTCGAACAGGTCATGAAGATGCTCCGGGGCTGGGCGGCCAAGAAGGGCCTGGAGTTCACCCTCGCCATGACGGACGGTATGCCGCGCTTCTATAGGCTCGATCCCGTGCGCCTCAAGCAGATCCTGGTGAATCTGCTGGGGAACGGCATCAAATTCTGCGACCGCGGATCCGTGGCGCTCTCGGTGTCCCACGCCCCCGATCCCGCCGATTCCGCCTGCGGCCTGCTGCGCTTCGAGGTGCGGGACACGGGCATCGGCATAGGAGAGGAGCAGCGGCGCCGCCTCTTCAGGGCCTTCGCCCAGGCGGACGCTTCGATTACCCGCCGCTTCGGGGGTACCGGCCTGGGGCTGGTCATCTCCAATATGCTGGTGGAGAAGATGGGCGGACGGCTGGAAATGGAGAGCGAGTTGGGAAAGGGAAGCCGGTTCTTCTTTACCCTCCGCGCCGCCCTTAGCGGGGAGGGGAAGGATGCTCCGCCCGTCTCCGGTTCCGCAGAATCGATCCCGTACGCTTCGGCCGGCGACGGAGAAAAGGATAAGCTGATGCATCCCCATCGCATACTGATAGCCGAGGACGTCAAGATGAACGCCCTCCTCATGGAATCCCTGGTGCGGCGCGTGCTCCCCCGCTCCGAGCTGCTCTACGCCGAGGACGGCGTGCGGGCGGTGGAACTCTACGCGGAGCGGGAGCCGGACCTGGTGCTCATGGACGTTCAGATGCCCGGCATGGACGGGCTTTCGGCTACCCGGCGCATACGGGAACTGGAAGCCGCGTCGGGCGGCGGCCGGCGGGTGCCCATCGTGGCGGTGAGCGCCGGCGCCATGGAGGAGGAGCGCGAGGAGGGAAGGAGGGCCGGGGTGGACGATTATGTGGTGAAGCCCATCGATGCCCTCAAGCTCAAGTCGGCGCTTTTCCGCGCCCTGGGCATAGGGTCCGACCCCGCGGCTCCCAATCCGGATCCCGGCACCCAGGTCGGGGCGGTGCACTTCGACCGGAAGTCTTTTCTTGACCGGGTAGGGGGAGACGGCGAGATGTTCGCCCAGATGGTCGAGCTGGGGATAGGTCAGTTCCAGGAATACGGCCGGACGCTGCGGGCCGCGGCGGACTCCGGAGACGCCGCGGCGGTCAAGGCCACGGCCCACAAGTTCAAGGGGTCCGCCGCCACCCTCTCCTGCTTCCGCCTCAAGGAGCTCCTCGCGGCCCTGGAGTCGGCCGCCGCGGAGGGCGGGGACCGCGAGGGCGGCACGGCGGCGGGGGAAGCGGAGCTTGAAACCGTGGTCCGTGAGCTTCGCCGGGAATTCTAGGAGTCCGACCAGCGCCGGTACAGCTCCTCTATCCTTCCGGTCAGCTCCGCCAGGTCGTTGCCAAGGCGCCGGGCGGTTCGGTAATCCCCCGCGGCGAAGGCGTCGGCGGACCGGCGTTCCAGGACGGACCGCTCGGCTTCAAGGCGCTCTATGCGCTCCTCAAGACCGGCGCCGCCTTCGGTCGCACCGGCGCCGCGCAGGACTTTGCCCGGCTCCTTACCGCCCCGTTCCCCCGCAGGCCGACGGTTGCGGTCCAGGG
>CAYUPG010000124.1:0-8405 GCA_964446515.1 uncultured Treponema sp.
GGAGCGCCAGGGGCGCCTGCTCCAGGCCGGAGCCGGCTCGGAGACGGAGTACCTCACCCTCCTGGCGGAATCCCTGGGCGACCTGGCGTCGGCCTACGGCCTCCTGGGGGAATACCGGGCGGCCCTGCTGGAGCTGGAAGCGGCAGGCAGCTGAGGCGCAAAAGTCCCGGGGCTGTAGAAAAAGCCTCCCGCCTCCACTACACTGGACCCAGTATGCGTATCGCCGTAGCCCAGATAGACTCCACCGTCGCCGATTTCCGGGGGAACGCCGACAAGATCGTCGCCTTCGCCGAACGGGCCCTCCGGGACTTCCGGGCGGACCTCGTGCTCTTTCCGGAACTGGCCCTCTGCGGATATCCGCCCATGGACCTCTTGGACCAGGATTCCTTCGCCGAGGAGAGCGTGCGCGCCCTGCGCTCCCTCCAGCGCCGCCTGCCGCCCGGCCTGGCCGTGGGAGTGGGCTACGTGGCCCGCAGCGCCTCCGCGTCGGGCAAGGCCCTGGTGAACGCCTACGGCCTGCTCCTGGACGGCGAAGTAGCCTTCCAGCAGGACAAGACCCTGCTGCCCACCTACGACGTCTTCGACGAAGCCCGGTACTTCGAGCCCGCCTCGGAGCGGAAGGTGTTCCCCTACAAGGGGGAGCGCCTGGGCTTCGCGATCTGCGAGGACATGTGGCGGGAAACCGAAGCGCCGGGCACCCGCTATGCCGCCGACCCCGTCCGGGACCTTCTGGACCGGGGCGCCACCCTGCTCTGCGTGCCCTCCGCATCTCCCTATTTCGCCGACAAGCTCAAGCTCCGCCGCCTGGCCTGCCGCATCGCCCGCCGGGGCTCCATCCCCATCGTCTACCTGAACGCCGTGGGCGCCAACGACTCCATCGTCTTCGACGGCCGCTCCTTCGTGGTCGCCCCGGCTACGGACGCGTCGGAGGCGGAGACCCGGGGGGACGTGATCCTGCGGGCCGCCGCCGGGGCCTTCGGCGAGGAGCTCCTGTATTGGGACAGCGAGGGTGAGCAGGAGGACCTCGGCACGGAGGCCGTCCAGGGAGAGAACGAGCTTGACGTGATAGAGAACGCCCTGGTCCTGGGGATACGGGGCTACATGGAAAAGTGCGGCTTCAAGAAGGCCCACCTGGGCCTGTCCGGGGGCATAGACTCCGCCCTGGTGGCCCACCTGGCCGTCCGGGCCATAGGGGCGGAGAACGTCCGCTGCTTCGGACTCCCCTCCCGCTTCTCCTCCCAGGGCTCCGTGGACGACGCCCGGGCGCTGGCGGCGAACCTCGGCACTCCCTTCGACCTTCTGGGCATCGAGGACGCCTTCGCGGCCTACCTCGGAACCCTGGCGCCCCTCTTCGGCGATAGGCCCTTCGACCTGGCGGAGGAGAACCTGCAGGCCCGCATACGGGGCACCCTCCTCATGGCCTATTCCAACAAGTTCGACTCCATGCTCCTGACCACCGGAAACAAGAGCGAGCTGGCCATGGGCTACTGCACCCTCTACGGGGACATGTCCGGGGCCCTGGCGCCCATCGGCGACCTCTTCAAGGTGGAGGTATTCGCCCTCTGCCGCCGCATCAACGAGCGCTCCGCCGCAGCCGGAGGGAAGCCCCTCATCCCCGAGGCCATCCTCACCAAGCCCCCGTCGGCGGAGCTGCGGCCCAACCAGACGGATCAGGACAGCCTCCCCCCCTACGAGGACCTGGACGAGGTGCTCAGGCTCTACCTCATCGAAAACCTGTCCCGATCCGAGATCGTGGACCGGGGCTGGGACGGCGCCCTGGCCACCCGCATCATCCGCGCCGTGGCCAGGGCGGAGTACAAGCGGCGGCAGGCGCCCCCGGTCATAAAGGTGTCCCCCCGGGCCTTCGGCATGGGGCGGCGCATGCCCATCGCCCGGCACGCCTACGAGGGCTAGGGCGTGGGGGCGCGCGGAACGCTGCGGAGGACGCCGGGGGCGGTCAAGCGGGTGTCCGGCATGCTCCTGGCCGCACTGCTCGGCGTCGCCGCGGGTTGGGCCGCCGCCCGCGCCGCTCCCCCGTTCGCGCTGTTCGTCTCCGCCCCGGCACTCGGAGCGGCGCCCGCGGAGAGCGCTGCCGCGCCGTCCGTTCCGGCAGAAGCCGAACCGGGCGGCTCCTTCACCCTCCTGGCGGTGGGGGACATACAGCTGAGCCGCAGGGTCGCCCCGGTGATCGCCGAAAGAGGCTGGGCCCATCCCACGGCCGCCCTGGCGCCCCTTATCTCCGGCGCGGATCTCGCCTTCGCGAACCTCGAGTGCCCCGCCTCCTACCTGGGCACCCCCTATCCCGGGAAACCCCCTGAGGTCACCTTCCGCGCCCGGCCGGGGGATCTCTTCGCCCTCAAGGCCGCGGGCTTCGACGTCCTCTCACTGGCGAACAACCACGCGGGGGACTACGGAGAGGACGCCCTGCGCGAAACCCTGGAAGCCCTGCGCCTCTTGGACATTGCGGTCTGCGGGGCGGGCATGGACGAGGCGGACGCCCGCCGCCCCGCGGTCCTTTCCGCCGCCGACCGGAAGGTCGCCTTCCTGGCCTACGCCGAGCCCATCTGGAGCGTCCTGGCCGCGGGGGAAGGTCCGGGGGTGGCGGTCCTGAGGGAGGATGCGGTGGTCGCCGACCTGGCGGCGGCACGGGAATGGGCGGACATCGTCGTCCTGTCCCTCCATTGGGGGGAGGAGCACCGCGGGCAGCCCCGGGAGTCGGACCGGGCTCTGGCCCGTCGCCTCGTGGACGCTGGGGCGGACGCCGTCATCGGCCACCATCCCCATGTCCTGCAGGGGGCGGAGTTCTACCGCGGGGCGCCCATCCTGTATTCCCTGGGCAATTTCGTTTTCGACATGGTTTCCCCCGCCACCTACGACGGGGCTGCGGCGCTGCTCGAATTCCGGGACGGCCGGGCGGTACGGCTGAGCTTCCTGCCCATCTCCATCGACCGCAAGACCTACGCCCCCGCCCGGGCGGAAGGGGAGGCCGCCGACCGCATCCTCAGCCTCATAGCGGCCCGGTGCCTCCTGGTGGGGAGCCCGGGCGCGCGCCGGGAGGACGGAAGCTTCGTCCTCGAGCCTCCCGGCCTCAATGTCCCGACAGCCGCCGACTGAGGAGTTCTATGCCGAAGGGTTTCTCTATGATTCCGTCGAAGCCGAAGGCGCCGTAATCGGAGAGCACGGGGGCGTCGGAATAGCCGGAAGAGACGTAGAGGGGGACATCTCCGTCCATGGACCGTATGGCCGCAGCCGCGGCGACTCCCCCCATGCCTGCGGGAACCGTGAGATCCAGAATGACGGCGCTGAAGGCCCGGCCCTGGGCGCGGGCCTGCTTGAAGGCCTCCACCGCGGCCTCGCCGTCGGCGCAGACCGTGGGCTCGTAGCCCAGGCGCTGAAGCATCTGGGCCACCACCGCGCGGACCGCGTATTCGTCGTCCATGAAGAGCACCGCCCCCTTGCCGAACTGCACGGGCCGCTCGGACTCCTCAGGCGGCAGGGCCTCCGCAGCCCGCACGTAGACGCTGAACTTCGTCCCCCCGCCGGGGCGGGACTGCACCGAGATGCCGCCCCGGTGCCGCTTGAGTATGGAGTAGCAGATGGTCAGACCAAGGCCCGAGCCCTTGGCCTTGGTGGTCACGTAGGGATCGAAGATGCGCTCCACGAGATCCTCGGATATCCCCGGGCCCGTATCCTGGAAATCCACCGCCACGTAGTCCCCCGGGGCAAGCTCCGCGGGCACGCCGCTCTCCGCCGAACCGCTCCACCCCGCCACGGCGGCCCTCCGCACGGAAACGGAGAGGGTTCCCCCCTCCTCCATGGCCTGCACGGCGTTTATGGCGATGTTGTTGAAGCACTGTATCATCTGGCCGGAATCCACGTAGGCCGGCACCACGCCGCTCTCCACCGAGAACGAGGAGGCCACCTTCGAACCCGCGGTGGCCATGCGCACCGCCTCCCGCACCAGCTGCACCACATCCGTGGGCTCGGTTTTGGGCTCTCCCCCCTTGGAGAAGGTCAAAAGCTGCCGGGACAGGTCCCGGGCCCGCATGCAGGCCGTCTCGGCCCGGGCGAGGGGAAGAGCCTGCTCGTCCTCCTCCCTGAGTCCCATGCGCGCCAGGCTGATGTTCCCTAATATGGCGGTCATGATGTTGTTGAAGTCGTGGGCTATGCCCCCCGCCAGGATACCTATGGATTCCAGCTTTTGCGCCCGGGCAAAGTCGTTCCGGAGCCGTTCAAGCTCGGAGATATCCACCATGGTGAAGAGGGCCGCCCTCTTGCCCCTGAACTGCAGCGGCGAAACGGAGGCCAGGCAGAGGGCCCGGGACCCGTCCCTGCGGTAAACGCTCAACTCCCGGGAGGGGCAGGTTTCGCCCCGGTCCAGGGCGTCCAGGAAGGGCGCCAACTCATCCTGGGCAACGGAAAGCCCGAGCTCGAAGGCCCGGGCGCCGACGATCTCTTGGATGGGGACCCGGAAGAGCCGGGACATGGCCTCGTTGGCGTCGAGGAAGGAGCGGCTCTCGAGCTCCAGGATCAGCATGCCCGCAGGGCTCGCCTGGAAGGCCCGGGAAAAGTTCGCCTCCACGGAACGCAGGGCTGCGGACATGGCCATGCGGCGGTCCACTTCCAGGGCCAGGTCCTTCTCCGCCGACAGGTTGTGGGCGGTGACCACGTAGACCTCGTAGCTCCCCGCTCCGCTCCCTATGGACCGGACATGCATGCCTGCGGGGGCCGTTCGGTTAGCCTCGAAGGCGAATCGGCACTCGAAGTTGGAGACCCGGGCCTTGGCGGCCAGCCATGCGGCGGCGTCCTCGGCCTCGGGGATGAAGCGGGAGAGCGGGGGAAGATCCGACTCGGGGGACACGTAGCGCACGTTGGTGTCCAGAACCTTCCCGTCCGCATCGGCGAGGACCACCGCGTCGTAGACCCCGTCCAGGATGCGCTCCGCCACGGCGCCGGATGTCATGGCCAGCAGGTCGTAGCGGAAGAGGGCTATCGCGAGGCCCACGACCAGGACCGAAAGGAAGATGGGCAGCATGGGCGGCAGCAGCTCGTTGCCGAAGAAGCGGATGAGGAAGCCCGTCGCGAAGGTGCCGAAGAAGGTCGGCACTATCGACCAGAGCACCATCAGGGCGCGCCGGCGGAACAGGTCGTCCCCCGAGGCGAGGCCGTACTTCAATAGGACGGCGATGGAGGCGAGGCCGCAGCAAGAATAGTTGGCCACGTTGAGCCAGTGCCAGAAGGATGCGTGGTTGTAGCGGACGTGGTACCCCAGGGGAACGGAGATGACCTCCGCCATGACGGCCTTGGGGATCACCAGGTGGGCGATGAGGACGACGAGTCCGGGAACGAAGAGGACGAGCATGAGCGCCTTGAAGCGCCGACCCGTCAGGAGCAGGCAGAAGAGCAGGAAGAGGCCGGGAGAGGCGAACCAGGTGAAGGCGAAGTAGTAGAACCAGGCGGCGGCCTCCCGGGCATCCGACGCGGTGATGAAGAAGGCCGTACCGAAGGTGCCGGCCGCCAGGACCCAGTTGAGGACGACGAAGACTGCGTTCAGGGAGCTGCGCCCGAGGCGCGTCGAAGGCCGGCGCCGGAGCACCGCGTAGAGCCCGAGGGTGGTAAATACGCAGCAGGAAAGGACATTGAGAAAGAAGATCGTCCGCATTCGGCCCCCGAAAGTTCAGGATTGACGAGGCCAATCCCTTAAAGTATGCTTGCCCCCATGAAGGTTTGGCTCAAGCTGCTCGTCGGATCCCTGCTCGGAGTGTTGCTCGGCTTTCTGCTGCCCCAGGACAATCCGGCCGTGCTGGGCGCCCTAGCCTGGCTCGAGCGCCTCGCCCTGCAGCTGGGCCGGTATGCGGTGGTCCCGACCCTGGCCTTCGCCCTCATCATCGCGGTATACGAGATCCGGCAAGACAACCGCATGTGGGGCCTGGTGATCCGTTCAGGCATACTCCTCGTGGCGGGAGCCCTATTCATTATCGGCACGGGCATACTGGTTACTGTAGCCTTTCCCCCCGCCCGCATCCCCATCCTCATAGAAGGGCAGAAGGAGAGCATCGCGCTGGACATAGGTCGGGGCATCCTCGACCTCTTCCCCTCCAACATGCTTTCCGCCCTGGTCTCCGACGGCTCCTACCTGCTGCCCATACTGGTCTTCGCCTTCTTCCTGGGAGCGGGCCTCTCCTACGACAGGACCTACTCGAAACAGATCATAGGGATAATCGACGCCCTGTCCAGGATTTTCTACTATATCGCCATCTTTTTCTCGGAAATACTCGGCCTGGCCATGATAATCCTAGGGGCCTATTGGGCCGTCCGCTTCAACGACGCCCTGCAGGCGGAGGTGTTCAAGGATCTCATGGGTCTGCTCGGCGTCTACGCCCTGATCCTCTGCGCGGTGATCCTGCCCCTCTTCCTCTACCTCCTGGGCCCCAAGACCAATCCCTGGAAGCAGCTCTACGGAGCCTTGGGCCCCGCCCTGGCGGGCTTCTTCTCCGGGGACATCAACTTCACCCTCCCCGTCCTCATCCGCCACGCCAAGGAGAACCACGGCGTGCGGCGCAGGTCCAACGCCGTAAGCTTGGCCGTATTCACCGCCTTCGGCCGGGCCGGGAGCGCCATGGTCGCCGCCGTCTCCCTGATCGTTATAATCAAGTCCTACTCCAGCCTCGGCGTCACCGTGGCGGACGTGCTGTCCATCGCGGTCCAGGCCACGGCCATTTCCATCCTGCTCGCCCGCCACCCTGCGGGGGGCGCCTACGCCGCCCTTGCGGTCCTCTGCGGCGCCTACGGCCGGGGCTACGAGGCGGGCTACCTCATCCTCAAGCCCATAGCCTTCTACCTCGTCGCCGTCGGCACCCTCATCGACGTGGTCTTCGCTTCCCTGGCGACCTACGCCCTGGGACGCATGTCCGGCTTCCAGGAAGAGGTGGAGGCCGTGCACTTCGTCTGACCACGGGCTTGCCTTTTTGGTTCCCTCGTGTACAATGCCATTCGCTATGGAACTTACCCAGGAATTCATCGACGGCCTTGCCGTGAACGAAGTGGCGCTCATGAAGCGCATCGCAGAGGAGCTGAAGATCAACCTCGGCCAGGTGTCCACCGTGGTGGGCCTCTTCGCCGAAGGCTGTACGGTGCCCTTCATCGCCCGCTACCGCAAGGAAAAGACCGGCAGCCTGGACGAGGTCCAGGTCAGGGACATAGACCACCTCTTCAACGCCGGCAAGAACCTGGAGAATCGCCGCCTGGAGATAATCCGGGGCATCTTCGAGCAGGGCAAGCTCACCGAGGGCCTCTACGGAAACATCCGCGCCGCCGCGACGCTGACGGAGCTCGAGGACCTGTACGCCCCCTACAAGCGCAAGAAGAAGACCCGGGGCAAGACCGAGGAAGGCGATACCTTCAAGCGCATCGAGAAGGGCCTCGAGCCCCTGGCGGAGGCCATGCTGGAGCTGGACGCCGCATCCCTGCGGAAGAAGGCCGAGGAGTTCGTCAAGGAGGACGCCGAGCATCCGGAGCTTTCCGTCGCCTCCGTGGACGATGCCCTCCAGGGCGCCATGGACATACTGGCGGAGCGGGTCGCCCAGGATCCGGCGAACCGCGCGGTCGTAAAGTCCTTCTACCTGGCCGACGGCCGCCTCATCGTAAAGGGCGTGGGGGACGAGGAAAAGAAGAAGACCTCCACCTACCAGATGTACTGGGACTACACCGAGCCCCTCTCACAGATCAAGCCCCACCGCGTCCTCGCGGTGAACCGGGGCGAGCGGGAGGGCGCGCTGGAAGTGACCATGGACGTGGACGAGAACGCCGCTACGGAGCTTCTCCAGCGCAGGTACCGTCTCGCCAACGACTACCATAAGACCTCCGTGGAGGACGGCCTCAAGCGCCTGCTCTCCCCCGCGGTCCTCCGGGAGCTCAGGGGAGACCAGAGCGACGCGGCGGACGACCACGGCATCTCCGTGTTCAGCCAGAACCTCAAGAACCTGCTCATGCAGCAGCCCATCAAGGGCACCCGCGTCCTGGGCATAGACCCGGGCATACGCACGGGAACCAAGTGCGCCGCCCTGGACGACACGGGCAAGTACCTGGGCAACTTCGTCGTCTACCAGCACCGTCCGGAGGAGGCCAAGCGCCTTCTGGCCGAGGCGGTCAAGACCTTCAACGTCCAGCTCATCGCCGTGGGCAACGGCACGGGCAGCCACGAGGTGCAGGAGCTGGTGGCCCAGGTCATTACGGAGAATTCCCTGGAAGTCCTCTACACCGTGGTGGACGAGGACGGCGCCTCGGTGTACTCCGCCAGCGACATAGCCCGGGAGGAGTTCCCCGACCTCGATCTGACCATCCGGGGCGCCGTATCCATAGGGCGCAGGCTCCAGGACCCCCTGGCCGAGCTGGTCAAGATAGAC
>CAYUPG010000125.1:0-2126 GCA_964446515.1 uncultured Treponema sp.
GAACATGGTCATGGACACGAAGACGTTCATAAAGGTTCTTCCCCGGAAGTTGCGCCTGGACATGGGATAGGCGGCCAGGACCGTCACCGCCAAGTTCAGGGCGGTTCCCAGTATGGCGTAGTAGAGCGTATTCCCGTAGCCCGTCCAGATGCGCCGGTCCTTGAACACCAGCTCGTAGGCCTCGCCGCTCAGGGGGCCCACCGGCCCCAGGACCACCCGGTTCGCCCGGATGGCTTCGGGGGCGGATACGGAGGCGGAAATCACGTAGACGAAGGGATAGAGCATGGCCGCGCACAGCAGTATCAGGATCAGGTGCGCCGCCATATCCGCGGGGGAAAGGTCGTTTCGCTTACCAGAGTGAAGCGGCATCTTTGAATCTCCGGGCTACGGCGTTGGAGCCCACCACCAGGCAGAGGGCCACGAAGGTCTCGAAGAGACCAACGGCGGTGGCGTAGGAATAATCCGCCCCGATCAGGCCGCGGCGGTATACGAAGGTGGAAATGACCTCCGAGGTTTCGAGGGTCACCTGGTTTTGGAGCAGCAGCACTTCCTCGAAGGAAACGCTCACGATATTGCCCACCCGGACCAGGAACATGAGCACGATGGTCGGCACCAGGGCCGGCAGGGTGATGGACAGGAGCTTGCGCATGCGGCCGGCTCCGTCGACCTCCGCGGCCTCGTAGAGGGTCGGGTCTATGGCGGTGAGGGCGGCCAAATAGACGATGGCCTCGTAGCCCGATTCCTTGAATACCCTGATGAAGGTATAGATGCCCCGGAAGTATTCCTGCTTCTGCATGAAGAAGACCGGCTCGGCCCCGAAGGCGGCGAGGATGGCGTTCACCACCCCGGTCCGGGGAGAGAGCATGTTGACCGCGATCCCCGCTATCACCACGAAGGAAACGAAATGGGGAAGCAGCGTCACGGTCTGATACAGCTTCTTCATCGTCCGCTGCCTGACTCCGTTCAGGAGCAGGGCCAAGGCGACGGGGGCGGGAAAGGCGAACACCAGATAATAGAGGCCTATCATGAGGGTGTTCCTGAGGACTCTGACGAAGTATATGGACGAAAAGAACTGCCGGAAATAGGCGAAGCCGTTCCAGGGGCTTTCGAAGAAGCCCAGGAAGGGACTGAATTTCTTGAAGGCCAGGGCAACGCCCGCCACGGGGATGTACCGGAATAGGATGAAATAGGCGATCACCGGCAGCAGCATGATCCACAGGGCACGCTGGTCCATCAGCATGCCGCCTTTCTTGGGGCTCGGCACCCTCCACCTCCTTGCTTTGATGTATTCCGATTATACCATACAATATGTCGCTGTCAAGAGATTATTACTCTATTGTACCATACAATCAAATTCGATAGGCCGACTGTCGTATCACGAGCTGCGCAGAGACTTCCCGCACCAGGCGCGCCGGAGACTCGCGGGCTGCGAGCAGGTCGAGCAGGTCGAATGCCTTGGATACGAGATCCTTGCGGTCGACCCTGACGGTGGTGAGGGGCGGCACGGCCATCTGGGCCAGGGCTATGTCGTCGAAGCCCACCACGCTCAGGTCTCCGGGTACGGACAGCCCCGCCCGAGAGGCCAGACCGTACATGCCCAGGGCGGATACGTCGTTGAAGGCCACCACGGCGTGGAAGCCCTCGGACGAGAGGGCGGCGAGCCGGTCGCCGTCCTTCGACGAGTTCTCCGAGTACTCGAATACGCGTATCGAATCGAGGGCCAGGCCGCAGGCATCGACGGCCGACTCGAGGGTTCTAAGGCGCTCCTCGAAGAGGACCGTTCGATCGAAGCGGCTGGACAGGGCATACAGGAAGCGGCGGTGTCCAAGGCTCGATAGGTAGTTCACCAGCTCCCGAATGCCGTCGTTGGGGATGAGCACGGCGGCGAAGCGCCCGTTTCCCTGGGGCGGCCGCCGATTTATCAGAACCGTTGGAAGATCCCGCTCCATCAGCTCGGAGGAAAGGCAATCGGGCAGGGAGCCCTGGACGATGCAGGCATCCGCACCCTCCAGCTCGGCCGAACAGAGCGCCTCGGCGCCCTCATCCTTGTCGTACACCGAGAACCCCGTATCGAAGCCCCGCTCCGCGGCCTGCATCATATAGGAAAGGTAGATGTCCTTTCCGTG
>CAYUPG010000125.1:2136-8368 GCA_964446515.1 uncultured Treponema sp.
AGATCGTTCAGGTCGTCCAGCAGGCGGGAACGGCCCTTGTCGATGAGCATCAGCACCCTGCGCCGCTTCGTCTCCTGCACCGGCTCAGGCTTGAGAACCTTCGAACCGGCCCCCCGCCGGGGCTCCAGCAAGCCCAGGGATTCCAGGTACGCCGTCGCCTTGTTGACGGTCTGCGGATTCGCCCCGTAGCGTTCGGCCAAGGCGCGGATGGGGGGAATGGTATCGCCCTCCGCATAGACCCCTCTCCGGATGTCCGAACGGATGAGTTCGGCGATGGTGATGTACTTCCTGTCTGCCATAATCGACGGCCTCCGACACTATTGTACCATACAATTTGTATTTTGTATCGCAATACCTACACAACACTGGATACTAATCTACAAAAACTGTGGTTCGCTCGTATTGACACTATAGTTTCTTTTTAATGATTCAATAGTCTTATTTATTGACATTATTATGACACCATCCTATTGTTGCGGCATGGCTACCATCGAAGACCTGGTCCGCGTCTCCGGCTATTCCCGAAGCACCGTATTCCGCTACTTGGGCGGCAAACCCGTCCGGGATGCGGCGAGGGAAGCGATACGCGCCGCGGTCCGCGCCACCGGCTTCCGTACGCTCCTGGGAGATACCCGGGAGGAGGACCGGCTGCTCATCTCCCTTCCTGCGGATTTCCGCGGCTTCCGGGGCTTCGCGGACGTGGTGGAAGGCATCATGGGGCGTGCCGCGGAATGCGGCGTTCCGGTGACCTTCGACGAAGGGCAGTGCGCCGGGAAGCGGGCCGCAGCCCTCATCGTGGGAAAATCCATGGACGAGGAGAACGAGGAACGCCGCAGGCGCGCCGCCTCGGGCATTCCCTGCGTCCTCGTGAACCGCTATCTCGACGAGGCGGACGCATCCTGGGTTTCCGCGGATTTCCGCGCCGCAGGAGCCGATGCGGTCGCCCGTCTGGCCGAAGCCGGCTGCCGCAGGATAGCCTGCTACGGCGCGAGGCAGGGCCGCCGGGTCGACATGCATAAGGTAGAGGGGGGCCGGCTGAAGGCCCTGGAACGGGGCATCGACTTCATCCTGATCGACCCGGACACGGAGGCCCTAGAGGCTTCCTGCGAACGGCTCATTTCGGGGCCGGACAGGGTGGACGGATGGATGTCCCTGAACGACCTGAACGCCATGCGGGTCATCAGCTGCGCCGGCCGCCTCGGCGTCGCGGTGCCCGGTGACCTGTCGGTGATCGGCATGAACGACGTCGAGGGGACCGCCTACACCCTTCCGCCCATCACCACCGTGCGCATCCCCTTCCGGGAATGCGGAGCGGCTGCGGTGGATGCCGCGCTGCGCCTTCTGGACCACCCGGAAGAACTTTCCGTCAAAGTGGTGCTTCGCCACCGACTTATAGAGCGGGAATCCTGCAGACCCGCAAGCATAGGATAAGGAGATTACGATGAACCGCAAACCCATGGAGACGCTCCGCAACGCCGCCCTTTTCGCAGAGGCTCCCGACCGGAACCGGCGCTTCTGGGACGACGCCCTCGACTTCGCCCTGGCCAAGATACGGGGCAACCTCGAGACCTTCCGCTTCAAATACCCCGCTCCGGCGAGCGTGGACAACGTCTATCCCCCGGTGGAGAACGTCTTCTGGACCAGCTCCTTCTGGACCGGCATGCTCTACCTCGCCTGGGAGGCCACGGGAGAGGCGGCCTTCAAGGAAACCGCCGACGGGCAGCTTCCGGACTACCGGCGCCGCCTGGACGGCCGCATCGCCACGGACACCCACGATCTGGGCTTCCTGTACACCCTGTCCTGCGTCGCCGCCTGGCGGCTGGACGGCAACCGCGCGGCCAGGGACACGGCCCTGAAGGCCGCGGACCTGCTGATGCAGCGCTATTTCGAGAAGGCCGGGGTCATCCAGGCCTGGGGAGACCTGAACGATCCGGCACAGCGGGGCCGCATCATCATCGACTGCGCCATGAACCTGCCCCTGCTCCACTGGGCCGCCGAGGAGACGGGGAACCCCTACTACCGTGAGGCCGCGGCGAGCCACATGCGCCGGGCGAACGAGCACCTGATCCGGGACGACTGGTCCGCCTTCCACACCTACTACTTCGACACCGCAACGGGTTCTCCCCTACGGGGCGATACCCACCAGGGCTACTCCAACGATTCCTGCTGGGCCCGGGGACAGGCCTGGGGCATCTACGGCAACGCCCTCTCCTACCGCTACCTCAGGGATCCGGCCTTCCTGGAGGAAGGGCGCGGCCTGGCACGGTACTTCCTCAACCGGCTCCCCGAGGACCTCGTGGCCTACTGGGACCTGATCTTCACCGACGGAAGCGAGGAGCGGGACAGTTCCGCCGCGGCGATCGCGTCGGCGGGCCTTCTGGAGCTGGCGGGCCATCTGCCCACCCTCGATCCCGAACGCCGCCTCTTCGAGAACGCCGCCATGAGTATGCTCGAAGCCCTGGCCCGGGACTACACCAGCGCCGCCGATCCGCGCTCCAACGGCATACTGCTCCACGCGGTCTACGGCAAGCCCCTGGGCAACGGCATCGACGAATGCAACATCTGGGGGGACTACTTCTACGTGGAAGCCCTGATGCGCCTGCTCAAGGGCACGCGGTTATACTGGTAGGGGAGAACGAGGGATGAAGCGCTTCGACTTTTCCGTCTCGGGCAATCCCCTGAGCTCCAGGGCGGAGCTCCAGGCGAGCCTCCTCGAGCTCCTCGCGCCCCTGAAGGGACGCTACGTTTCCGGCGGCCTCCACCTGGGCAACGCGGGGGCCCACTATTCGCCCCGGGTCGCCCTCATGGAGGGCTGGAGCCGCCTCCTCTGGGGCATCGCCCCCCTGCTTGCGGGGGGCGGCGCCTACCCTGCCTTCGACCGCCATATGGAGGTCCTCAGGTCGGGCATAGACGAAGGGGACGCGGGCTACTGGGGAGAGCCCCCCGGACGGGACCAGCGCCTGGTGGAGATGGCCGCCATAGCCCTGTCCCTCATGGTCGCCCCCGAACGTTTCTGGGAGCCCCTGAGCGCCTCCGAGCGGGAGCGGCTCTACCGCTGGCTGTCGACCATAGAGGACCGGGAGCTGCCCGCCAACAATTGGCACTTCTTCCGCGTTCTGGTGTGCGCCGCCTTCCGGAGCCTCGGACTGCCGGTGGACGAGTCCGCCGAGCTGGCCTCATTCGACCTGATCGAATCCTGCTACCGGGGGGACGGCTGGTACGTGGACGGCACCAACGACGAGTACGACCTCTACAACCCCTTCGGCTTCCACTTCTACGGATTGGTCTACGCCAAGCTCGCGGGGCACCGGGACGCCGAACGTGCCGAGGCCTACCGCGAGCGGGCCCGCCTCTTCGCCCCCCAGTTCCTGCTCTACTTCCGGGAAGACGGCTCCATGGTTCCCCACGGGCGCAGCCTGACCTACCGCTTCGCCGCGGCGTCCTTCTTCTCCGCCTGCGCCTTCGCCGATTTGGAGGCCCTGCCCTGGCCGGTGATGAAGGGCGCCCTGCTGCGGCACCTGCGCTGGTGGTTCTCCCGGCCCATCCTCGATGCGGCGGGACTCCTCTCCGTGGGCTACGCCTACCCAAACCTGATCATGGCGGAGCAGTACAATGCCCCCGGTTCCCCCTACTGGGCCCTCAAGACCTACCTGGTCCTGGCCCTGGGGGAGGACCACCCCTTCTGGCGCGCCCAGGAGGCGCCGCTGCCCGAACTTCCGGCAGTCTCGCGCCTGCCGGTGCCCGCCTACATCCTGAACCGCAGCGCCGAGGACGTCCAGCTCCTCTGCCCGGGGCGCTACCCCGGATACGAGGCGGTCCAGGCGGCGGCCAAGTACTGCAAGTTCGCCTACTCCGCCCGCTTCGGCTTCTGCGTATCCCACGGAGCCTGGCCCCTGGAGAAGACCGGCTGCGACTCCTCCCTGGTGCTCTCCGAGGGGGACGGCTACTGGCGGGAGCGCCGGACGACCGAAAAGCAGCGTTCCGGGGACAACTGGACCTCCGGCACCTGGCGGCCCTGGAAAGACGTGGAGATCGAGTCCATTCTGGTCGCCCTGGGGAGCCTGCACGTACGCGTCCACCGCATCGAGAGCGGTAGGCGACTCGACGCGGTGGAGGGAGGCTTCTCCCTGCCCCGCTACCGGGGCCACGAGAGCGCCTGCGCGCCCAGGCTCATCCAAGACGGCCAAGCGGATACCCCGCAGGCCGTTGCGGGCTCGACCTGCGCAGCAGTAGCCTTCCCCTGGGGAGCTTCCGGCATCATGAACCTGAGGCCCGGACCCGCCAGAAGAGGCGAGGTCCTGACCCTGGACCCCAACCTCAACGTCCTCTACCCCTCCGCTCTGGTTCCGGTCCTCAGGGGAACCATCCCCGCCGGCCGCACCATCCTCTGCTGCGCCGTGCGTGCCGGGGACTCGGAGTCCACCCTCTCGGCCCTTTCGGACCGGCCGCCCTCGGTGGAGCTCTCGGAGGACGGCACGGTCACGGTATTCGCGGGGGACGGAAGCGTTGCGGCGCGTATTCCCGCGCAGGGGGCGTGAGCATGAACGAGCACGTCAAATGGCGCCTGCGCGTGGCCGTCGAGGACTGCGCCGCGACCCTCAATAGCCTGGGCTACGCGGCCTACACCGCCGACGACGGGGCGGCGGCGAAGGCCGCGCTCTACCCCCTCATCCCCGAAGGCGCGACCGTGGGGCTCGGCGGGTCGACCACCCTCTCTGAGCTGGGGGTGGTCGACGACCTGCGCGCGGGCCCCTGGCGGCTCATAGACCGCTACCGCACCTCCTCCTGGGAAGAAACCATGGCCCGCTACCGGGAAGCCCTGGACGCGGACGTCTTCGTCACGGGGGTCAACGCCATTACCCGGGACGGGCGCCTGGTGGATATGGACAGTTCCGGGAACCGGGTCGCCGCCACCATCTTCGGCCCCCGGCGGGTCATCGTGGTGGCGGGGGCGAACAAGATCGTGGAGAATCTGGACGCCGCCTTCGCCCGGCTCCGGGAAATTGCACCCCTCAACTGCCGCAGGCTCGGCCACAGGACCCCCTGCGCAGAGACCGGCCGCTGCAGCGACTGCATGATCCCGGAGCGCATGTGCAACTACGTGGGCATCGTCAACCACGGCATGAAGGAGAGCGGCCGCTTCCACATCATCCTCGTGGCCGAGAACCTGGGATTCTGACCGCCGCGGCGGGGCCCTGGCGACGGGGCCCTGGCGGCGCCGCATTGCCGAATCCGCTCTTTTCTGGTATTTTGGAACCATGCATGTAGACATCAACCCTCGGGGAAACGGCGCCTGTCCCCTCTGCACCCAGAACGGCTTCTGCCGCATACAGAAGTCCCTGGAAGAATCGACCGCGTCCTTCAACGAACAGGAGAATCCCATGGAGTTGGTGGTCTATTCCTGTCCTTACTTCAAGGAGAAAGCCTAAGGTGAACGAACGCCTGGAATCCCTGATCCACCGCTACAAGGAACTGGACACCATGATCCAGGACCCCTCCCTGGCCAAGGATCAGAAAAAATACCGAGACGTCATGCGGGAGCATTCCCAACTGACCGAGATCGTCGCCGCCCACCGTGACTGCGAGGACCTGGCCGCCCAATTGGGAGACGCCGAAGCCATGCTCAGGGACGAGAAGGATCCCGAGATGCGGGAGATGGCCAAGGAGGAGCTCCGGGATCTCGAGTCCAAGCTCACCGAGGCCCAGGACCGCCTCAAATTCCTGCTCATCCCCAAGGATCCCCTGGACGAGAAGAACATCATAATGGAAATCCGCGGCGGCGCAGGCGGGGACGAGGCGGCGCTCTTCGCCTCGGACCTCTTCCGCATGTACTCCCGCTTCGCCGAGACCAAGGGCTGGAAGATCGAAGTGATGAGCTCCAACGAGACGGAGCTCGGCGGCCTCAAGGAGATCATCTTCTCCATCAGCGGCAAGAACGTCTACGAGAACCTCCGCTACGAATCCGGCGTGCACCGGGTGCAGCGCGTACCCGCCACCGAGGCCTCCGGCCGCATCCACACCTCCACCGTCACCGTAGCCGTCCTTCCCGAGGCGGAGGAGACGGAGATCGACATACGCCAGGAGGATCTCCGCATCGACGTGATGCGCGCGGGCGGTCCCGGCGGCCAGTGCGTCAACACCACCGACTCGGCGGTGCGCATCACCCACCTGCCCAGCGGCATCGTGGTGCATTGCCAGGACGAGAAGAGCCAGATCAAGAACAAGGCCAAGG
>CAYUPG010000126.1:0-8193 GCA_964446515.1 uncultured Treponema sp.
ACCCCTCTACGGGAGGCTCGGCAAGGAGGAGCAGGAGCGGGTCTTCGATCCGGCCCCCAAGGGCAAGACCAAGGTGGTCATCTCCACCAACATCGCGGAGACCTCGGTGACCATAGACGGGATCACCACGGTCATAGACTCGGGGCTCGCGAAGCTCAACTACTACAATCCCCGCACCTTCACCTCGAGCCTCATAGAGGGGCCCATCTCCAAGGCGTCCTGCAACCAGCGCAAGGGCCGGGCCGGACGCACCCGGGAAGGCACCTGCTACCGACTCTACGCCCGCAAGGACTTCGAGAACCGGCCCCTGTTCACCACGGAGGAAATTTTCCGCACCGACCTTTCCGAGGTGGTGCTGCGCATGGCCGAGCTGGGGGTTACGGCCTTCGAGGAATTCGATTTCATCTCCCCCCCGAACCGGGAGGGCCTCCTGGCCGCCATCGAGACCCTGAACCTGCTGGACGCCCTGGACCCCGACCGCAGCCTCTCCAAGGTGGGGAAGATGATGGCCAAGTTCCCCCTCCCACCCCGGCAGTCCCGCATCATCGTCGAGGCGGTCATGAACTACCCGGAAGTGACGGAGGAGACGGTCATCGCGGCGGCCTTCCTGTCCACCCAGAGCCCCTATGTGCTGCCGCCGGGGGAGGAGACGGACGCCCGGCGGGCCCACCACCAGTTCCGGGACGCCGCGGGGGACTTCGTGTCCTACCTCAAGCTGTACCGCGCCTACATGGGCGCCAAGGACAAGGCCAAATTCTGCGACCGGTCCTACCTGGACGAGCGGGCCATGGCGGAGATCGCCAACGTGAAGGAGCAGCTGGAGATGATCGTGGGGGACATGGGGGTCCCCATCCTTTCCGGCGGCCCCACGGAGGACTACCTCTGCTCCGTGGCCCGGGGGCTCATCCAGTTCGTCTGCGTCCGGGAAGGCCGGGACATGTACCGCAGCCTCACGGCGGACCGCATCCTCATCCACCCCGGCTCGGTGATGTTCCGGGAAGACCCCATGTACATCGTGGCCGGGGAGATAGTCCGCACCACCCGCATGTACGCCATGTCCGTGTCTCCCCTTCCCAAGAGCTCCCTTGCCCGCATCAGCCCCGCCCTCTACGAGGGGCTCATCGGAAAGACGGACAAGGCGGACACCAAGCCGAAGCAGGCCCGGGACTTCACCAACCGGGTCAAGATAGCCGGGGAGATCTTCGAGATAGAGAAAGTGAAGGGGGCCAAGACCGTGGTCCTGCCCTGGGAACGCCTTTCCCGGGTCCGGCGCGACATAGGATCGGAAACCGCGGCCATCTACAAGGACCTACGGGGTTCCATCCTGGTGCGCAACCGGTACACCATCCTGGCCGGGGAGAAGCTGGAGCTCATCCTCAGCCTGGCGCCGGCTCTGGATCTGGACGAGGCGGTGGACAAGGCCTGGCCGCGGAAAAAGAATTTCAGCGTCGCCGAGGACCTCACGGAGCTGCTGGAGAACCTGCCCCTGGCGGTGACCCCGGCGCTCTGGCGGCAGGGCAAGACGGAGCTCGGCTTCCTCTGCCTCTTCACCGACGACGCGGGGAACTACTGGTTCAAGTGCTCCCGGGGCTTCCACACGGCCCTCAACGAGAGCCTGTCCAGCGTTGAGGCCCTGATAGACGAGCTGGGGGAGGAGATCGATCCCGCCCGCAAGGACATCGTCAACCAGACCTACCGTCGGCTGTCCTCCTACCTGTCCTAGCAGGCCGCCTCAAGTTCCCGCAGGCAGTCCACCAGAAAGTGGTCCAGGAGCAATAGGCCCTCCTCCGTGAGGGCCGTCCTGTCGGGCCGGAGCAGGGACCTCCCGCGCCAGGCTTCCAGAGTCCCGCCTATGCGGTCCTCGGGGGAGGCGCCGAAGCGCCTGCGGAAGAGGTCGCAGTCCAGGCCGTCGGAAGTCCGGAAGGCCATCATCACCGTTTCCGCCGCCAGGGTCCGCTCGTCCAGAAGCTCCTCGTCCCGGACCGGCGGCGACGAAAGGTAGGCGGCTAGGTCCGGCGCCACGGTCCGGCGGACCCCGCGGAGCGCCGTCCCGCCCCCCCCGGAGACGATCGTGCCCGAGGCGGCCGGCCCGCAGCCGAGCCAGCCCTCCATGCGCCAGTATGCGCAGTTGTGCAGGCACCGCGCCCCCTCCCGCGCGAAATTCGACACCTCGTAGTGCTCGCAGCCCGAAGCGATGAGGGCGTCCCGCCCGGCTATCCACAGGGCGTCCGCCTCGTCGCCGGAGGGCAGACAGGCGTCGCCCCTGAGCGCCCGCTCCGCCAGGGGGGTATGGTCCTCCAGGGTGAGGGCGTAGAGGGACACGTGGGAAGCCCCGGCGCGGAGCACCTCGTCGATATCCGCAAGGAGACCACCCTCGGTTTGGAACGGAAGACCCGACATGAGGTCCACGGAGAGCGCGCCGGGATAGGCTTGGGCCGCCAGGGCCAGGGCCGCCCGGGCGCCGGCCGCGCTCCCGATGCGTCCCACCGCCCGCCTGGACGCATCGCTCAGGGACTGGAGGCCCAGGCTGATCCGGGTCACGCCCCCCTCGCGGCAGGTGCGGAGCAGATCCTCGTCCAGGGACTCCGGGTTCGCCTCGATGGTGAACTCCCCGGGGCGTTCGGGCAGCAGGCTCTTCAAGCCCGCAAGGAGCCTGCCGAGGCGCGCGGCGCCCAGGAGGGACGGAGTGCCGCCGCCGATGAAGATGGTGGGAACGGAGTCGACGGCGGCGGCGGACAGCTCTGCGGCGCAGTCGTCCAGGAGCCGGTCCACGAAACGGTCCATGGTCCCGAGCAGGGAGCGGTCCGCGAGGGAATAGAAGTCGCAGTAGTCGCAGGCTCCGGCGCAGTAGGGTATGTGGAGGTAGAGGGGTGCCCTCACGGCCGTCCGATGCGCCGGGGAGGCCAGTAGCGGACCAGGGGCCGGGACACCACGGCGCGGACCGGAACGGGACCCCAGGTGCGGGAATCGTTGGTGTTGGACCTGTCGTCCGAAACGACGAAGCACTCGTCCTCCGAGAGGACCAGGGGCTCCATGTTTCCCGAAAAGGGCAGGCGCTCGTCCCACAGGGGTGAAACCTGGGGAACGGCAACATCGTAAGGGCGACGGGCGAGCTCGAACTCCGTCAGGGCGTAGGCTTCTCCCCGGGGCTTGACGGTGAGCACGAAGTTCCGCATGGAAACCTCGTCCCCCGGCAGGGCGACCACCCGCTTGATGTAGGGCCCGTCGGCGGCGCCGTAGCGAAGTCGCTGGGCGGTGAAGAAGCGGACCAGCTGATCCCAGAGCCGGGCCGGCAGCGGGAGCGCGGTCTCCGCGGCGACCCTATCGACCACCACCAGGCTGCCCCGCTTGAAAGGGGCCCCGCCGCCCGAAAGGGACGCTGCGGGAAGCAGCCTGCGCAGGGCAAGAGGACTGACGATGAGGCGGTCTCCGGGGGAGAGGCTCGGCTCCATGGTAGCAGTCTGCACCACGATGGTCGAGACGAGAGTCCCGGAGACGAAGAGGTAGACGGCGAAGGCAACGGCGAACCAGAGGACGGTCCGCAGCATGCGGTGGCGCCGATGCTTCTGGGCGGTATAGGAATACTTCTGCCATTTATTCAGCACGGCGTCGCTCCTCCTCTCAGCGGATGGGGCCTATCCGGCCGAGGGGCCAGTACTTCACGGCCCCCTGGCCCAGCACCTTCGCAACCCTGACCGGTCCGAAGTACCGCCCGTCCCGGGAATTGTCCCGGTTGTCCCCCAGGGGGAAGATGCGGCCCTCGGGGATATACCAGCCCAGGGCGTGGCGGGAGGCGAGCACGGCGTAGCGCCGGTCGTGGGGCATGGCGGCCCGGAGGACCTCCAGGCGGGCGCGCTCGTGGGCTATGTAGTCGGGGTAGCGTATGGACGACGCGGCGGCGGCCCGGAGGCTCAGGTGTTCGGGGGGAGGCAGACCCAGGTCGGCGTAGGCGGCGGCGGCGCCTGCGGCCTCCAGGGCAGGATAGGAGTCCCCGTCCATGAGGCGGTTGACGGCGTGGGACATGCCGGATCGGGCTATGAAGTCCCGCTCCGGAACCCAGCGGGTCTCCCCCGGAAAGAGTATGTCAAGCTCCCCGCGGGTCATGGAGAAGCGGTCGCCTGCCATCCCCACCGCCCGCTTGATCAGGAAGTGGGCCTTGGGCTCGCCGTTCTCGTCCCTATCGATGTCCACCATGGACAGGGTAAGCATGTAGATGATGCGCTGGGCGATATCGAAGGCCGGCCCCCGGGAGATGTAGGAGGGGTTCTCGAAGATGATGATCTGGTTCCGCTTGGGCTTGAAGGGGCTTGGTAGCTTGGCGACGCCGGGAAGCAGCTCGGGCCCGTAGACCAGCTTGTTGACGAACACCCGGTCCCCGATGAGCAGGGTGTCGATCATGGAGCCCGAGGGTATCTGGTAGGCCTGGAAGAGGTACTGGTTGATCAGCAGCACCACGGCGGCGGCCCAGAGGAAGGCCTCTATCCAGTCGAGGATGGGGTTCTTTGCCTTCTGCTTTTCCCGCTTGATGCGCCGTATGGTTTTCCGGCGGGTCAAGTACCGTTCCGTGAGGACCTGCAGGGTGTCGAAGAAGTCCGCTTTCGTTGCCATTTGTTGAAAGCTACCATGAAGGGCCGTCGTTGACAAGGGACGGGGCCCTTCCTATAATGCCGCCATGTTCGGAAAAAAGAAAGCCGCCGATTCCCGTCTCCCCGAAGACGTCGTGACCCTCGTGCCCCTGTTCGGCCTGAGGCCCGGGGTATACTTGGCCGTGCTCTACGGCGCGGCGCTCCTGACTGCGGCTTTCTTCGCCCTCGTTTTTCCCGGACTCAGCAGGCCGGGAAGCGTGATGGTCCTGAACTCCGAACCCTGGGGCGCCGCGGTGCGTGTGGACGACGTGTACGTGGGAACCACCCCCTGCGAGGTTTTCGTGGCTGCGGGGCCGCGCCGCTTCACCGCCGTACTGCCCGGCTTCGGCGAAGCTGCCGTTGATCACACCGTGGGCAAAAGAATTTTCGCGTCCGCCCTCTTCCCCAAGCGGGAAAAGCTCTCCTTCGCCCCCGAGCGGGAAAGTCCGGCCGCGCCCCTGCTGGCCGGAGCGGCCTCCTACGCCCGGTGGAGCTTCGCCGGAGAGGGCAGCGCGGTGTACCAGATTCCCCTCGACCTCTCCGAGGGCGCCTACCGCGCGGCCCTCGGCGGACCGGCGGAGGAACAGGAAGACCTGCTGCGGGCTTCGGCCCGCTTCGCCGCAAGCGGCATAGCTCTCCGGGACCTCCTGCGGGCCCGATTCCTGCTTGACGCCTCGGGCGGAGTCCCCTCCCCCGCATCCGCCATCAAGAGCGTCGGCAAGATGCTCTCCTACCTGCATGAGGCCGAAGGCAGCCCCGCGTGGCTGGCGACCGTGCTGCCCGCCGACGCCGTATCGGCCCTTGCGGAGTCCTCCTGGTACCTCAAGTCCATGGATTCTGCTGTCCTCGCGGCCTCTTCCCCCGGGCCGGATGCCCGCGCGGGAGGCGCCGTCACGGTCGCGGGCGTTCGCTTCCGGGAACTGCCGGAAAGAGAAGTCGTCCTCAAGGGATCCTTCCCGCGCCGCGAGCGTATCGAAGCCTTCCGCATCGCCGACCGGGAGCTGGACGAAGACGCATTCGCCCTCTTCATCGCCGAAAGCCCCGAATGGGCACCCTCCGCGAGGGAGGAACTGGTCCGCAAAGGGCTTGCGGGGGACGCCTACCTCGAGGCTCCGGCCTTCCCGGCCCACCCGCAGGGAGTCCGGAGCGGCGTCTCCTGGTTCGCCGCCCGCGCCTACTGCGAGTGGCTGACCGGCAAGCTGCCGGCCTCCCTTTCCGGCTACGAAGTCCGCCTCCCCACCGAGGCGGAATGGGAATACGCGGCTTCGGCGGCCGCCGGCTACGGCCTCTCCGGCATGGAGGGCGGGCTGTGGGAATGGTGCGCCGATCCCTTCGTGCCCCTGGACTTCCTGCCCCCCTCCGGGACGGAAATGGAGGAGCGGATCTCCCCCGAGCGGCCGGTGCGCGGAGGTTCCTGGGTAAACGCCGCTTCCGCCCAGGGCGCCGCGATCCGGGGCTCCTTGCCCCCCTATTCGGCTTCGCCCTTCGTGGGGTTCAGACCCGTGCTCGCTCGGTCGGAGCGCCCCCGATGAGCGAGGGCGTCAAGATCATCGCGGTCAACCGCAAGGCCCGGCACGACTACTCGGTGGACGAGACCTACGAGTGCGGCATCGAGCTCATGGGAACGGAGGTCAAGTCCGTCAGGGACGGAAAGATATCCTTTCCCGACTCCTGGGCCGAGGTCGTGGAGGGCGAGGTGTGGCTGCGCTCCTTCCGGATCGCGGAGAACCCCTTCTCCTCCATCTTCAACCACGACCCGGACCGGAAAAAGAAACTTCTTCTTCACAAGGAAGAGATCAAGCGCATACGCCGCAAGGTCGAGGAAAAGGGCTATACCCTCATTCCCCTGTCCTTCTACTTCAAGAACGGCCGGGTCAAGGTCGAGCTGGGGCTCTGCAAGGGCAAGAAGGCCTACGACAAGCGCGCCGACATTAGGGACCGGGACATCAAGCGGGAAGTCTCCCGGGAATTCCGGCACGGCCTCCGATAGATCGGACCGAAGGCGGCCGGCTTGCGGCGTACCGCCGAGCGGGCTATTATATGGTCATGGTAAAAAGAATCGCGCCGGCCATCCTGTTTCTCGCCGCCGCCTGCGCGGCGCTCTCCCAGGAGAGGGTCGCCGTCCTTCCCTTTACGGGCTCGGACCTGGTCGCCCAAGAAGAACTCCTGATAATGGAGAACCTGATACGGGCCCACATCGCCGAGCTCGATTCCTTCGTCCTGGTTGCGGAGTCGGAGCCGGACGGGAAAGGGCCGGATTATGTGCTCTCCGGATCGATACGCTCGGCACCGGAAGGGCGGCTCTTGAGCCTCGAGCTTCGGAAAACCTCAGGCGACGAGCGCCTGTCCTACAGCGCCGCCTACCGGAGCCTGGGCGACATGGCCCTGGGAGCCCGGAACATCGTAGACCGCGCCGTGGCTCAGGCGGCCCTGGGCAAAGCGGCCTCGGGAGCCGTGGCGCCCGAGGAGCTCAGCGAAGAGCGGGTGATCGGCACCTGGAGGGGCGACCGCGGCATAGAGACGGTGCGGCTGCTGCGCGGCGGTACGGGACTGGCTTTCTTCTCTTCCGGCGTCCAAATGCGCCTCAGCTACGCGATACAGGATGGAATCCTGTCCGTCCGTCAGGCAGGGCCGAACAACGAGCGGTTCTACCATCCCGTTCCCTACCGCGTAGCGCGACGCTTGGCCGAAGAAGCCCGACCCATGGTGTGGTCCTTCAGGCTCTATGAGGGGGGAACGCTGCTGCGGGGGATCAAGACGGCCACGGCGGTGACCTACGAGCAGGACGAAATCCTGGAGCTCATCCACGAATCCGAACGGGATGCGGAGTGGACGAAAATCACCCGTTGAGCCTCCGCCGTCCCATGCCCCGCAGGGACAGGACGATGAAGACCGCTGCTCCGACGATGAGGGAGCAAATGCGCAGGGTGGTGTCCGCGATGCCCTCCGCCGCCGCAGGCTTCACGATATTCCCCGCCACGATGGGATTGCGTCCGCCCATGGGCAATCCCACGAGGCGGATGAAGCGCTCGTTCTCCTCGCCGTACCCCAAATCCCTGGCGTGGACTGCGATGGTGTCCGCATCGTAGCGGAGGGCATCCATCGACCCCCCAAGATTCCGATTTATCCGTTCAAGGCTCTCCATATTCGAGGCGAGCCTATCCCGTTCCGCCTGCAGGGAGCGCATGGCGTATACTCCGCCGGATCCGAAGAAGAAGGATAGTATGCTGTATGCCGCCACCGCGGTCCAAAGGGCGGGCAACGCGTGCTTGGTGCTCATCACTTCATTTACGGAGCCTTTTTTTGCCTACTTGAGGAGTCTCCATTGACAATACGAAAAAGGCTGGGATACCATCAATTGGTGTTTTTCCGTGTTATTTCCGGGAGAAAATTCTATACTATCAATAGAGAAAGACCGATACTAGCAATACTAGTGTTATACCGAACGGGAGTGGGCAATGGCAATCGATAAGGATCCTTCGATATATCGCGACCGCGGTACCATCGGTTCATCTGATGAGTTGGACGAATACGGCGTTTGGGTAAAGAGCGAACCGCAGGATATTGC
>CAYUPG010000127.1:0-8138 GCA_964446515.1 uncultured Treponema sp.
AGTATGTCCGGATTCTCCAGGAGCACCTTGGCCAGGGCTATGCGCATCTGCCAGCCCCCGGAGAATTCCTCCGTGGACCGGTCCAGGTCTGCTTCGTCGAAGCCGAGTCCCTGGAGGACCATGGCGATGCGCTGGGCGCGCTCGTAGTAGCCGGAGTCCTCCACCGCTTCGTGGAGGGCGTGGTGCTCCGCAACCAGGGCGGAGGTCCTGCCGTCGTCGGCGGTGGAGGACTCCAGGAGTCTGCCCAGCTCGTCCATGCGCCGTATGAGGTCCGCCAGGGCGTCGAAGGCGGTCTCCGCCTCCTCCCTGAGGGTCCGGCCGCGGTGGACGATGCCCGACTGGGGCAGGTAGGACACCCGGCAGCCCTTCTGGACCGCCCGCTCCCCTGAGTCGGGTTCCATGGCCCCGGCGATCACCTTCATGAGGGTGGACTTGCCCGAACCGTTGGCCCCCGCCAAAGCAGCCTTGGAGCCCGCGGCCAGGTTCAGCCCGGCATCCAGCAGTATGTCCCTATCGCCGAAGGCCAGGGAAACTTTCGTGAATTGAACAAAGGCCATCCGGCTAACGCTCCGACGAAAAGAAGTAGATCACCACGGGGGAAGGAGCCCGCCTTCGGACGACGGCACCCTCGAGGCCTGCCGGCGGAACGTGCTCCAGCCTGAGGCCCGTGGGCTCGAGCTTATAGAGGAAGTCGACGGCCGCTGCGTCGGAGCCCCGGCCGGCAGGCGCGGACGAATCCGGAGCACCCTCCTCCTGCCGGGCCTGGGTCCTGTCGAAGCGCAGGGTCAAGGCGCCGTCGTACAGGCCCTGGAGGGAGGGGTCGACGAAGAGGCGGAGCTCCGCCGAGCCCGCCCCCCGCGCGTCGGCGGGGACGATGGCGGGCACCAGCAGGTCGAAGGAAGTCCATGAAAAACCGCCCTCCTGGGTAAAGGCCAGGGTGCCGTAGTTTTCGCTGCGGAACAGAGGGCCCCGGTCGTAGAGGGTACGGAAGGCCGCCGAACGCCGTTCAGTCTCCTGGGCGGCCAGGTCCTTGACATCCACGGGCAGGGCGGTGAAGAGGTAGGTGCGCTGCGCTCCCCCCGCCTCGAGGTGCTGCACCGCCAGCAGGTTCGTCGACCGGAGGGTCATCTGCAGGGGTGCCCCTTCGAAGCGCCAGGAATTCTCCCCCGCCGGCACGATGCGGCTGTACTGGTAGGCCCTATCTATGTCGGGGAGAGAAAGGTGCACGATGCCCGTATCCTGGGCGGGGAAGAAGCCCCAGCGGTCGGAAAAGCGCTCCAGGTCGATCTGCCTGCGGTCCACCATCTCCTTGTACCAATCGGGGGACCAGACCCGGGAAAGAATCGGCTCCAGCTTCTGCTCCTGTTCGGGATCGAGCTCCTCCGCCGCGGTCTCCGCGACGAGGGGGCCGCCGGAATGCTCGAATATCCGCAGACGATAGGAATAGCAGTAGCCCACGGCGCCGTCGTCCGTAAGGACCTGGAGCCATTCGCCGGGCAGGGGGGCATCGCCGCTCATGACGGGATTGCCCGCGGCCCTGCCCAGTATCTTCACTATCTGCCCCAGGCGGAGCCGATACACCCGCCGGGCGCCGTTGTCCGGCTCCGCGCGGATGGGAAGGCCGTCCTGGGTGGTTTCCCCGTAAGCCGCTGCGAACTCGGAGAAGGCCTGGGCCCGGGAAAGGGCCTTGGATTTGGAGCCTACGAATTCCAGCTGCCACAGCGGCAGCTCCAGCTTGTCGAGCTCCGAACCCCTCCCCCGATACTCCTCGGGAATCCCGACCACCCACACGCCGTCGATATTGGATCGTATATGCACCGGCAACACCGTACCTGAAGGTATCCCGGAATCTTCATCGGACCACAGAAGCACGCCGTAGCCGAGCCGGCGGGAACAGGAAAGAGCCGAAGCGAGGACCGCGACGGCCGCCGCGATCATGAATGTCCGTAGCAGAGTCTTGCCATTCATATCCTTACCATACCGAAAAGGGGATGCCGCGGCTAGGCTGAAGCGCCGGGACGCCCGTCCGGCAGATGCAGGAGGCGTTCCGACGCCCAGGCCGCGGCGAGCAGCCTGAACCGGTCGTGGACCGTCAAATCCTCATCCATTACCGCCTCCGCCATCAGGTAGGGCACCGTCGAGTCGGTCCGGCCGCAATGATCCAGAATCCAGCGCGAGAGGGCCCCGCCGTCCCGGGAGGCCATGTACTCGGACACCGCGCCGCGCAAGGACGCGGCGGCGGTCTGAAGATCCTCGGCCCCGGGGCGGCCCCCGCGCTTCGCGCCGCGGCGGCGTTTGGGCAGCCGTTCCGACGCGGCGTCGACCTCGTCCATTGCCAGGGCGGTAACCAGGGCGGGGTCGTCCAGGTAGCGCACGAGAAGGGGATAGAAGCGCTCCTGTATGCCCATTAGGCCCGCAAGGGCGAGGGTCACCTCGTCGCGGAGATAGGGAGGCGGATCCTCTTCCCGCAGCAGGTCCAGGAGGACGGGAACGGAATCGGGGGAGCCGAGCAGCTCCAGGGCGGCGGTGCCCATGATGCGCAGCCGCGGGTTCCTCGTGCCGGCAAGAACGGCCTCTATGTCCGTCCGGGATTCCCCGTCCCCCAGCCGCGCCAGGGCCACCATGGCTTCCCCGGAGAGCATGTAGTCCTCGGACCGTATGAGGCTCCGGAGCAGGGGTATGGACTCGGCGACCCCGTGGCTGCCCAGGATGCGGGCGGACAAGTAGGCCGTGGTGTAGGGGTTCTGCTCCGCGTCGCGCATCAGGGCCTGCTTCGCCTCCGGGCTCAGGGTGCTCAGGGCATCCGTGGCCCGCAGGGCTTCGGTCCGAACCGCCAAGCGGGGGGACCGGGCACGGTCAAGAAGCTCCGTGAGGGCCACCTGGGACGGAAGCTCCTGGAGGGCCCCCAAAAGCTCCTCCTCTTCCCGGGCATTCTTGGTCTTGTCCAGACGGTCCAGAAGGGTGATGGCCCGCAGGTCCCTGAAGGAAAAGATGACGCCCAGGGCTCCCCGCAGGGGAAGCGCCCCCAGGCGCATGAGCTTGCGCTGCAGGAAGAGGACCACCGCAAGCACCACGGCCAAGAGGGAGAAGAGGATGCGGTAGGAGACGAGGGGAGTCAGACCCATCGTGGAAAAGCCGTCCAGAAGAAGGCCCGCGAAAAAGGACCCCGCCGCGCCCGCCGCGCCGTACACGATGTAGTAGAGTATCCCCAGGTCCAGGATATCCTGCGGCTTGATGAGGCCGAAGAAGTAGTTCTGGGCGACCCCCTCGGCCCCGGCGAAGCCGAAGTTCACCGCGAAGTGGAGGTAGGCCAGGAAGAGCACAGTCCCCGCGCCGATGGCTCCGGCGGCGCCGTAGGCCGCGGCGGCCCCGGGGGCATACACTGCGGGAAGCAGGCTGAAGGCGGCCAGGGCGGTGTAGGTGATGTAGAGGGGCTTGGCCCCCACCCGGTCCACCAGGAGCCGGGTCACCAGGCCCATGGCGAGGGCGCCCAGGCCTCCGAAGACGGTGAACAGGGTGACCAGGCCGTCGCCCTGGGCATAGACCTCCCGGCTGTACACTATGGTGAAGGCCCTGGCCACCGATGATGCCAGGCTCACCCCAAGAAAGATGACGATGAAGCGTCGGAAGGGAGAGCGGGCGAAGGCCCGCTTCGATACCGCGAAGAAGTCGACCTGTCCGCCCTCGGCGGCGGAGGGGGGTTCGGGAATGCGGTAGAGCAGGAGGCTTCCCGCGCAGCCGCTCACGATGCCGATGAACATGATGACCGCGTACAGGAACAGGGGCGGATTTCGGCCCAGGAGCAGGGCCAGGGCAAAGCTCGAGAACATGCCCACCGCGCTGTTGATGATCTGGATGTGGGTCATGTAGGAACCCCGGTCGGGACCGACCGCCAGCTCGTTCAGCACCGGATTGTTTCCGATCATGCCGATGCCCCGGCTCGCGTGGAAGCCGAAGACCCCCAGGACCATGAGCCCCAAGGCTATGTCCGTCCGGCCCCGGGCGGCCGCCCAGGGCGCAAAGAGCAGGGGAATCATGGCCAGGTACCGGGCGATCCAGGCCGAGGCGAACACGCGGATTATGGGAAGACGGCGGACCAGGCGCTTTCCCAGGGGCATGAAGAAGAAGGATGTGAAGGCGAAGGCGTTGAGGAGGCCTATCATGGTGGCCCCGGCGCCCAAGCGCAGGGCATAGAGGGTGATGATATTGCCGCTGAGAAGGGAGAAGGAGAGGGAATTGAAAGCATTGAATGCATTGTAAAGATTGCGGGCCTTCTCTAGGCGATAGGGCGACAGTGGAGAGCTCATCGTTTCCTATAGTAGCCTCTGGTCACGGCGTTTACAAGACCGGCTGTACACTTTTACTAACACCATCGAGGGTCGACTGTATCCTTTTGTAGTCTATCCTCGGAAGACGGAGGACGCCTTCCGTCGGCGCCGCGGCGCGGCCGGTGATCTAAGTGTATTCCCCACAAGGCGTAGGATTTATTTTTTTATCCCACACTCTGTTCCATCTACGCCGGCACGGTTCATGCTTACTGATTATGTCGCCGCGAGAATTCGGGCGATGCGCCGATGGCGCCGCAATCGGGGGAACGGACCGGTGGTCGACCCCAACGGAGGAACCTATGAAAAGAATCGTTATGGCCGCTGCGGCCCTCGCCGTCGCGACGGCGCTGTTCGCCCAGGAAGAGGACCGCGTCTTGGAAGAAGCCCGAGCCAGGGCCCGCAGGCCCGCGGCGGAGCGGGAACAGCCCGCCGAAGACCCGCGGAAAGCGGAGAGCGAGGGCATACGCGCAGAGCAAGGCGACGACCGGGCGGCTAAGGAAGAATCGGACATCTATCTCCCCATAGCCCTATCGATACTTCCCGGCTCCCCCATTCCGGGGAAAAAAGTGGATTCCACCCTGGGTTTGGGTCTGCTCATAAGCTCCCTGGACGACGTCTACGGCGCCCAGGTGTCCACTATCGCCTCCGTGGCGGAGGGCAGGGTGCGGGGCTTCCAGGGCGCCTACGTGTTCAACGTGGCCCAGGGAGGGCTGACGGGCTTCCAAGGATCCTACGTCTTCAACGTGGCCGGAGAGCGGGCCTTCGGGGCCCAGACAAGCGGCGTATTCAACGTCTCCGGGGGCGGCGGCCCGCTCCAGGCTGCGGGGGTGTTCAACGTGTCCCAGGGCTCCTTCTACGGGCTCCAGGCTGCGGGGGTGTTCAACGTGGCTGAAGGTGATGTCCGGGGCGTTCAGGCCGCGGGCATCTTCAACGTGGCCAAGGACCTGACGGGCGTCCAGATCGGCCTGGTCAACGTTGCGGACAACGCCGTCGGCTTCCAGCTGGGACTGGTCAACATAGTGCGCAACGGCATCCACGACCTGGGAGTCTGGTTCGAAGATTCCGGCTATGCGTACGGATTCCTGCAGAAGGGCACTTCCCGCTTCTACACGATCTTCTACGCCGGGGCACCCCGGGAGGAATGGTTCCAGAGCGCCGAGCACCTTGCGGGCGGCGCGGGGGCGGGTTTCCGCCTCGGCGGCGACCGGAGATGGGAGGCTGCGGTGGACCTGGACCTCTCCGCAAAGACCCGCATCGACATCGACGCCATCGAAACGGCCGTTGAGAACGAGCGGGCGTACCGGCCGACCGTATTTCCCAGCCTGAGGGCGTCCCTCCGCCTCCCCGTGGGCCTGGGCCTTGCCCTGCACGGCGGCGTGGTCATGGACCTGGAGTGCGGCGGCGGTCCGAAGGTGGATGAGCCCTTCCGGGAGTCCGACGATTGGTCCTTCAGCACCTTCGACCTGGACTGGACGGTGCATCCGAAGCTGTTCATCGGCTTCTCCCTGTAGCGAATGTCCATACTTGACTATTCCTATAGGATAACCTACATTTATCCTATAGGAGAGTCGTATGCCCATAGTCGACAACGTTACCGATCTGGTGGGGGGAACTCCCCTGGTGTATGCGGACCGCATCAACGACGGGGGGGGCCGGCTGGCGCTGAAGCTGGAGAACCGGAACCCCATGGCCAGCGTGAAGGACCGGATCGGAAAGGCGATGATCGACGATGCGGAGCGCCGGGGCATCCTTAAGCCCGGGGGACTCATAGTGGAGCCCACCAGCGGCAACACGGGAATAGCCCTGGCCTTCGTCGCCGCCGCCCGGGGCTACCGGGTGATACTGACCATGCCGGAAACCATGAGCGTGGAGCGGCGGAAGCTGCTCAAGGCCCTGGGGGCCGAGCTGGTGCTCACCGAGGGGCCCAAGGGGATGAAGGGCGCCATAGCCGCCGCAGAGGAGCTCGTGGCCAAGAATCCGGGAGCCTTCATGCCCATGCAGTTCGCCAACCCCGCGAATCCCCAGATCCACTACGCGACCACCGGGGAGGAAATATGGAAGGACACGGAGGGCAAGGTGGACATCTTCGTGGCCGGAGTCGGCACCGGGGGCACCGTGACCGGCGTGGGCCGCCTGCTCAAGGAGCGCAAGAGCTCCGTGCAGGTGGTGGCCGTGGAGCCGGCGGACTCGCCGGTCCTCTCGGGCGGTCAGCCCGGACCCCACAAGATACAGGGCATAGGGGCCGGCTTCGTTCCGGACAACTTCGACCGGACGGCGGTGGACACCATCGTGCAGGTCGGCGCCGAGGACGCGGGCAACACCGCCCGAGCCCTGGCCAAGAAAGAGGGCATACTTTCAGGCATCTCAAGCGGAGCCATCGTCTGGACGGCCCTGGAATTGTCGCGTAAGATCGAGAACAAGGGTAAGCTCATCGTTGCCGTCATCTGCGACACCGGGGAGCGCTACCTGTCCACCTGGCTGTACGAGGACGCCTAGGAGCCCCATTCCGGCATCCTCGGGGTGGAAACTTCGATCTCGAGGAGCGCCGACATGCCCAACGCAACCATACCGACCCGGTCCCAGGTACCCGTCGAGGATACCTGGGACCTGTCCAAGCTGTACCCCTCGGACGCCGCGTGGACGGACGCCCTAGCGGCCTACGAGAAGATGTCCGAACGGATCGAATCCTTCCGGGGAACCCTGGGACGTTCCGCCGAAACCTTGGCGGACTGGCTCGATTTTTCCAAAGAGCTGGGCCTCGCGGAGGAGCGCCTTTCCTACTACTGCGAACTGCGTCAGACCGAGGACGAGGGAGCAGGCGAAGCCCGAACCATGACCGGCCGCTTCGCCATGGCCCAGGCTAGGGCCCAGGCCGCCGCAGCCTGGGCGGTGCCGGAAATCCAGGCCATCCCCGACGCCGCCATGTCTTCGTACTTGGGCCGCCAAAGGCTTGAGGAATACCGGGTCTACCTGGCCAAGCTCCTGCGCTGGAAGCCCCACATCCTCAGCGACAGGGAGGAGCGCATCCTGGCCCTCCACGCCGAAGGCGAAGGGATCGGCCGGGATGCCTTTACGGTGCTGACCAACGTGGACTTCGACTTCGGCACCGTCGACACCCCGGAGGGTCCCCTGCCCCTCTCCCAGTCCACCTGGTCCTCTTATATGGAAAACAGCGACCGGGATCTGCGGAGTCGGGCCTATAAGGCTTTCTACAAGCAATTCGACGCCCACAAGACGACCCTGGCGGCTCTGTATTCCGGCTCGGTGAAGCAGGACGTGATCAAGGCGCGCATCCGGGGCTTCTCGTCGGCCCGGGCCATGGCCCTTTTCCCCGACGATGTTCCGGAGACGGTCTACGATAATCTGGTTTCCACGGTGAGCGAAAACCTCGGGCCCCTGCACCGCTACTACGCCCTGCGCAAACGGGCGCTGAAGCTGCCGGAACTGCGTCACTACGACGTCTACGTGCCCATCGTGGGGACCGCCAAGAAGCGGACGCCCTGGAACGAGGCGGTGGACCTCATCTCCGAGGCCCTCACCCCTCTGGGGGACGAGTACGTGGACACCCTCCGCTCGGGGCTCCTGGGCCGCTGGGCGGACCGCTACGAGAACAAGGGCAAGCGCTCCGGGGCCTTCTCCGCGGGCAGCTACTGCGGCGATCCCTACATCCTCATGAACTACAAGGAAGATGTAATCCGCGACCTGTTCACCCTCGCCCATGAGGGAGGGCACTCCATGCACTCCTGGTACTCCGCGGCGAACAACCCCTTCATGCACTACGGCTACACCATCTTCGAGGCGGAGGTGGCC
>CAYUPG010000128.1:0-8092 GCA_964446515.1 uncultured Treponema sp.
ACCCGTCCAGGCGGGGCCGGCGCAGCTCCGTTCCCAGAAGGGACCAGGTGCCCGAGGAGAGGTAGGCCCAATCCTCCCCCTCCGCGGGACAGGCGGCCACGGCGCTTCCCGTGTCGTGGCAGGCCGGGGCGACCACGCGCAGATGCGGGGGGGCGCCCAGCTCCGCCGCCAGGTCCGACCTCAGCCGCCCGAGGTCGGAACCGGGCTGCACCATAGGGCTGAAGAGGGAACGTGGCAATTCCAGGGCGTCGATGACCTCCCAGGCCCAGTCCCTGGTCTCCGCCGACGTCAAGGCCCCCGTGGAGGCCTCGGTGTATTCGCAGGCCATGGTGCCGGAGAGCCAGTAGTTCAGGATGTCCGGGACGGTCAGGAGCCGGGAGGCCCGGAGCAGCTGGTCGCCCTTGGCCTTCCGGTGGGCATAGAGCTGGAAGCAGGTGTTGAACTGCAGCCGCTGGATGCCCGTCAGGCCGTAGAGACGCTCCCAGCCCATGACGTCCCGGAAAAAGCCCTCCATGGCGCCGTCGGTGCGCCGGTCCCGGTAATGGTAGGGCAGGCCCAGCAGGTCCCCCTGGTCGTCGAAGAGGCCGTAGTCGTTGCCCCAGGTATCGACGCCGATGGAGACCAGACGGTCGCCGCAGGACTCGAAGGCCTTGGCCAAGCCGAGCTTGATCTCGTGGAAGATGTAGGGGAAATCCCAGAACCGGCTGCCCCGGAGGGCGACGTTCAGGGTGGGAAAGCGATGGACGACCACGGGGTCCGAAGCCGGCCCCGCCATCACCCTGCCGCTCTCGGCGCCCAGATCCACGGCGATGTAGGCGTTTTCCATTGCGCTGCTCCTTGTCCTATATCGCGAACATGACCTTGTTGATCCACCCGCGCCTGCCGCGAATCATGTCGAAGGCCTCCGCTCCCTCCGAGAGGGGAACTTCGTGGCTGATGAGGGGAGCCACCCGGATGCGGGTGTCCAAGGCCGCCAGGACCGCGGACCACTCGTCCTTGCCCCGGGGCTCGACCTTGGAATTCCAGGTTCCCGAGATGCGGATCTCGTTGCGCAGGATGCGCGAGAAGTCCTTCTCCGGGACCTGGAAGGTGCCGCTGATGTTGCCCATGAAGACGATCTGGCCGAAGCGGCCCGCCGCCTTCACGGCCTGCAGGAAGGTGGCGGGGAGGCCCACCGCCTCCACCACGCAGTCCGCTCCGTCCCCTCCGCAGCGGCGCCGCACCTCGTCTCCCGGATCGCAGGCTGAAGAGTCCAGGCCCACGCAGCCCAGCTCCTCGGCCAGGGCGAGCTTGCGGACGTCGATGTCCGCCACGTAGACCGGGTCGCAGCCCTTGAGCTTGAGCCACTGGGCGACCATGTTCCCGATGGGACCTCCCCCCAGGACCAGGGCGCTCATGCCCGCGCGGAGGGAGAGCTTCTCCACCCCGTGGAGGGCCACGGCGCAGGGTTCGGTCATGGCGGCGGAGCGCAGGGATACCCCTTCGGGAACAGGAAAGAGATTGGCCGCCGGCATGCGCACGTACTCCGCGAAGCCGCCGTCCCTGCGGGAACCGTAGTAGTCGTAGTCGGCGCACTGGGCGTAGTCCCCCGTCGAGCAGGGCGCGCAGGTCCCGCAGGGAATGAGGGGAAAGGCCGCCACGGCGTCTCCCGGGGCGAAGGGCGAACCCTCGGGGGCCTCCGCCACGGTGCCCGAGAACTCGTGCCCCATGATCAGCGGATAATGGTAGGCCTTGCCCTGATAGGCCCGGGGCATATCGGAGCCGCAGATGCCCGACTAGGCCACCTTCACCAGTACGTCCGCCTCCCCTCCCCTCGCCCTGCCGTCGGAGCGGAGGGACCGGAAGGGCGCGGGATCGTCGACCTCTCCGTAGGAGAGCAGGGCGTTCTCCTTCAGCACCAGGGCCTTCATAGGTCTTCCTCCCAGTCGATGATGACCTTGAGGGAATCCGGATCCGCCGCCCGGTCTATCGCTTCGCGGATCTTGTGGTGGGGGAATCGTTCGGACTGGTCGGTCATGCGGCCCAGCAGGGGCAGGCGCCCCTCCTCGATCAGGGATCGGGCCAGCTCTATCCCCCGCATGGAGGAGCCGTGGGTCGCCTGGTAGCACTGGAGCTTGTAGTGTATGTCGTTGTTCAGGTCAATCTGGTGGAGTATGGCGGGCTTGCCCCCCGCGCCCTTGACCCCCGCGTGGGCGTCCAGCACCGTGCCGTAGCCCATGAGGCCGGCAGCCAGCCTGTAGGCCGCCTCCGCCGACGCGTTGACCATGACGAAGTGGGGCTCGTTGAAGGGCCTGCAGGCCGCCAGCACCTTGTCCCGGATGTCCTCGGTCCACAGGAGTCCCGTAACCCGCTCGTCCGCGAAGTCCCGCAGGACCCGCTCCAGGCGCTCCCGGCCCCGGTTCACCAGGATCACCTTCCGCGCGCCCATGGCCAGGCAGGACTGGAGGGCGTAGGCGCCCTGGGAGCCCGAGCCGATGAGGACGGCGACCCGGTTCTCTATGCAGGCGTTCACCCGGGTAAGGCCTTCCAGATTGCAGGCCAGGGGCTCCAGGTGGCAGGCGTCGTCGGGGCTTACGGCAGGACCGAAGCGCACCACCGGCCCCCGCGCGACGAACCACTCGGGGAGGACGGCGTACTTGCGGGCGAAGCCGGGGAACTCGTGGCCCGTGGCATGGGTGTTGGGGCAGCTGGTCCAGTCGCCCGTTCCGGCCTCTCCGCAGTAGATGCAGGAGGGATCTCCGCAGGGAATGTCGCAGCCCAGGCCCACCAGGTCGCCCACGGCGAAGCGGCTCACGCCCTTCCCCACCGCATCCACGACGCAGGAAGCCTCGTGCAGGATCACCGCGGGCCAGCTTCGTATGCGGGAGAGCCCCTGGCGGTAGATGACCACGTCGGACTGGCACACCGAGGTGCGCAGGGTACGAAGGCGCAGCTCCCCGGGGCCCGGTTCGCCGATATCCTCCACCGTCGGCACGAAGTTCCCCTTCGGACCGTCGAGGTAATAGACTAGATTCGTCATGCATGCTCCTCTCGATGGACAGAGCATACCATGAGTTCTAATCTTTAGCAATCATATTCAATCTAATCTGATTGATTATGCTCGAATTCTTTGCTATTCCAGCGTTCGCCCCCCTACACCCCCACCAGAAGGGCCAGAGCGGGGATGGTGGCCACGCAGAGGAGGGTGGAGAGGAAGACCAGGGAGCTGGCGCTCTCCACGTCCCCCTCGTAGACCCCGGCCAGGATCGAGGTGTTGGCCGCTATGGGCATGGCGCACATGAGGGTCGGCAGGGCCAGGGGCACGCCGCGGAAACCCACGGCGTAGAGCAGGCCCCCCGTCGCGGCGGGGAGCAGGGCAAGGCGCACCGCCACGGTGACGTAGTTCTTCCACCGGCCCACCACCCGCCGGGGATCCATCCGGGCCAGGATGGCCCCGATGACTATCATGGACAGGGGAGAGGTGACGTCGCCGGTCATCTTGAGGGTCCGGAACAGCGGCTCGGGCAAGCGGAAGGAAGCGAGGAAAAGTACGAAGCCCGCCACCGTCGCCAGGACGCTGGGATTCACGAAGGTCTTCCAGGACAGGGACAGGGGTCGGCTTCCTTCCTTCGCGATGAGCCAGGCACCCACGGAGAAGGCCAGGAAGTTGAAGGGTATGTTGTAGATGGCCAGGTTGAAGAGGGCCTCCGGGCCCAGGACCGCCTCCACCACGGGATAGCCCATGAAGCCCACGTTGGAGAAGATGAGGGCGTAGCGGTGTACCCCCCGCTCCCTGGGGGGCAGCCTCAGAAGCACGGGATACACCGCCGCCAGGGCGAAGGAAGCCCCGTAGACAGCGACGGAGAGGCCCAGGGCCGTGCCCGCCTCCCCCAGCAGCTCCCGGCTGAAGGGCCGCTGCAGGGACACCAGGATCAGGGCGGGCAGGGAGATGTTCAGCACGAAGGACGAGAAATGCCCCAAAGCCCCGTCGTCCAGGGCCTTGGCCTTCCGCGCGGCATAGCCGATGGCGATCAGAAAGAAGAGCACCAGCACTTGGTTGACTACATGCATGGCCCGACTATAGCGGGGAAGGCCCGCGCTTTTCTAGCGGCGTCAGGCGGCTTCCGCCGCCGCACCCGCCGTTACCCGCCGTCTCCTAGCCCTTGAGCCCCGTAGTGCTTATGCCCTGGACCAGGTAGCGCTGGAAGGCGATGAACACGGCGACAACCGGCACGAGGGACAGGGTGCCCATGGCGAAGATGGCTCCCCAGTCGGTGGAGGTCATGGGGTCGCTGAACATGCGCAGGGCCAGGGACACGGTAAAGAGCCGCGGCCGGTTCAGGTACAAGAGGGGCCCCAGGAAATCGTCCCAGCGCCAATAGAAGCTGAAGATCGTCGTGGTGATCACCGCCGGCTTCAGCAGGGGAAAGATGATGGACGCGAAGATGCGGAACTTTCCGCACCCGTCCATGTGGGCCGACTCGTCCAGCTCTATGGGCAGACCCCGGATGAACTGCACCATCAGGAATATGAAGAAGGGCTGCCCCAGGAACATGGGCACGATGAGGGGATAGAAGGTGTTCACCCAGCCGAGCTTGAAGAAGATGATGAACTGGGGAATCATGATCACCTGAAAGGGGATGATCATGGTGGCGAACATGCAGGCGAACCAGAAATTCTTGGCGGCGAAACGCACGCGGGCGAAGCCGTAGGCCACGAGGGCCGAGGAAAAGACCGTCCCGACGGTGGAGACTATGGAGTAGAACAGGGAGTTGGCGAAGAAGGTGGAGAAGGTCGTTCGGCCCACGTAGCGCCAGCCCCGCGTGTAGTTGTCTAAGCGTAGCGTCTTGGGCAGCAGGGACGCGGTGCCGAAGATCTCGTCCTGTGCCTTGAAGGAGTTGGAGACCATCCAGAGTATGGGATAGATGACGGCCAAGCCCATGGCGAACATGAAAAGCTGAAAGAGCACGGCCCGCGCGCCGCGGTCCCGACGATCGGTATAGCTCATGGTCACTTGCCCTCCTTGGCTTCGTAGTACACCCACCCGGAAGAGGATTTGAACAAGGCCACGGTGCATAGGCCGATGAGCAGGACCAGGACCCACGCCATGGCGCTGGCGTAGCCCATCTCGTAGTACTTGAAGGCCCGCTGGTACAGGTAGAGGGCGTATACCAAGGTGCTGTTCATGGGATCCCCCGAGCCCCCCGAAACGACGAAGGCCTGGGTAAATACCGTAAAGCCGTTGATGAGCTGCATGATGAGGTTGAAGAAGATCACCGGCGTCAGATGCGGAATGGTGATCCGGGCGAATTGGGTCAGGCGCGGTGCGCCGTCCATCTCCGCGGCCTCGTAGTAGACCGTGGGTATCTGCTTGAGCCCCGCAAGGAAGATGAGCATGGACGAGCCGAACTGCCAGACCGCCAGCAGTATGAGGGTCCAAATGGCCGTATCCGCCCTGCCTATCCATGCGACGGCGGATTTGATGCCCACCAGGCCCAGCACCGCATTGAAGGCTCCGTCCGCCATGAAGATGCGGCGCCACATGACCGCGACGGCGATGCTCCCCCCGAGTATCGAGGGAAGGTAGAACACCGTCTGATGGAAGCGGAGGAAACGGGCGTTCCTGTTGAGGAGCATCGCCACGAAAAGAGCAAACGCCAGACGCGCGGGAACCGAGAAGAAGGCGTAGACGAAGGTCACCTGGAGGGATTTCCAGAAGAGGGGATCGGCCGCCATGGCCAGGAAGTTGCCGAAGCCTATGAAGCGCGGCGCATCCAGGATATCGTACTTCGTCAGGGAATACCAAGCCGAGCTGAGTATCGGCAGTATGATGAATGCCAGAAAGCCGATCAGCCAAGGCAGGATGAAAAGGTAGCCGGAAAAGCGATCCCGGAACATGCGCAGGCCTCTGTTGCCCGCCGTCTTTGTAGCGCCCATTGTAACCACCGGTAGATTGATAAAGGACCGCATTTCCGACGCCGCGGACACGGCGTCGGAAATGCGGATCGGGAATGCCTTACTTCGCCAGGATGGCGTTGGACTGCCTGATGATCCTATCGGCGCCCTCGGAGGAGCTTATGGCCCCCAGCAGCACCGCTTGGGTAGTATCGCGGAAGAACTTCAGAACCTCGCCGGAAGCCGCAGGATCGGGAGGATCGATGGGGCTCGCGTTGCCCTTGCCCACCAGGGAGATGTAGTCGAAGACCTGGCCCATCACCGGATCGACCGAAGCCTTGACCGCATCCCGGACCGACGGAATGATGGGCACGCCGCGCTCGCCCAGGAGTATCTTGTTGGCCTCGATGTCGGTGAGGAAGAAGTTCACGAACTTGGCGGCCTCATCCAGATTCTTGGTCGTCCCGGGGATGGCGAAGAACATGGAAGGCTTCAGGTAGGTGCCGGGCCGCTTGGCGCCCGCGATCTTCGGGGGAAGGACGATCTTGATGGGACGCTTGGCCGCCGCGGCTTCCGCGACGACCTGGTTGCTCCAGAGATAGGTCACCCAGGAAACGCCCATGGCGAATTCCCCCTCCTGGGGCGTCTTGTTGATGAAGGCGCTTTCGGGGTTGACCAGGGCGCCGGAGGCCTTGAGCCTGAGCTGGACGTCGAAGTACTCCTTGAGGGCCGCCGCGTCGCTGAAGCCCAGAGTCTTGCCGTCGGGAGCATAGAAGGGGCTGCCGGTCTGGCGTATCCAGTTCTCGAAACCGACCTTGGGGTCGGTGGTGAACAGGGGCGTGGTCTGGACGCCGGTCTTGCGGAAAATCTCGATGGAGATCCGCTCGAAGTCCGCCCAGGTCCAGTCCGCCTGGGGCTCGGCGATGCCGGCCTTGGCCAGGACCGCGGGGTCGTAGACGAAGCAGATCGCGTTGGTGCCCAGGCTCACGCCGTACACCTTGCCTGCGACCCGTCCGCCTGATATGTAGGAGTCGTCCACCCCGGTCAGATTGATGGCATTCTTCTGGATGAGGGGGGTGAGGTCCGTCAGCTGGTTCCGGGATATCCACTGCAGCATGTAGGCGTAGTCGTGCTGCATGACGTCCGGGAGGTTCCCGGCCGCAACCTGGGTGTTCACCCGGTCCCAGTAGCCGCCCCAGCCCACGGTTTCCGGGTCGATGACCACGTTGGGGAACTTCTGCTGGTACAGGTCGACGACCTTGAGGGTGCGCTCATCCCGGGTGGGATTCCCCCACCAGGCAAGGCGCAGCTCGGTCTTTGCGGAAGACGCTGCGGATTCCGAAGCGCCGCTTGCGAAGGCGGCGAAGGGAAGGGCCAGCGAAAGGGCTGCGAGCGATAGGATGACGTTCTTTCTCATTTCTTTCCTCCCTTGGAAAGTTGGTTGATCAACCCTCCCTCCCGGGAGAGCCTGATTCCTCGTTCAAGAGCGATTTCCCGCAGGATTCGCGGACGATGAGCCTGTGCTTGAGCACGACGCGCACCGATTCCTCGGCGGGATTGTCCATAAGGCGCTTGAGCACCTCGAAGGCATGCCGACGGTAGTCAGCGACGGGTAGGTGAACTCCCCGTCGTCCACGGCGTCCATGCCGACCACAGCCATATCTTCCGGTATGCGCAGTCCTTTCTTCCTGGCCGCCCGTATAAGCCTGAGGGCGTGCTCGTCGGAACTGCAGAACCACGCCGTGGGAAGCCTTCGGGCATCGAAGAGGTCCTGAAAAGCGTCCTCCAAGTCCCCGTGCCGGTGCATCTCCAGGGCCAACTCGGGCCGATAGGCCCCCGCCCCTTCCAAAGCCTCGATATAGCCCTGCCGCTTCAGGCGGTCTATCCGTATGGTATCCGTGACGCCCCAGTTTCCTATGTCCCGGTGGCCCAGGGACAGGAGATGCTCGACGGCCTCCTTGGCGGCCCGGGGAAGATCGCAGGAGACCCAGCTGACGGAAGGGTCGTCGAACATGCGGTTGACGAATACATGGGGAATTCCCCGCTCCCGGAGTTTCCGGATCTCGAACTCCTCTTCTTCCATCGTCATGCCGAGAACGAGCACCCCCGCGGGCTCCGCATCGTCCTTAGGCCTCCGCCTGCGGGCTTCCAAGTCCTGGGGATGCCCGGCCCTGAGCTGGACGGTGAACCCGTTCCGCTCCGCCCGCTTCATGAAGCC
>CAYUPG010000129.1:0-8070 GCA_964446515.1 uncultured Treponema sp.
CTTCGCGCCCTTCGGCGCGCCCCGTCCGCGGTCGCCCGAGTCCGAGGGTGCGGAGCCCTTCTTCGCCCTGGCGGACCGTGGGGCGGCGGGCCACGAGGTGCACGCCTCGCCCTCCCTCCAGGTGGGCTTCGCATCCCTTGCCGTTCCCGCCGCCCCCTTCGCCACGGCGGAGCAGGCGGCGGAGCTGGTGCTGGCCCACCGCCTGTCCACCGGCGCCCTCTGGGAGGACATACGCATGCGCGGCGGGGCCTACGGAGCCTTCGCCTACCCCGACGGCCTGGAGCCCCTCTTCCTCATGGCCACCTACCGGGACCCCAAGCCCCGCCGCTCCCTCTCCGCCCTCGCGGACGCCCTGCGCGCCGCCGCCGCGGAGTCCGTGCAGGAGGAGGAGCTTGAGAAGGCTATCATCGGGAGCTACTCCAAGGAGACCCGCCCCCGTACCGGGGCGGAGAAGGGTATGGCGGACTTCATGCGCTTCCTGACGGGAATTGAGGAGGGCGCGCGGCGGCGGAAGCTCGCCGCCCTGGTGAAGCTCGGCCCCGAAGAGCTCCGCGCAGCGGCGCAGCGCCTAGCCTCCGGTCTGGAGGCGGCATCCTACGCCGTGGTTGCGGGCAACGGCGCCGCGGCGGAGGCGGCGGAGGCTCTCTCGGTAGAACCCAAGGCCCTGCCGGTCTGATCCGGCATACGGCGGCCCCGTTCGGGGCCGCCGGGCCTTCAGCCCATCCTTCCCGCCGGGCCTCCGGGGGGATTCTTCCGCATATACTCGTGCTCCTCACGCACCTCCTCGACGAGGGCCTTGACGGTCCAGTCGAGGTTCGTGGGGGTGGATGTGGCGAAGGCGATGTCCCGGGGATCCAGGCCCGCCTCGGCGGCCGCGGCCTTGGCGGCGCGCATCACGGCGATGGTCTGTTCCCGGGTGAAGCCGTGAAGAAAGACAACGGGGTTTTCCATGCCCGACACCCTATGACGCCCGCCTGAGCTTGTCAAGGCGAAGCGGGAACTGCTTTCCCGGGCACCGCAACGCCCCGGCCTACCGTCCTCCCGCAGCGCGGATGAGCCGCTCCAGTTCCGTGTGCCCGAGAGCCTTGGCCAAGGCCAGGGGCGTCAGGTCGCCCGACCTGCGGTTCGGATCGGCGCCTCCCCTCAAAAGGGCCTCGGCGGCCGGCGCGGAGCCCGCCATGCAGGCCATGCCCAGGGCCGTGGTGCCGTCGGCGGCGACCGCATCGACCCGGGACCCCCGGGCAAGGAGCAGGCGTACTCCCTCGGCGAAGCCGGAGACGGCGGCGGCGTGGAGGGGCGGCATGCCGTCGAGGCCGCCGTTGGGGTCCGCCCCCGCATCCAAAAGTCCCCGGAGCTTCGCCGCGTCGCTCTCCGCGCAGGCGGCGAAGAGCTCGGCCGCCCGCTCTTCCCTCGCCGCCCGGGGGCTCTTCCGCTCCGACTCGAGGGCGCCGATCTGCGCCCCCAGGCTCCCCCGTTTTGCCCCCCGGGATGCCAGGTAACGCGCCGTCTCCGCCGACCCGCTCCGTTCGGCAGCGTCGAAGGGCGTGAGCCCCACCGCCTCCCTGTTGATTCCCGCCCCCGCTTCAGCCAGGGCGCGGACCAGCTCCAGGTCGCCGTCCCCCGCGGCGAAGTGCAGGGCGGTCTGGCCCAGGGCGTTGGTGCCGTCCAGGTCGACGCCTGAGGCCTTCAGAGCCGCCACGGCCTCGGGAAAGCCCTGAATGCCGGCGTAGTGGATGATACGCGTCCCGGCGCCGGGAATGATCACGCCGTTCCCGTCCATGCCCGCGGCTATCAGGTAGCGGATCACCGCGGCCTTGTTCTGCCGCTTCTTGGCGAAGGCGGGGCCCCGTTCGCTCTTGTCCAGCGACACCGCCCACACCAGGGCGTTCTCGTTGGTCGCAGTCCGCGCGTCCAGGGGAACTCCCCGTCTTTGCAGGTGCTTCAGGGCATTCAAGGATCCCTGGGCTGCGGCGTACATGACCGTCGTGGCGCCCTCGAATTCCGTCGCCCTGAACAGGTCCGCCCCCGCGGCCTCCGCGGACCGCAGCTCCGCCACGTCGTCCGCCGCTATGGCCCGCATGAGCCTTTGCTGGACTTCGTCTTCCTCGGCCAGGCCCTCCGCCGCCCCGACCAAGCCCTGGAGCGCGCCGTTGTACTCCGCCGCCAGTGCCTCCAGGGTCGCCCGCATTTTCGCCAATTCCTCTTCCGATGGGAGCCCCCCCGTCTGGGCTGCAGCTGCGCCCGCCGCGAACGTCGCCGCGAGGAGAAGGATCAGGTGATTTTTCATGAAATTGCTCCAAACATTTTTATAGCCATAGATGAATCTACACCGGATCGGCAAAAAAGCAAGCGTCGCAAGTCCCGGCCGGCTCCGGCCGACCCATTTGCCGGCCGGAGCTCCTTCGTCGTATCTTATACCTATGGATTACGACCGATTCACCATAAAAGCCCAGGAGGCCCTGCAGGAAGCCTCCGCCCTTGCGCAGAAGAACGATCAGACCCAGGTGGAGAACGAACACCTCCTCCTGGCCCTCCTGGAGCAGGAGGACGGCATAGTCGCCCCCATCATCGAACGCGTAGGCGCCGACCCAGGCGACCTGGCCGCCCGCGCCCGGTCCCTGACGGCTTCCAAGCCCAAGGTCTACGGAGAGGGGGCCCGGCTCTACTTCGCCCCCGCGGCCTCCAAGGCCCTGGCCAAGGCCGAGGCCGAGGCCGAAGCGCTCAAGGACGAGTACGTTTCCACGGAGCATATCCTACTCGCCATCTGCGGCGCCGAGGGAGCGGCCGCGGAGCTCCTAAAGACGGCGGGGGTCACCAAGCAGGCGGTCCTTTCCGCCCTCAAGGCCGTGCGGGGCAACGCCCGGGTCACGGACCAGAATCCCGAAGAGAAGTACCAGGTTCTGGACAAGTACTGCCGGGACCTCACCGCCCTGGCACGGGCGGAGAAGCTCGACCCCGTCATCGGCCGGGACGAGGAGATACGCCGGGTCATGCAGGTCCTGTCCCGGCGGACCAAGAACAACCCCGTCCTCATAGGGGAGCCCGGGGTCGGCAAGACCGCCATCGCCGAGGGGCTGGCCCGGCGCATCGTGGCCGGGGACGTGCCGGAGGGCCTCAAGAACAAGAAGCTCTTGGCCCTGGACATCGGAGCCCTGGTGGCCGGCGCCAAGTTCCGCGGCGAGTTCGAGGAGCGCCTAAAGGCGGTCATCCACGAGGTCCGGGCCGCCGCTGGGCGCATCATCCTCTTCATCGACGAGCTCCACACCCTGGTGGGCGCCGGCGCGGCCGAGGGCGCCACCGACGCGTCCAACCTGCTCAAGCCCGCCCTGGCCCGGGGCGAGCTGCGCTGCGTGGGCGCCACCACCCTGGACGAGTACAGGCAGCACATCGAGAAGGACGCCGCCCTGGAGCGGCGCTTCCAGCAGGTCTACTGTGCCGAGCCCTCGGTGGAGGACACCATCGCCATACTGCGGGGCCTCAAGGAGCGCTACGAGGTCCACCACGGGGTGCGCATCAAGGACGAGGCCCTGGTGGCCGCCACGACCCTGTCCAACCGCTACATCACCAGCCGCTTCCTCCCGGACAAGGCCATAGACCTGGTGGACGAGGCGGCCAGCCGCCTGAAGATGGAACTGGACAGCCGGCCCACGGAGCTGGACAAGCTCGAGCGCAGGCTGCTGCAGCTTTCCATAGAGAAGCAGGCCCTCCAGCGGGAGGAGGACCCTTCCTCGGTGGAGCGCCGGGGCAAGGTGGAGAAGGAGATCGCCGAGCTTTCCGCCCAGCGGGACGCCATGCGTACCCGGTGGGAGAACGAGAAGCAGGATATCGAGGTCCTCCGCTCCCTCAAGCAGAAGATCGAGGAGCTCAAGGTGGAGGAGGTCCGCTGGGAACGGGAGGGCAACCTGGCCAAGGCCGCGGAGGTCAAGCATGGGCTCATCCCGGAGGCCCAGCGGAGGCTCGCGGAAGTCTCGGCCAAGATGGAGGCCAAGCGTGGGGAGGCCACCCTCCTGCGGGAGGAGGTGAGCGAGGAGGACGTGGCCGCGGTGGTCTCCACCTGGACGGGCATACCGGTGTCCAAGATGCTCTCCGGGGAGCTGCAGAAGTACCTGGAGCTTGAGCAGGTGCTGGAGAGGCGGGTGGTGGGGCAGGATGCGGCGGTGGAGGCCGTGGCGGACGCCATCAGGCGCAACAAGGCGGGCCTCTCGGATTCCGCCCGTCCCCTGGGGTCCTTCCTCTTCCTGGGTCCCACCGGGGTCGGCAAGACGGAGCTGGCCAAGACCCTGGCGGACTTCCTCTTCAACGACGAGAAGGCCCTGACCCGCATCGACATGAGCGAATACGGCGAGAAGCACACCGTCAGCCGCCTCATCGGCGCTCCTCCGGGCTACGTTGGCTACGAGCAGGGCGGTCAGCTCACCGAGGCGGTGCGCCGCAGGCCCTACAGCGTCCTCCTCTTCGACGAAATAGAGAAGGCCCACGCCGAGGTGTTCAACGTCTTCCTCCAGATCCTGGACGACGGGCGGCTCACGGACGGGCAGGGCAGGGTGGTGGACTTCAAGAACGTCATCATCATCATGACCAGCAACCTGGGCTCGGACCTCATCCTGCAGGCCAAGAACCCCGAGGATATCCGAGGCGCACTCATGGAGCTCCTGAAGTCGAGCTTCCGCCCGGAGTTCCTGAACCGCATAGACGAGACGGTGATCTTCAACCGCCTGGGACGGGCCGAGATCGGCAAGATCGTGGACATCCAGCTGGAGCGCCTGGCCAAGCGCCTTGCTGAACGGAAGCTGCGATTGGAGTTTTCATCCGAGGCGAAGGCCTTCCTGGCGGAGCGGGGCTACGACCCTCTCTTCGGCGCCCGTCCCCTGAAGCGGGCCATACAGGCGGAGCTCGAGAACCCCCTGGCCAAGGCGGTCATAGCCGGCCGCTTCCCCGAGGGCTCCGTCGTCCGGGTGGACCGCTCGGGCGAGGCCCTGGCCTTCGCGGGCGCCTAGGGCCGCGTCCGTCGCACGGCCGCCGCAGCCGAGGTTCCGACTAGGCTCGGCCTAGGCCCGCCTAGGCGATGCTACTGGGTCCGCGACCCGGACCAGGTGCCCGAGCCTTTGTCCGGTACGTCCGGATCCTCCGGATCGTCCCAGTCCCAGGTGCCGGACACGCTGTTGCCCGAGAAGGTGCCGGTGCAGGTATCGGGCATGTTGGTTCCCGTGAAACCTCCGATGCTGGTTCCGTAAACCGTCGCGGCAAAGGTTCCGGAATCGTAATTCGTTTCGCCTCCGCCGAACCACGTTGTGACGGATTTCGCGCCGTAGGCTCCCCACAGGTCGGCTCCTTGGCGTAGGAAATTCCAGGTCCCCGTGGTCGTGGCGGTCCACGACACGCCTTCGGTGATTCCCGAGGCGCTTCCCCGTATGGTTCCTTCCCAGGTTTCAATGCGGCTTTCGGACAGCTCCTTCTCCACCGCCACCTTTATCAGGCTTTCGTCCACATAGAGGTCGGAATTGAGAATCTCCCCGAGGCTGTTGACTATGAAGGTGAAGGTCCAGGGCGAGCCCTCGGCGGTGCCGGAAAAATTGAAGCTGAATACGCCAAGATCTTCGAACGCTTCGGCGGTGGCCCTGAATACGCTGCGGTTGTTGAGCTTCACATTAAGCTCCGCCTGCAAGCTGGGCGCCACGGCGCGGGCTACTTCGTCGGCCACCTGTATCCAGAAGCTGCCGGTCACGTCCGACTCGGCCATGACGCCCTTGTAGATGCCCCGGGCCTCGCTGTCGTAGGCAGGATTCGGGGCCGGGGCCGCCGGCAGGGTCGCGACGGGTTCGTCTTCCGTCTTTTTGGTGTCAGAATTGGTCAGCAGGTCGCAGGAAGGGACTAGGAATGTTGCCGCCAGGAGCGCGGCGCCGCACAGGAACGTTCTTTTCATGGAGGGCCTCCAATGTGTTTTTTCCATTGTGTACACTAGGTATGCCCAGGGGAATTATAGATAAATTTAGCACCTTTTTGGGCGCCCATCAAGGCGTGGGATCAAACCATCGGCAGCGCGAGCTATGCGGCGGCTGCGTTTGCCAGGCCTGCTAGAACCCCTTCTCCAGGGCGCTTTCCGGCAGGACGATGACCACGCGGCCTTCCCGCAGCAGGCGCAGGTTCTCGTCGGAGGAGACTATGGCCAGGGCATCCTGGCGGTCGATGATGGGATCGGTGGCGCGCACGCCGAAAAGGCCCCTGGCCAGGATGCGCAGGGGTTCCCGGCCGACCAAAGCCTGGAGTTCCGGATCGAGGCCGGAGGGGGTGTTCCGCAGGACCTCCCGGGCGGAGACGTAGCGGACTATGCCTTCCCTCCGGGCCGTATCGGGATCCACCATGTTCCGCTCGTATATCAGGTTCATGTCGGTGTCCCAGATCTTAGGGAACAGGCAGGGTTCGGCGCCGGCTCGGCCGGATTTTCCGTGGACGGGGAGCACTTCGTCCGCAAATATGACGATGCCCGTGTAGCTGCGGGTGGGGGAGGGCACCAGGGGCTTCCGCAGGCTCGTGGGATGGCGGTGGCGGACCAGGTCGCCTACTATTTTCTTGAGGTCCACCGTGTAGGTGGAAAAGAGGGTCTTGAGATCCGTGGATAGGGCCGACGGAGAGCGCTCGGCCTCGGCGATGACCGCATCCAGGGCGGTGGAGGAATAGTCTCCCCGGACGATGAGGTCCTCCAGGGTCGAGGAGGAGTCCACCGGCAGCGCCATGAGTATGGGCCGGATGAGCCGGGGAAACTCCATGTCCGCCAGCTCCTCCGCGTGGGACCGCCCTCCGGGCAGGCGGAGGCCCGCGGAGGCGAGGTTCAGGGCCGATGAGGCCCCGAGTCCGAAGCGGTTCCACCGTATGGTGCCCACGGCGCGTATATCCATGCCCTGGACGGAAGCGACGCAGAGCGCAGCGAGGACGGGCGCAAGGACTCTTCGCATCATCTATCCTCCGCCTTCAGTATCGGCGTTTTCAGCAATCGGCCTTCGCGCAGGGTTGAAGAAAGTTCCAGGCCGTTCGCCTCCGCCAGCACCTCGGGGTCCACCTCGTAGGCCAGGGCTATGGACCACAGCGTTTCTCCCCGCTTCACCAGGTGGCTGCCCTCGAAGACCGGCACGGCGTCGCTCGAGCGCTGCCGCTCGTAGGGGCCCACCTCCTTGAAGGCGGGCACCAGTATCCGGGCCCCCAGCTTGAGGTAGCGGGGCTGGAGCCCCGGATTCGCGTTCAGGATGTGGTCCACCGAGACGCCGTAGTGCCGGGCCAGGGCGGAGAGGGTGTCGCCGCTCCGTACGGTGTGGAAGTAGTACTTCACCAGCTGCAGGTCCTTCCGGGCCAAGGTCGCCTCCACGGCGGGGGCGTCCTCGAGCCGCACCTTGAGCTGGTATTTGGGGTCCGGCGGAGTGACCCCGTAGTGGAGCTCCCCGTTGCCCTTCTTGAGCATCCCCAGGTCCACCTTCGCCTCCGCGGCCAGGAGCGCAAGGTCCACGGTCCTACCGACGGTCACCCGCGTCCATCTGGTCTCTTCGGGCCAGCCCAGATCGAGGCCGTAGCGGCCGGGGTTGGAGAGTATCTCCGATACGGCTAGAAATTTGGGGACATAGTGGATGGTCTCCGCCTTCAGGTGCTTCTTCTCGCTCAGGTACCAGTAGTCCGCCACTCCTGCGGCCCGGGCGGCCCTGCCGACGGCGCCGAGGCCGGCGTTGTAGGCGGCCAGGGCGAGGGGCCAGTCTCCGAAGTGGCGATAGTTCTCATCCAGCTTGCGCAGCGCCCCGTCCGTGGCCTTCCAGAAGTCCCTGCGCTCGTCCACCCAGTCGTCCACCCGTATGCCGAAGGGAGAAATGCTGTTCTTCATGAACTGCCACAGTCCCACGGCGCCGGAACGGCTCACCGCGGTGGAGACGAAGGCGGACTCGATCACCGGCAGGTAGGCCAGCTCCTGGGGCAGGCCCCGCGCTTCCACCTCTCTGCGGATGAAGGGCAGGAAGGGTTCCCCGCGCCGCATCACCGCCTGGAGCCACTGCAGGCCCCCGGGGCTCGAATACTGCGCGATGTAGCGTC
>CAYUPG010000130.1:0-8055 GCA_964446515.1 uncultured Treponema sp.
AACTTCGATTATCCACGAGGCCCGGCGGCCCTCGTCGGTCAGGAAGCCGAAACGCGGCGCCTTGCCGACGATGCCGCAGAGGAGCTCCAGAACGCCGGAGTTCCGGTTGCTCCGGGCTCCGAGCACCGAGTTGGCGTAGACCACGGCGGAGGACTCGGCCCAGGCCAGAACGTTCCCCCTCTTGGGAATATTGCCCACCTCGTCCAGATAGCAGGCGCAGGTAAAGGCCTTGCCGTTCTTCAGTCCCACCTTGGCGAGCTGGGCCTCGTAGGAGCGCTGCTTGGCGTACATCACCTTGGTGAATACCAGGCGGGGGAGCAGCCCCACGGGGACATTCTCGAAGTCGCAGGGCCGGGGATCGACGGTAAAGGGTTCCGCCGTCTTGAGGCCCGCGCCGATGAGCTCGTCCATAAGGTCGAAGACGGGGCCGAGGAGGGGGATGCCGAAGGACGTGACCAGGTGCACTCCATGGTCGAGGTCGACGAGACGGTCGGCCCCGAATACGTCTCCGAAGCGGACGACGGTTTCCATGGCCTTGCGGAGCGTCTCTCCCTTCGCACCTCCCAGCACGGCGCGCTCCTCTTCCGTCAGGCGCATCGCGGGAGTATACATAGGACCTCCAGTTGAATAGATATATTTTGACCGACTATAGTCGGTGAATTGAGTGTACACCCCTTTCCCGGATATGGCAAGCCTGAATCGGCGCCTTCACCGTGCACCGGCGGCGGGGCTTGCGGGGTCCCGTCCAGGCGACTATTGTAGGCCCATGGCGCATGCGTTCAGCGAACCGACCAGCAGGGATCTGCAGGCGAGGGATACGAGGGCGAAGATCTATGAGGCCGCCTGGCATCTCATAGGGGAAGAGGGTTTCGAGAAGGTTTCCGTCGACCGCATCTGCGAAAAGGCCGGGGTCGCCAAGGGGTCCTTCTACCACCATTTCAGGAGCAAGGGCGATCTCATCGTGGAAGGCTATGCCCTCTGCGACCGCTACTTCGAGGAGAAGGTTGCAGGCCGCCTCATCGCGGAGGATGCCGCAGGCCGCATCGTCGAGTTCGTCTCCCACCAGATGCGCTACGCCGTCGGCATGGGCCTTGACCTGATGCGTCAGGTCTACAAGGCCCAGCTGGAATTCGGCACCCGCTTCTTCGTCTCCGCCGAGCGCACCCTTCCGCGAATCCTACGGGAGGTGGTCGCGGAAGGTCAGGGATCGGGAGAACTGCGATCGGACCTGGATGCGGACTACGTCGTCTCTTTTATCCTGCGCTTCTCCCGGGGAACCATCTACGATTGGTGCCTCCGGGAGGGTTCCTACGATCTGGAACGCACCGCCGCCGAATCCTGCGCCCGCCTGGTGGCCGTCTTCAAGGCCTAGGAGGTCGTTCGCCTCCGGGGGCCGCAGCGCCGGAGCCTCCGCCCCCGCTTTCCTCCCCGCCCCTCCTCGGGGTACACTGCCCGCACGGCGGCGCCGCGCGGGGGAGCCTGAGCGCCGGCCGTACCCCGGGAGGCGACATGCGCGATTACGACGGACTTAAAAGCCTGATGGACTACCTGGCCGCTTCGGTGAGCCCCTTCCACGCGGCGGCGGAGGCCGCCGCGGCCCTGCAGCGCTCGGGCTTCCGCAGGCTCGAAGAAGGGGACGCCTGGCAGCTGGAATCGGGCGGCGCCTACTACCTCCTGCGCAACGGATCGAGCCTCATCGCCTTCGTCGTCGGTTCCGCCGCCCCCGCTGAGGCGGGCTTCAGGCTCCTGGCCGCCCACACCGACAGCCCCGGCTTCCGCGTCAAATCCAACGCCGAAACCCTCTCCGGCAACGTCGGCCGCCTGGCGCTGGACCTCTACGGCGCCCCCATCGTGTCCACCTGGCTCGACCGGGAGCTCGCCGTCGCAGGCCGCCTGGCGGTGGAGACGGCCGAGGGGGACTTGCGCTCCGTCCTGGTCGATTCAGTCGAACCCGTCGCCCTGATCCCGAACGTCGCCATCCACCTGAACCGGGACGTGAACAAGGGCTACGAGTACGACCCCCACGCCAAGCTGTCCGCCCTTATCTCGGCGGCCGCCCCTGCCGCCGCAGCCGCCGCTGCGGACAAAGCCCCCGGCGCGGCAGCCCCCGGCACCGCCGCCCCTGCAGGCAGCACTCCCGCCGCGGTCCCCGCCGACGCCTTCCTCCCCTACCTGGCCCGCCTCGCCGGCGCCGCGCCCGCGCAGATCCGGGGCGCGGACCTCTACCTCTACGACCCCGCTCCCCCCCGGCGCTTCGGCCTGGAGGGCGAGCTCGTCGGCGCCTCCCGGGTGGACAACCTGGCCGGCTGCCACGCCGCCCTCTCTGCCCTCCTGGAATCCCGCGCCGCCCTCCCTTCGATAGGGGAGACCCGGGTCATGGCCCTCTTCGACAACGAGGAGGTGGGCTCCCGCTCCTTCCAGGGCGCGGACTCCTCCTTCCTGCGCCTGGTCCTGGAGCGCGTCGCCGCCCTGCGCTCCCCCGCCGCCCATGCCGCGGAGGCCTACCATCGTGCCGCCGCCCGCTCCCTCCTGATCTCCATCGACGCCGCCCACGCCCTGCACCCCTCCTGGGCGGAGAAGTACGACGAGCGGACGAGCCCCCGGCTCAACTGCGGCCCGGCGCTCAAGATCAACGGCAGGATGCGCTACGCCACCGACGCCGAGGGCTGCGCCCGCTTCGAGTCCCTCTGCGGCCGCCTGGGCCTGCCGGTCCAGCGCTTCGAGTTCCGCGCCGACCAGACTCCCGGGGGCACCATAGGCCCCATGAGCGCCGCGGACCTGGGCATACGGACCGTGGACGTGGGGCTTCCCATCCTGGCCATGCACTCCGTCCGGGAAAGCTTCGGCGCCGCCGACCAGGCCCGCATGATACTCGCGCTCGAAGGATCGCTCAGCCTCCGCTGAGCGCGCGCACTGCGCACATGGAGCGGCTAGGAAACTGCTCCCGCCGGGTAGTGCGAGCGCATGTAGCCCAGGGTCTCCGTGATGAGCCGTTCAAGGGCGGGCCGATTCAGATCCGAAAGCCGCTTCGCGTAGATGCACGCCTTGCCCATGGTGAATTTCCCCAAACCCTCAAGGAGCGGCGCGTGCTCCTCCAAACCGGTATAGACGTAGAGCGAGAATGCCGCCTTGCGCGGCGAGAAGCCGATAAGGGGCCAGTCCCCCTCCTGCCGGCTCCGCTCCGACTTGTAATGGTAGCTCCCGAAGCCGATGATGGAGCTCCCCCACAGGCGCGCCTCGCAGCCGCTGAGCCTCCGCATCATGTCGAGGAGCTCCAGGCTGTCCTCCCGCTTCTTCGGGTCCGCGGCCGCAGCCCCGTCTATGTAGGCCAGGACGTCGGCATCGCCGACCTTGGTCTTCAATTCGGCCATGATTCCTCCTTCGAGAAAGCATGACCAAAATACTCGCCTAAAAAATCCGCCCCCGCAAGCCCTCCCTCGGCGACGAACCTTTTTTGGGGGGGAACGCCTTCCCCCCGGGCCGGGCCGCGGTCCCGGCCCACCCCCTTCTCCGGGGGCTCCGCCCCCGGACCCCGGAACGGCCCGCGGCCGAGCCGCCGCCTTCAGCAGCAGGCGCCGACTGCGCAGCAGGCGATCTTCCCGGCGGAAGGCGTCCCGCAGCCGCAGCCGCAGTCGGGGGCGGTGCCCCTGAGCTTGCCGATGATGATCGCCGCCGCGCAGCCCACGCCGGGCCGCACCGACAGGGCTCCGGCCGGGCAGTTGCGCGCACAGGCTCCGCACTCCATGCAGTAGTCCCGGCCGGCGACGACGGCCTTTCCGCCCTCCAGCCTGAATACCCCGTGGGGGCAGACGTCGATGCAGGCGCCGCAGCCCGTGCAGGCCGCAGCGTCCAGGGCCAGGGTCTGTCCGTTCTTCATGTACGTCGGCTTCATCGATTACCGCCTATAGGTTGAACAGCCGCGCGGCGGCCGCCACGGCAAGGCCCGCCGCCAGGGATACCGCCATGGGGACGGCGCCCTTCTCCACCTCAAGGAGGGCGCCTCCCTGGCTCGTGAAGGTGGAGGACCCCGTGAAGTTCATGGCCAGGAAGGCGACGATGGGGGAAGCGGTCAGCACGGCTCCCGCCGCCGCGAGGGGCGGCAGGCGGAAGAGGAGTGCGGCGGCGGCCGCCCAGAGGGCGCCGAGCGCGGTGCCCTTGGCGGCAAAGGCCCGGAAGGGCAGCCGGGGCAGGAGGGCGGGGAAGAGGACCGTGCCCACGGGGATGGTTCCCAGCAGCAAAAGGGCGGCAGGCAGGGCGCGGCCCGCCCAGCTTGAGCCGGCGGGCAGACCGTAGAGGGCGCCGAGAAGCAGGGCGGCGGGCACCAGGGGCCAGGAGTGAACGAGCTCCACCGGCGCCACGGCCAAGCGCTCGCCGAGGGTAAAGGTCACCTCCCGCATCGCCTCGTCCTTGACCAGATCCGCGGCGAGATAGGCGGGGATGTCCCGGGAGCGGACGGGTCCCCAGACCACCCTGAAGCCGGTCCTCCGTGCGGTTTCCGGAGCGGACACCCCCGAGGCTCCCAGCTGGGGCAGGACGAGCCTGCGGTGGGACACCAGGCCGGCAAGGCCCGACGAGGCGATCCGGGAAACGAGCTCGTCGGTGTCGAAGCTCCCCTTGCCGGCGGCGCACCAGACGTTCACTCCCCCGGTGTCCAGGACCAGCACCCAGGCATCGATGCCCGCCAGGCTCGACCGGAGGGCGTCGAAGCTCAACTTGTAGTTGGCGGTGACGAAGACCTCCGACTGCGCCGACGGGTTCCCCACGGCATAGAGGCCGGGGCTCACGGCATGGCGCATCCGTCCAAAGCCCCAGCGCGCCTTGAGGGCGCCCCAACGGTCCGCCGCCGTGAGCCTGGTGCCCGCCGCCGGTATGGTCCGAGTGTTCATGATTTCCTCCCGCAGCAGGCGCTTTCGCCCTCCCGGGCCCGCCATTCCCGCATGGCCTCCACGAAGACCGGCAGGGCCGCGGCTATCTCCGCCACCGCCTTTTCGGGGAGGCTTGAAAGCAGTCCCGCATAGTAGTGGTCGCAGAGCTCGTGTATGGATTCCGTCTTCCGTCGACCCTCCTCGGACAGGCGCACCAGCTGCCGCCGCCTATTGGCAGGGTCCTCCCGTCTGGACAAGAGGCCCGCCTTGACCAGGCCGTCGGCGGTGCGGGAGAGGGTCGACGCATCCAATTCCAGCGCCGCCGCCAGCTCCCCGACGCTCGGCTCTCCCGCCTCCTCCACCGCAAGCAGCAGGTGGCACTGGGCGGGGGTCACGGCGCAGCACTCCGTCTGAGATTGGAGGGCCAGCTCCACCTGGCGCTCCAGGTTCCGCATCCCCCTTCGGAAGGACCGTATGAATTCCCGGGTCAAGATGCCGTTTTTCTCTTTCATGCTATTGACAATATATGTATATTACAACTAATGTCAATGCCATGGAAAAGAAATCGAGCGTTATTAGGCCGGTGCGGCCGGAGGACGCGGTGCGGATCGCGGAGATCTACAACCACTACGTGCTGAACACCACGGTCACCTTCGAGGAGGAGCCGGTGGCCTCCGCGGAGATGGAGCGGCGGATACGGGAGTACACGGCGACCCATCCCTGGCTAGTCCGGGAGGAGGAGGGGACCGTCGCTGCCTACGCCTACGCGACCGGGTGGCGAGCCCGTTCCGCCTACCGCTGGTCCGCCGAGCTCACCGTCTACGTCGATCAGGCCTTCCTCCGCCGGGGCATGGGCCTGGGCCTCTACGGCGAGCTGCTGCCCCGCCTCAAGGCACTGGACTTTAAGGCCCTGGTGGCCGGCATCGCCCTCCCCAACGAGGGAAGCGTGGCCCTCCACGAGAAGCTCGGCTTCAAGAAGGTGGCCCATTTCGAGGACATAGGCCGCAAATTCGATTGCTGGATCGACGTCGGCTACTGGGAGCTGAAGCTGCGATGATGGAGGGCGTTCAGATGGAAGAGCTGTGGCGCAGCTACCATAGCCGGCTTTTGGCCTTCATCGCATCGAAGGGCGGATCGCCCGAAGACGCCGAGGACCTGCTCCAGGAGGTCTTCCTCCGCCTCTACGCCCGCGTCTGCTGCATGCCGACTGCGGAGCTCGTGGAGAAGCTCATATACCGCATCGCCCGCAACCTCATCATAGACCGCTACCGCCGCAGGCGGCGGACGGAAGGCCTGAGCGACGACATCGCCGCCCCTTACGGAAGCCCCGAGATCGGTGAGGATCCCTACGCCGCCCTGGCCCGCTCCCTCCGCGGGACCGTGGAGGAGCTTCCGGAACCCTATCGGGGCGCCCTCCTGGCCACGGAGTACGAGGGACTCACCCAGGCGGACCTGGCCGAGCGGGAAGGCATCAGCCTCTCCGGGGCAAAGTCCCGGGTGCAGCGGGCCCGCGCCAAGCTCAAGGCCCTCCTATTGGAGTGCTGCAGCTTCGAGCTGGACGTCCTTGGGAGGATCATCGATTACCGCGAACGGTGCTGCCGCGCCCTGGCCGCCGGCCTCCGCTCCGCCGCCCCGCATCGCACCGACTCCGCCAGGAATTTCTAAAAATCCTGCGTCCTTTTTGAACCTCCTGCGTATGTATAGGCAACGACACAGCACAGCCTGTCAATGGAGGTTCCCATATGGATTTCATCGTACCGCTCTTTTCCCAGGCCTTCGGCCGCACCCTGGTCTCCCTGTCCCACAACTGGCCCTATCTGCTCTTCGGCATTACAGTGGCGGGCGTTCTCAAGGTCTTCGTGGACACCGACAGGGTCGCCGCCTTCCTCAACCGGTCCAAGCGCCTGGGCGTCCTTTCCGCCACGGCTGCGGCGGTGGCGACCCCCCTCTGCTCCTGCGGGACCACCGCCGTGGTCCTCGGCATGATGGCCGGCACCATGCCCTGGGCGCCCATCGTCGCCTTCATGGTCGCCTCTCCCCTGAGCTCCCCGGAGGGCATCGTCTACAGCGCAGGCCTTTTCGGCCGCCCCTTCGCCTTCTATTACTTCGGGGCCTCCATCCTGCTCGGCCTCGCAGGCGGTGCCGCGGCGGCTCTCCTGCAGAAGGCAGGATTCCTGGAAGGGCAGCTGCGCTTCGCCGCTCCCGACGTCCCGTCCTGCGGCTGTTCGGCCACCGCCGCGCCGCAACCGTACTCCGCCGCAGCCTCGCGGGCGCGGGAACTCGCCGCGGCCATGCGGGAGGTCTCCAAGACCCTCGTCCCCCTCTTTGTCGCCTTCGCCTTCCTCGGCTACCTGCTGAACGGCCTCATCCCCGCCTCAGCGATCGCGGCCCTCTTCGGATCCGGCCGCGCTTACGGAGTACCCCTGGCGGCGACCATCGGCCTTCCGCTCTACATCAACGCCGAAGCCTCGGTGCCCCTCGCCCGCGGCCTCCTGGAATCCGGCATGAGCCCCGGCGCCATCATGGCTTTCCTGATCGCAGGCTCCGGCACCTCCTTCGGCGCGATAGGCGGCGCCCTGACCATAGCCCGGTGGAAGATCGTCGCCCTGGTCGTCGCCGTGCTCTGGACCGGAGCCATAGCCGTCGGCTGGAGCTACAACGCCCTCCTCGCCGCGGGGCTTTTTTAGGGGGGGAGGCGCGGCGCCGCGCCCGCGATGGGTCTGCAGCCACCTATGCCGCTTGAAGCCGCGCCGAAAGCAGCAGCGGCGTATTCAAGTGTCCGGTTCCGGGTTTTTTGCCCTCGACACTTGAAGCGGCGGTTTCCACTCCTATACTAAAAGCATACACCCTGTCAGGCACCGGCCGTCCGCGCCACCGATGCGCGGCGAGAGAACTTACCTAGGCGGGGGGACAAAATGTCGGACGACCTGTTAATACCGGTTGACGATGCGGCCTGCACCGACAAACCGGCTGTCCCGGACGCAGCGAGGCCTTGGAAGCTCCTTGTGGCCGACGACGATCCCGAGGTGCTCGGAGTCACGGCGTTCGTGTTCCGCGACTGCCTTATCGCCGGGCGGCGGCTCAGCCTGCTTGAGGCCCGGAGCGGCGCGGAGGCTAGGCGCTTGCTCTCCTGCGAGCAGGATATCGCCGTGGCCATCCTGGATGTGGTTATGGAGACGGACCACGAGGG
>CAYUPG010000131.1:0-8019 GCA_964446515.1 uncultured Treponema sp.
GCGTCCACGTCCAGGACCATGGTCTGGCTGTTGGAGCCCAGGTTGACCGCGTAGAGCTTGCCGCCCAGACGGCCGGAAGCCAGCAGTGCGTCCGCCACGTTGGCCGTGTCGATGGTCTTATCTTTGATGAAGTCGTCCAGGGGGTACAGGAGATTGCGCCGCTGCCATTCGGCCAGATATGCGTAGTCCTGCTGAATGACGTCCGGCAGCTGGCCTCCCGCAGCCATGGTGGTCAGCTTGGTCCAATAGTCGCTCCATCCGGCGAACTCGTACACGATCTTGACGTTGGGGTTCAGCTTCTCGTACAGCTCGATGACCTTGATGGTCCCCTCGTGCCGGGCCTGGGAACCCCACCAGGCGATCTTCAGCTCGACCTTCTGATCAGCCGCGGCGGGGGCGGCCGTTTCGGTCCCTCCCGCTGCCCACACCATCGACGCCGCCATGACGCCGAGAACCGCTACGAGCGCTGGAATTCTTTTCATCCTTTGCCTCCTTTCGCACCAAAACGCGATGTTCTTCGACACTAGCACCGGTAGGAAAATTGATGTGGCGCCGTTTGGTTCGAAATGGTATCATTACATCCGATGTACAAGGTACTCATCGTCGACGACGAATACGACATTCGTACGAGTTTCTCCCGCTTTCTTCCCTGGGCGCAGTCCGGCTTCGTGGTCGCAGGCCAGGCGGCGGACGGAATCGAAGCCCGACGCTTCGTGGAAAACAATGAGGTGGACGTCGTGTTCTGCGATATCCAGATGCCGAAGTCCACGGGCCTGGACTTCGCCAAGTGGGCCGCCGCGGAAAATAAGCCCTTCGTGATCGTGTTCCTCAGCGCCTACCGCAAGTTCGAATTCGCCCAGGAGGCCCTCCGCTACGGCGTTCGGCGCTACCTGGTCAAACCCCCTTCCCCGGAGGAGTTCACCGCCACCTTGGATGCCCTGAAGGCGGAACTGGACGAGCGCGGCCGCTCCTCCGCCCTCCCGGCCGCCGACGGGCCGCCCTCCGACCCCATAGCCGAAACCGTCAAGGCCTACATCGCGGGGGATCCCGCGAACGCGACCATAGAGGGGGCCGCCGCCCTGGTTAAGCGGAGCCCCCACTACCTGAGCACCTACTTCAAGGAGCGGACGGGGGTCTCCTTCTCGGACCTGCTGCTCAGGACCAAGATGGAGCGGGCGGCCGTCCTGCTCAAAGACCGCTCGGTGAGCGTGCAGGAAGCCAGCCGTATGACGGGCTACTCGAACCCCAAGAACTTCAGCAGGGCCTTCGCCGCCTATCACGGCTGCGCGCCCCGGGATTTCATCGCGAAGGGTGCTCCAGGAAGGGAAAGCGCAGACTGACCACCGTGCCCGAGCCCGCCTCGCTCCGTATCTCCACCCTCGCCGCCTCTCCGTAGCGCAGGCGCAGGCGGCGGGCGGTGTTGTAGAGCCCGATGTGGCCGTCCGGATGCTCCCGAGAGTCTATCCTGCTCCGCACCTCCGCCAGGCGCTCCGCCGTCATGCCGGCCCCGTCGTCGGCGACCGACACCAGCACATCCTCGTCTTCGAGCCGCAGCTCCACGACGATGCGCCGCGGCCCCTCGGCCTCCCTCACCCCGTGGTAGATGGCGTTCTCTATTAGGGGCTGGAGCAGCAGCTTCGTGGCCTGGGCGGACCGGGCGTCGTCCTCCACCCGCCATTCGACGGCGAAGGCATCCTTGTAGCGGTTCGTCTGTATGGCGACGTAATGCTCCGCATAGGTGAGCTCGTCCTCGAGGCTCACCGGCTGTTCGGGACTCCCCAGGGCATAGAGCAGTATCTGGGCAAGATGGTCTATCATCTCCGTCACCGAGTTGGGTCCGCCGGTGAAGGCCAGGGCCCTGCAGGAAATGCCGGTAAGGGTATTGAAGAGGAAGTGGGGATTCATCTGGCTCTGGAGGGCCAGGAGCTCAAGGGTCTTCTCCCGCAGATCCCGTTCGGAAAGCTGGAGCTTGAGGTAGCGCTGCTCCATGAATGACTGGAGCACGGAATAGATGAGATCGTGGTACCCGTCCTTGCTGGAGACCTCGGGGCTCGGCAGGGGATCCCCCCGCTCCGCGGCCTGGATGATGTCCACTATCGCCGCGATGTTCCTGAAGCTGCGCCTGCTGAGACCGTAGGCCGCGCCCATGCCCAGGATCAGGGCGGTCAGGGTGGAAAGTATGCTGATGACGCCCAAGGTCATGGGCAGCCGGTAGTAGGTCGCCCGGGGGATCATCGCCCGCAGCGAGAAGGGGTACTTGTCGAAGGCCGTTTCGTACACCACGTAGGAGCCCCGTGAACCGTCCCCCTCTTCGGTTCCGGCCGCGGCCACCACCGCTCCGCTCGAGTCGAGGAGCATGACCACTCCGGAACCGGACTGCCGGTGGTTGGCCATGACGGACTCAAGGTACCCGATATCGATGTTCATGGCCAGAAAGCCCTTGTAGGTGAATCCCGCGGAGGAAACGATGTTCCGGAAAAAGGTGAGGTAGCGGAAGCGGAGGTTCAAGCCGGGGTAGGGCTCCACGACTCGGGCCTCGATATGGTAGCTCAGGGCATCCCCGCGGCCTTCCCCTATGGGTATCCACGCCGTATCGGGGAAAACGTCCTTGGGCACCACGTCGTCGGAACTGGTGGCGATTAGGCCCTCCGCGTTCGGCATGTACACGTAGATCGACCGCAGGTACGGATGGACGTTCACCGCCGATTTGAGGGACCCCAGAACGGAGGCCCGGAGCCGTACGTCGTCCAGGGTTTCCAGGGGGCCGGTCAGCAGCCGGTCGATCTGGGAGTAAAAAATGGGATCCGTGCTTATTCCCAGGATGATGGCGTCGCTTTCCCTGAGTATCGCCTCCACGGCGTTCTTCGACTCCTCGAGGGCGGCCCGGTTGATGGCGGCCAATTCCCGGGATACGTAGCGGTGGGAGAGCAGAAAGGAGACTGCGCCTAAAACGAGAAAGATGGCCGCAGGAACCACCGCCACCGCGAGGTAGTTTCGGAACAGGCGCCGCTTGTAGTTGAGTTCCGCCGTCATCGCGCCAGCATAGCACGGCTCTTCCCCTTTGTGGGCTCCCTGGACGGCGCGCCCGGCGTAGCGTATGATGGAGGCACGCTTATGACGCAAACCTCGCTCAAGGCCGCCCTACGGGCGGCACAAAACAACACAGGGGATCCAAGAATCGGAAGCGCCGCCCTGATCGGGCCCATGCTCAGGCATATCGGTGCTCTGGATTCCGAGCTGCGGGACGATTTGATCTACGGGACCTTCAACCGCTGGATCGCCGAGGACCGTATCGGCGACGATGCGCTTAGGAGCATGCTGGGCGCCCTCATCGGCGTGGATTACCTGTTCCACCGCATCGACAGCCCCGCATACGCCTGCGTTTTCAAACGCTCCTTTTCTACCCTGCTCATCGCCCTGATCGTCGACCGGCACAATCGGCGGCCCCTGCTGAACGCCGATTCCCTTCGACGGGTCGAGGCCGCCCTCCTCGATTACTATGCCGCGGAGCGGATCGTAGCGGGCTATTACCCTAAAGAAGGCTGGGCGCACAGCGTTGCCCACGCCGCGGACGCCTTCGTGGTACTCCTGGAAGCCGGCCTGTGCAGCCCCGCATCCATCCGTCGGCTCCTGGACCTGATCGGCCGCAAGTTTTCCGACAACCGCTGCAGCTTCGTCAACGGCGAGGACGATCGAACGGCTCCGATCGTCGCGACCATTTTGACCAAATATCCGATGCTCCGGGAGGAGGTGCTGGTGTTCATCCGGAGCGCCGGCGCCTATGACGGATCCGCAATGGTTCCCAACGACCACATACTCAGGGGAAATCTCCGCAACCTGTTCCGGAGCATTTATTTCGCCGCCGGAGACGCGGGCGTCAAGGCTGCGGCCGCCGCCCGTCAGCAGGCCCTAGCCTTCAGGTGACCTATGGAAACCATCAACGACATAGAACTGACGGACGAGAGCATCTATCCCGACGAGGCGGTGCTGGAGCGGGTGTTGGGCGCCTCCTTCGGCGCCTACCGCGAGCTCCTCAAGCTCTACGCCGACGAGGGTCTGGTCTACGAATGGCGCTACTACAGGGACGGCAAGGCCTGGCTCTGCAAGGTCCAAAAAGGGAAAAAAACGGTGGTGTGGATGTCCGCCTGGCGGGGCTACATGCAGGCCACGGTGTACCTGCCCCTGAGCCTGCTTGAGGGGGTGTATTCCCTGAATCTGGACAAGGCCGTCGCGGAAAAAATCAGGACGACCAAGAACGTCGGAAAATCCAAGCCCTGCATCTTCGAAGTCCGGGACGCCTCGGCGCTCCCGGACCTCGCCGCCGTGATGCGGTACAAGATGGGGGCGAAATAGTCCCCCCCAACGGGAGCGTGGCCTAGATCCAGCCGAGCACGCCCGCGAAAATCGCCAGCAGCGCCGCATTGAGGCAGAAGAGCCCGCCGATCCAGAGCTTCTGGGTCCTCGGCTTCCAGTCGTAGGCAAGGTTGGATGCCAGGAAGAAGGGGATGTAGACCGTCACGAAGACCGGAAGGGCCCCCCACCAGGGATACACCCAGTGGAAAGCCGGAGTCTCGGCCAGGAATATTTCAAAAACCGAAAAGAAGGCCGCGTTGGCCAAGGCGAAAAAGATGCGGTTGTTGACCCCCAGAATCTTGGCGTGCCGATCCTCCGGCAGTATCTTGCTGAAGATGAGCCCCGCCGCGGCGAACATCATGCTCAGCTCCCAGCCCACCCCGATGAGCAGAAGGAAGCTCGTGCCGCCCGGGACCGTCCAGAGGGCATGTCCTGAAAAATGCTGTATCAGGGCGTTCGCTATCTCGTAGAGCCAGTGCACCATGTACAGGGATAGGCCCGCCGCCACGCCGCGGTAGTTCTTCTTGGACAGCTCGTTGAAGTATATGTACACCACCGTCGCCAGAAGGGGAATAAAATACCACTGGAAGGTTTCCGTATTCCGCAGTATTCCCAGGGCCTGTTCGGTCAATTCCGGTTTATTGAGGTTCATTGTATGAGCATCGCCCCGTCCTGCCCCGCCGTCAAGCGCTTTTTCCTCCCCCGCTTGCCGCCGGCCCTCCCTTGCGCCATACTTGCCTCACCATGCGCAGGGAACGGACCTCCACTCACAGAAAGCTTTCGATCTACGGTTTCGAACTCGTCGGAGGGGGCCACAACTTCTACGCCCTTCTGGAATTCGACATAACCAAGCTGCGGTCCTACCTGCGGGAACGGCGCAGGGCCGGAGACGGCGGCTCCTTCTTCGCCTACATGCTCAAGGCCATCGGCACCTGCGTATCGGAGAATCTCCTGTTCAACTCCTTCATCGATCTGCGCAGCACCACGCGCTTCGAGGAAGTGGACATCAACATCCCCGTGGAGATACGCCGGGACGGAGCATGGCTGACGAAGCAGTGCATCATCCGGAACATCGGCGCCAAGAGCCTTGCGGAGGTGAACCGGGAGATAGAGGCCGCGAAGGACGCGGGGGACGCGGAGGTGGGCTTCGTGGCATCCAAGGCAACTCGGGCACTCCTCGGCATGCTGCCCGCCTTCATCGTGCGGGCCATCTTCCGGATCGTCCTTTCCAACCACGCCTGGGTTCAAAAGTTCTCCGGCACCCTCTTCGTCACCTCGGTCAGCATGTTCTCCAACGTGCCCGGTTTCGTCATACCCTACATCGGGGGCCCAAAGGCCGTATCCTTCGCCATCGGCAGCATAGCCAAGAAGCCCGTGGTCGTGGGTAACCGTATCGAGATACGCGAAATGGTCTCGATCACCGCGATCTTCAACCACGACTTGGTGGACGGAGCCCCCGCCGCCCGCTTCATCAACCGGCTGCGGGAATTGGTGGAGGCGGATTTTCAAGGTGCGGTGCGGCCCGACGGCGGCGCCGCCGGAGACCTGGACCTTACCGGGCAGGCTGCGCCGCAGGCCTAGCGGGACGGTCGGTCGCGGCAAGCGAGCCGAGCAGGACCAGGCTCAGGGCGACGGGGAGGGTAAAGAGCAGGAAGGCCCTGCCGAAGCCGCCCGAATCCACCGCCATGCCGAAGAGGGAGGGGCTCACCGCGGAAGTGATGGTCCCCGCCCCCATCATAAGGCCGAAAGCTTCTCCCTTTCCCAGCCGGCCGCCCAGGCGGGCGGTCAGCAGGTTCTGATTTATGACGCAGCCCGAACCCAGGAAGCCGAAGAGGGCCACCGCGGCGGGATACGCAGGCTTGGGGAGCCCCACGTTCAAGAGGGCGATGACCGCCGCGATGAGGACGGACCCGAGTCCGAGAACCACGAAGGGATTGCTGCGGCCGGAGATTCTGCCGACGGCAAGCGAGCCCGCGATGCCTCCGGCAAAATAGAAGGCGCTCCCGTAGGCCGCCGCCGAAGGATCGAAGCCGAAATGGCGCACGAATATTGTCGGCAAGAAGTTGGTGATCGCCGCCACGCTCATGATCCGCAGGACCACGCTCAGCAGGAAGAGGGCAAAGCGCCGCAGGCTTCTGCCGTCGGAAATGTCCGCAACAGCGCCGCCGGCCGCCGACGCGCCGGCCGCGGCCGAACCGGGCTCGTCGGATCCCTCTTCAGGTCCGGACCGCGCCGGAGCGAAGGCCCCGTCCGAGGTCCGCAGGTACAGAATCCCCATGACGGCCGCGGGCAAGGCGGTCGCGAGCATGACGCCCCGTATTCCTATCCACTTGAAGAGCAGTCCGTTCACCAGGAACATGATCAGGATAGCCCCGATGCCGAAGCTCTCGTAGAGTCCCAGGAAGCGCCCCTTGTCCCCTCCGGAGCGCCTATCGATGATCGCGTACATGACCGGGTGGAAGGTGCTCACCCCCACGGCGGTGATGGAAACCAAGACAAGGAACAGGCCCAAGCCCGGGGAAAATCCGGAGGAAGCCAGGCCGAAGGCGGCCACCAGAAAGCCCGCGCCCATTATCTTCCGTGGGGAGAGCCGGTCGGACAGCTTGCCCATGGCGAAGGATCCGACCGCCGTCACCGCCAGGTACACCGTCAGGATTCCGCCCGCCTGGGTATAGCTCAGGTCATAGCGCTCCAGCAGAAAGGGAAGCACGAGGGGCAGTATGAACCAGAATAAATCGTTGGCGCTGTGGCCCAGGAGTATCAGTCGCATCACATCGGTCTACACTATTGCTCGACTTTAGGGAATCGGTACTATTCCGGTATCGTGAAGGTGTTGCCGTCGGCGGCTATGCGGTCCCTAAAGGCGATGAAGTCTGCCTCGGTCAGGGGCTTGGAGATGAGGAAACCCTGGAAGGTTCTGCAGCCCATCTCCCAGAGTATCTCCAGGGCGGCTTTCTTCTCCACCCCCTCGGCCACGAGGGAGAGCCCCATGCCCTTGGCGATGGAAACCAGTGACCGCACGATGATGCGGTCCTGCCTGTTGGCGTCCAGGTTCTCTATGAACAGGCGGTCTATCTTGATCTCGTCCAGGGGAAAGCGGTGCAGGTGGCTCAGGGAGGAGAAGCCGGTGCCGAAATCGTCCACCGACAGGCGCACCCCCAGGGCCTCGAAGCGCTCCAGCATCACCGCCGCGGCGCAGGGATCCTCGAACAGGCAGGTTTCCGTAATCTCCACGGTAAGCTGCCCCGGATCGATCCCCGCGGAGGCTACGGCGGAGCGCAGCACCGAAGCCGCGTCGGCGGAGTGGAAGTGGGGCGCCGAGAGGTTGATGGAGATGCCCATGCCGCCCTTTCCGGTCCGGTTCCAGACGGCCAGGCGCTGGACGCACTGGTATATAAGCCATTTCCCCAGGGGTATGATGAGTCCCGTCTCCTCCGCCAGGGGTATGAAGGTGGAGGGCATGATGAGCCCCTTCTCCGGGTGGTTCCACCGTATGAGCGCCTCCGCCTCCACCTTCTCCACCAGGAGGGTTCGGCCCTCGAACTCCGAGACCTGCAGCTTCGGCTGGAAATAGATGAGGAACTGGTCCCCCAGACGCTCCATGACGGGGCGCTCGATGGCCTTGATGATGGAATTCTGGAGCTCCACCTTCTCCACTGCCGAACG
>CAYUPG010000132.1:0-8016 GCA_964446515.1 uncultured Treponema sp.
CGCCACCAGCACCATCATCACCAACCTCTATAGGGAGCACCGGCTCCCCCTGGACCGGGCGACCGCCTCCATACTCCTGTGCGGAATCCTGGCGGACACCCTGGTGCTCCAGTCCGCCACCACCACGGACGTGGACCGGGAGGCGGCGGAATACCTCTCCTCCATCACCGCCCTGGAGATCGACGCCCTGGGGCGGGAACTCATGAGCGCCGCCAGCCAGATAAACGCCCGGCCGGCGGAGGAGCTGGTGCGCATGGACATGAAGGAGTACCAGGAGGAGGGGGCGTCCTTTACGGTGAGCCAGGTGGAGACGGACACTCCGGAAGACCTGGTCGCCCGGAAGGACGAGATACTCGCCGAACTGGGCGCGGCGCGGAAGGCCGGAAAGCGCATGTTCAGCGCCCTCATGGTGACCGACGTCACGGAGCTCACCTCCCTGCTCTTCGTGGAGGGCGACAAGCCCTTCATTAGCCTCCTGTCCTTCCCCAAGATGGACGAGGGGGTCTATGTCCTCAGCGACATCGTCTCCCGCAAGAAGCAGCTCCTGCCGCTCCTGGCGGAGCTTGTGGAGAAGGCGGTCCTGGGCTAGAAGCCGCCGTCCCGGGCGGGCGGTTGACGGAGCGGGGCCCGGGCGGCATTATGGGCGCATGAACAGCATAGAGGTCTACGGATACGCGGATAGGGAGATTTGCGCGGGCTGCGAGGGGCACTGCGGCGAGGGGGACTGCGTCCCCGGCATAAAGAAACCCACCCGGGATTTAGTCGAAGAGTTCAAGAGTCTGCTCGCGGAGGCGGGCATAGCCGCGGCGGTCGATTTCTACGAAGCTACGGACGAGAATCTGGAACGGCACGCCGACGTCAAGAAGATACTCGGCATGGCGGACCTGAGTCCCGCCATAGTGCTGAACGGCAAGCTCCTTTTCTTCGGCGGCTTTTCCCCCGAAGGCCTAGTCAAGGAGGTCTCCCGGAGGGTGTGAGCCGGCGGAGCGCGGTCAGCGCCGGTAGGGGTACTCCGGGGCCGAAAGAATTTCGTAGGGGTCCAGGTCCAGCCCCGCCGGGAGATTCAGGTGCAGGCCCTCTTCGTTCCGCGCCGGCTGGGGGGCGGCGGCGGGACCGGCGGCGGCGTTACGGGCGAGCCTGAAACCCACCGAGTTGACCTTGAAGGTCGGAGCGTTCCAGTACCGGTAGGTGGTCCGCAGCAGGTGCACCGGGGTGAACCAGGCGCCGCCCCTGAGGACCCGCTGTCCCGTGCCCCGATCGGGCCCGGCGGGATCGGCAACCGAAGTGCGGGGATAGTCGGAGTACCAGTCCCAGCACCAGTCCCACACGTTTCCGCTCATGTCGTACAGGCCCAGCTCGTTCGGCTCCTTCCTGCCTACCGGCTGGGTGGTCCGGTTGCTGTTGGCGTCGTACCAGCCCAGGGCGGCGGCGTTCGTGCCCCCGGCGTAGGGAGCCCTCCGCAGGGGTTCGTCCGTGGGTGCTCCCCGCGGTCCTCCCCGGGCGGCGTACTCCCATTCGGCCTCCGTAGGCAGACGGTAGCCTGCGGCAGAGCGGTTCCAAATCACCTCGTTCCCGGCTATCTCGTAGGCCTTCTCCAGGCCCTCCCGCTCGCTCAAGGCGTTGGCGAAGCGGACCGCATCCATCCAGCTGACGTACTCCACCGGCCGGTCCTTGCCCGGGAAGCGGGAAGGATTGGAGCCCATGACGGCGGTCCACTGTTCCTGGGTCGTCTCCGTCTCCGCTAGGTGGAAGGAGGACAGGGTGACCTCGTGGGCCCGCTCGTTCGCGGCGAAGGCGCCTTCGGCGCTGCCCCGCCAGTAGGTGCCCCCGGCGACGAAGACCATCCTCGGCCGGGCCTCCTGGGCGAAGGCTCCGAGCGCGTTAACCATCAAGGCCGCCGCGAGGACGGCTATTTTGTGATCGTATCCCCGCATGTATCCTTTCCGGCTTATAATTCGTCCCGGCGTTCCACCACCCGGGAGATGAGCCCGTATTTGACCGCCTCCTCGGCGTTCATCCAGAAGTCCCGGTCCGTGTCCTTTTCCACCTGCTCGGCGCCCAGGCCCGTCTCTTTGGCGATGAGCTTGTTGATGCGGTCCCTGAGCTTGTCCAGTTCACGGGCGTGGATTTCGATGTCCGTCGCGACGCCCCGTATGCCCGAGAGGGGCTGGTGGATGAGGTAGTGGCTGTTGGGCAATCCGATGCGCCGCTCCTTGGGTGCGGCAAGCTGGATGATGGAGGCGGCGCTGGCCACCAGCCCCATGCCGATGGTCCACACCGCAGGCTTCACGAAGCGGATCATGTCGAATATGGCGTAGCCCGCATCGGCGTCGCCCCCGGGGGAGTCGATGAAGATGCGGATGGGGTCATCCCCCATGTCCTCCAGCAGCAGCAGCTGCCGCACGGTCCGCTCGGCCAGGTCTTTATTTATTTCGCCGGAAAGCAGTATGGTCCGGGTCTTGAGCATGCGGTGCATGAGCAGGTCCGGGGCGGCCTGTTTGGTATCCTCATCCTTTTCCTCCTGCTCCTCCTCTCCGAGGCGGAACCGGGGGTCGTCGAATCGGTTCATGTAAACGCTCCTAACAATGTATCCTAACAATATACGGACTATGCCCCGTCCGGTCAATTGAGCCCTCGGTGTACAGGCTCGGGCCAAAGTGGTATACCTATTGTTAAATTCCTATGAGTTCCTGGAAATCAGCCTTCACCGCAATCCTCATCGCCGAGACTCTGGCCATAGCGGGCTTCGCCGTCTCCATGCCCGTCATCCCCCTCTACCTCCAGGATCTGGGCGTCTCGGACCCCGGGGCCCTGAAATTCTGGTCCGGACTCATCCAGTCTTCCGCGGGCCTGACTCTGGCCATCTTCGCCCCCCTGTGGGGCAGCCTGGCGGACCGCTACGGGAGGCGCCTGATGCTCCTGCGGGCCATGCTCGGCGGCGCACTCATCGTCGCCCTCATGGCCTTCGCGGTCCATCCCTGGCAGATCCTGGTGCTGCGCACCCTCCAGGGCTGCGTGACCGGGACCGTGGCCGCGGCGACGGTCCTGACGGCCGCCACGGCGCCCCGTGCCCAGGTCGCCCTCGCTCTGGGCCTGCTGCAGACGGGAGTCTCCCTAGGGAACAGCCTGGGGCCCCTGATCGGCGGGGTGGTGTCGGACTTTCTCGGAAGGCGGGCGTCCTTTCTGGCGACCGGCGCCCTCCTGGCCCTGGCGGGGCTCATAATACTTCGGGGCGTGGCGGACGACACCCCCCGGTCCGGCGAGCCGGGCGCCGCTCCAAAGAGCCTCGTGCCGGATTTCGGCGCCGTATTCCGCTCCCCCGTGCTCGTTTCCCTCATGGCGGTCCAATTCGCCGTCCAGGCCTCGAACTCCATCGCCACTCCCATCCTGCCCCTGTTCATCCAGGAGCTGGTCCCCGATACCCGCCTCATCGGCTCCACCACGGGCATGGTCCTCGGCGCGGGCGCCGCATCCGCCGCCCTGGCCGCCGTCCTGGTGGGCCGCTTCGCGGCCCGGCTTGGCTACGGAACCACCCTTATCATCTGCATGGCCGCGGGGGCCGCGGCCACGGTGCCCCAGGCCTTCGTCTCCAATCCCTTCCAGCTCGCCCTGCTGCGCGCCCTCTCCATGTTCTTCGTGGGAGGGTCGGTTCCCGTGACCAACGCCCTCATCGCCGTATCGTCGGACAAGGACAAGCAGGGAAGCGTGTACGGCATCAGCTCCTCCGTCGCCTCCGCCGGGGGCGCCTTGGGCCCCATGATCGGTTCCGTATCCGCCGCCCTTTTGGGCTTCCGCGCCGTGTTCATCGTCACCGCCCTCACCCTCGGGGCCTCTTCCCTGGGTACCTTCCGCCGCCGGCAAAAAAACGGCGCCGGCACTATACTTACCTAGCGGAGGCCGATCGACTCCCGCGCCTCTTTCCTTGATGTTTTCCTGTACTTGACTATATATGAAAAATAGAATATAATGAATGTCATAATAAGGAGGGTGCGATGGAAAAGAGAACGAAGCGCCTGCTCATAGTGGGGGGCGTGGCCGCGGGGGCCACCGCGGCGGCCCGGGCCCGGCGCCTGGACGAGGACGCGGAAATTACTATCCTGGAGCGGGGGCCCTACGTGTCCTTCGCCAACTGCGGCCTGCCCTACCACATTTCCGGGGCGATAGAGAAGCGGAGCAAGCTGCTCCTCCAAACCCCCGAGGGCTTCTTCAGCCGCTACCGGGTGAACGTGCTCCTGCGCACCGAGGCCCTTTCCATCGACCGCGCCGGACGGACGGTGCGCGCCCGCTCCCCCGAGGGGGAACAGGACATCCCCTACGATGCCCTCATCCTGGCCCAGGGGGGGACGCCGGTCGTTCCGCCCCTTCCGGGGGTCGACCTTCCCCAGGTGTTCAAGCTCTGGACCATCCCGGATATGGATGCCATTCAGAAATTCATCGCCGACAAGAAGCCCAAGAACGCCGTCGTGGTGGGCGGGGGCTTCATAGGCCTTGAGACCGCGGAGGCCTTCGTGGAGCGGGGTCTGGCGGTCACGGTGGTGGAGCTTACGGACCACCTGATGCCCCCCATGGACGCCCTCTACGGCGACCGCATCGCCGAGCGCTTCCGCGCCGCGGGAGCCCGGGTGCTGGTGAAGCGGGCGGTCGCGGAGATCAGGGCCGATTCGGTACTCCTGGACGACGGGTCATCCGTGCCGGCAGACCTGGTGCTCCTCTCGGTGGGCGTGCGGCCGAATACCGAACTCGCCGCCGCCGCGGGCCTGGCCCTGGGAACGGGGGGAGCCCTGGCGGTGGACGAGCACCTGCGCACCGCCGACGAGCGCATCTGGGCGGCGGGGGACATGGTGGAGGTGGTCTCCAAGGTGTCGGGCGCCAAGGTCCGCATCCCCTTGGCGGGACCGGCGAACCGGCAGGGGCGCATCGCCGCAGGCAACGCCTTGGCCGCCCTGGCCGCGGAGTCGGGAGTTCCGGGGCCTGCTCCCGCCGCCTACCGCGGCGCGGCGGGCACCTCGGTGGTCAAAATTTTCGACGAGACCGCCGCGATCACGGGGCTTTCCCTGGCCGCCGCCCGCCGCGCGGGCCTGGATGCCGCGGAGGCCACCGTACTCAAGGGGAGCCACGCCTCCTACTACCCCGGCGCCCAGGACCTTCTGCTGACCCTCGTGTACGAGCGTCCCTCCGGCCGTCTTCTGGGGGCCCAGGCCTACGGCCGGGAGGGCGCGGAAAAGCGCATCGACGCCGCGGCGACGGCGCTCCAGGCGGGCCTCGGGGTGGAGGACCTGGCGGAAATGGACTTCGCCTACGCGCCCCCGTACTCCTCCGCCAACGATCCCCTCAACATGGCGGCCTTCGCCGCCTCCAATGCCCTGTCGGGCTACGGGCCGGCGGTGTCGGCGGCGGAAGTCTTGTCCGAAGCCGAGTCCGCGCCGCTCATCCTGGATGTGCGCACCTACGGCGAATACGCCAAGGGACATCCCGCGGGGGCGCTCCACATCCCCCTGGACGAGCTGCGCGACCGGCTTCAGGAGCTTCCATCGGATAGGGCCCTGCGCGTCCTCTCCGTGGGGGGCTTCGAGGGCCATCTGGCGACCCGCATCCTGCTCCAGAAGGGCTATGCGGATACGGCGAACATATCCGGCGGCTGGGCCGCCCTCAGGTCCGTGGCGGGCCTGGAGATCGAACAATAAGGAAGGCGTTATGGCAGGCAACATGGTGGAAGAGAAGATCAAGGCGGGAGCCCTGGTGGTGGACGTGCGCACCGAGGACGAATTCATGGACGGCGCGTACCCCGGGGCGATCAACCTGCCCGTCGGGGCACTGCAGGCTCGCATGAAAGAGCTGGAGCCCAAGGATAGGCCCCTGGTCCTCTACTGCGCCTCCGGCGCCCGCAGCGCCCTGGCGGCCAAAATTCTCAAGGCATCCGGGTGGGCGGACGTGGTGAACGCGGGGGGCCTTGACGACATGCCCGCTCTCTAGCGGGGGTTCATGACGCCGGGCCGCGGCGCTTAAATACCGGGAGTCCGGGCTTTTACCCGGGCTCCCATTGTTTTTTCCCGGCCCCTCCCATACAATTCCCTTCAAAGGGAGAAAAAATGAAAAAGCTTGTTTTCGCCGCAATCGCGCTGGCCCTGACCGCAGCTACGCTCTTTGCCCAGGGGGCTCCGAAAAAGGTGCTGGCCCAAGGGGAGCTGGACAAATTCCTCCGGGACCTTCCCTCCGTGCTGTCCGACCTTTCAGCCCAGGGGGTGGAGGACTTCGGAGAGGATGGGGATGAGGACGATTATGGTATGGACATGCCCACCCAGCCCTACCATGAAATTCTGCGGGAAGGTCTTGCGGAGGCCAAGAAGAGCCAGGAGGTGCGAAAGGTTCTCGCCAAATACGGCTGGACCGAGCGCTTTTGGGACTACTACTACACGGTGACCGTGTCGGCCTACGTGCAGATGGTGGAGGGCTCGATGACGCCGGACGTACCCGCACAGGTGCGCTCCCAGGTAAAGGCGAGCCGGGATGCGGTGCACGCCGACGACCACGCCCTGGTAGCCCGGAATATGGAGCGCATCAGCGCAGCCTTTGATTCCATAGATGAGGAATAGGGGATCCATGGGCATCATCTATCGATTTTACGAGCGCATCGCCCTCAACGCCTACGTTTCAGGCGATTATTCCCGCGCGGTTCGTCTCTTTGCCCGGATGGTGCGTAAATGGCCCGGACGGGCCGGCGTGGGGCACAACCTGGCCCTCGCGAAGCTCGCCCTCAAGGATTACCCGGGAGCGGAAGCGGGTTTCCTCGCGGAGTTGGAAACCTACGGTCCGTCCTTCAGCAGGCTCCGGGCCCTGGCGGACACCTACTACGCCTGGGGGAGACCGCGGGAGGCCGCGGAACGCTACAAGGCCGCCGGAGAACTGGGCCGGGCCGATAAGGGGCCTTCCCGTCCCCGGAAGGAGGAGCTGACGTTTGCGGCGGAACGGCTCGCCCTCTGCCTCTCCGAGGACGCCTTCGCCCTTTCCCGCAGCGCCGAAGACGCGTTGGAGGCGGGGAACGCCATGATGGCCGCGGGGCGCTGGGACGAGGCCTACGCCTCCTTCGAATCCGCCGGGGGGGCGGACCCCACCTGCTTCCCCGCCTTCAACAACCTGGGCGTCATAGCCATGAACCAGCGCAAGGACTACATGATGGCCGCCCGGTGGTTCCGCGCCGCCGCCCGCCTGAGCTCCGCTCCGGCCGTCGCCCAAAACCTCGCCCAGGCGGAACAATTGGCCCGCGGCCGCGGCGCCTGAGGGGCTCTCCGCAAGGCCGCCGAGTGCCGCTTTTAATACTAATCGAATAGTCTGCTCATACGGCTTTTATGGGACCATGCTTGAATGCGCCCATGATGGATCCAATTGCCGTCCTACGCAGTCTTGCTCCCTGCCGGCGCACCCGCTTCCTTTCCGCCCTATACGGCGAGACCGTTGCCCGGCCGGGTAAGGACTTCCTTCTCGCGCTGGGCTCGGCCATGGGCATGCCCTGCGAAGATTTCCTCTACTTCGGAACCGATGTGGAGCTGGATACCCTCTATGCGGCGTTCGCCCTCTCTTCCTGCACGAGCGCCGGAGCGGAGGGGGAATTCCCCGTGGTGGATGACCGCCGCGGTCTTCTGGAGCTGGATGGGAGCCGCTTCGACGCCGTGTTCGTCTACCCCGGAGAGGGCGAAGGCGCCCCTCTGGTGATGGTTATGGTACTGTCCCGCATGAGGGGAAAATGGACCGGACGCCGGATCCGCAGGATCATGAACCGGCTGCGCTACGTGTTCGGCAACGACGGAGGGGCGCTGCCCCAGGTGCGCCCGCGCTTGGCGATCATGGGCCCTGAACATCCCGGCCCGAAGGAACTCGCCCTCTGGCCGTCCTGGGTGCGCGGGGCCGACGGCAGGATCCCCTGGATGCCCCTCGACCCGAAGGATGGGGAGCTCCGCATCGCTCGCTGCGACAAGCGGGGCAAGGCCCGCCGCATCGGCGATTATTGGACCCTCACGG
>CAYUPG010000133.1:0-8015 GCA_964446515.1 uncultured Treponema sp.
ATGATGATGGCCCTGGGCATCGAGAACGACGTTGAGGGCCTGCGCTACGGGCGCATCGTCATCGCCACGGACGCGGACTTCGACGGATTCCACATCCGCAACCTTCTCCTCACCTTCTTCCTCTCCTTCTTCGAGGAGCTCGTGACCTCCGGACGGGTCTATATCCTGGAGACGCCGCTGTTCCGGGTGCGCACCAAGAAGGAGACGCGCTACTGCTACAGCGAGAAGGAACGGGACGCGGCCACGGCGGACCTTGGGAGCCAGAGCGAGGTGACGCGCTTCAAGGGCCTCGGGGAGATCAGCCCCAAGGAGTTCGGCCAGTTCATCGGGCCGGACATGCGCCTCGTGCCCGTGTCCGTTCAGACCCTGAAGGCCGTGCCCCAGGTGCTGGAGTTCTACATGGGCAAGAATACCCCCGACCGCCGGGACTACATCATGAAGAACCTCGTGGCGGACATCTCGTAAGGAAGACTCAAGCATGGCATACGTAAAAACGCTCTTCGACCGCAACTTCCTGGAATACGCCTCCTACGTGATCAAGGACCGGGCCATTCCGGACCTCGAGGACGGCCTCAAGCCCGTGCAGCGGCGCATACTCCATTCCCTCTTCGAGATGGACGACGGCAAGTTCCACAAGGTGGCCAACGTGGTGGGCCACTGCATGAAGTACCACCCCCACGGCGACGCCTCCATCGGTTCCGCCCTGGTGGTCCTGGCGAACAAGGATCTGTTCATCGATCGGCAGGGGAACTTCGGCAACCTCTTCACCGGGGACGAGGCCTCGGCGGCGCGGTACATCGAGTGCCGGGCCACGCCCCTGGCCAAGGACTTCTTCCACAATCCCAAGCTGACCCCCATGGCGGACTCCTACGACGGCCGCAACAGGGAGCCGGTGCTCTTCCCCGCCAAGGTGCCGGCGGTGCTCATCATGGGAGCCGAGGGCATCGCCGTGGGCATGTCCACGAAGATACTGCCCCACAACGTCCTGGAGGTCCTGGAGGCGGAGAAGGCCTGCCTGGCCGGCAAGTCCTTTCAGCTCTTCCCCGATTTCCCCACCGGGGGACTGGTGGACGTGTCGGAGTACCGGGACGGGAACGGCAAGGTGCTGGTGCGGGCAAAGCTGGACGTCTCGGACCCCAAGCGCCTCGTCATCCGGGAGCTGCCCTTCGGCTCCACCACCGAGAGCCTCATAGCCAGCGTGGAGACCGCCGCCAAGGCCGGGCGCATCAAGATACAGTCCATCAGCGACTTCACCACGGAGAACGTGGAGATAGAGATAAAGCTGGCCCGGGGGGTCTATTCCCAGGAGACCGTGGACGCCCTATTCGCCTATACGGAGTGCGAGCAGTCCATCTCCGTGAACCTCCTGGTCATCAAGGACGGGCTGCCCGCCGTCCTGACCGCGACGGAGGTCATACGGCACCACTCGGCTCAGCTCGTGTCCATCCTGAAGCGGGAGCTGGAGCTGGAGCGCTCGGAGCTTCTGGACAAGCTCCACCAGCGGACCCTGGAGCGCATCTTCATCGAGGAGCGCATCTACAAGGCCATCGAGGAGATGAAGACCGCCGAATCGGTGACCGCGGCGGTGATCGCCGGATTCAAGCCCTTCCTCAAGGAGGTGGGCAAGCGGGGCGTCTCTGCGGAGGACGTGGAGCGCCTGCTCAAGATCCCCATACGGCGCATCTCCCTGTACGACATCAACAAGGCCAAGGCGGAGATGAAGGAGATCAAGGCCCGCATCGCCGAGATAGAGGCCCACCTGAAGGACCTCGTTTCCTACGCCGTGGGCTTCCTGGACGGCATCATCGCCAAGATCAAGGCGAACGAGGAGCTCGGGAAGGGGAAGCGCAAGACCAAGGTCGGCAAGTTCGAGCGGGTGGACGTGAAGGAAGTGGCCAAGCGGGACCAGGAGCTGCGCTACGACCGCGCCACGGGTTACCTGGGCACCGCGGTGGCCGGGGGCGAGGTGGTGGCGGAGGTCTCCTCCTTCGACCGGGTGCTGGCGGTCAGGAAGAATGGGTCCTACAGCGTAATGGAGCTGCCGGAGAAGGCCTTTGTGGGAAAAGACGCCTGGTGGATAGGGCTTGCGGACAAGGAGGAGCTCGCCAAGACGGTTTTCACCATCCTCTTCAAGGAGGCGGGCACCTCCTACCCCTGCATCAAGCGCTGCATCGTCGAGGGCTGGATCATGAACAAGGAGTATTCCCTGGTGCCCGAGGGGGGCGAGCTGCTCCACATAGACGTGCGGGATAAATTCGGCTTCGTTCTCCACTACGTTCCCAAGCCAAGACTCAAGATCGCAAAGGAAGCCTTCAAGGCCCAGGACTACCTGGTGAAGGGTCTCAAGGCCGGGGGCGTCCGGCTGGCGGCAAAGGAAATGCAGAAGCTGGAAGTGAAATAGCGCTCCGACGGCGTCGGAGCGCCGTGATCTACGCTACCGTGACCGCCGCTTCCTTGATCTCATAGATGAATCCGGTTTTCAGGCACATCTCGAAGAGGTGGTGGGGCATGAAATCCTCCACCACCTTCTCGTAGCCGTCCTTGACGCGGACGACCCGGGTTACGAAACCTTCGTCCGTTTCCCGAAGGATGTCCAGGAATTCGACCCGGCCGGCTTCGCATTTGATGCAGTATCGTTTCATCAGCATCCTCCTTGCGGTATACCCTAGTATCGGCGTTCCGGCGGCGGCGGTTTATGGGATTTTATGCTATAGTGGGCCATGCCCTGCGACGCCCACGCCCATCCCTTCGACCTCGCCGAGCGCTTTCCCGGGGCGGAGGATGAGCGCCGCCGCCTGGGCGTGGTCTGCGCCGCATCGGCCTGGAACCGGCGGGAGTTTCTCGCCCAGGAGGCCATGTCCCGCGCCGCCGCGGCTTCCCGCGGACCCGCGCTCCTGCTCTGCTTCGGCGTGCATCCCCAGCTGCCTGCGGTCCCGCCCGCTGCCGGCGCCCACGAGGATTCCTGGAATGCCCTGGAGGAACTTGCGGCCGGCAAGCGCCTGGCCGCGGTGGGAGAGGCGGGCTTCGACCTTTTCGATGACCGATTCAGGGCCACGGAAGCCCTGCAGGACGAGCTCTTCGACCGCCAGCTGGACCTCGCCCTGGCGGCGGGCCTGCCCATGGTGCTCCACGTCAGGCGGGGCATGCACAAGGTGTTCGCCCGCTCCCGGCGCCTGGCCAAGCTCCCCGGGGTACTCCTGCACTCCTATTCCGGCACGCTGAGGGAGGCGGAGGATCTGCTGAAGCGGGGTGTGGACGCCTGCTTCTCCTTCGGCACCACGGTGCTGCTGAACCATAGGCGGGCCATGGACGCCTGCGCCCGGCTCCCCGCGGAGCGACTCCTCTTCGAGACGGACGCACCCTACCAGCCCCTCAGGGGCAAGACCTACTCGTCCTGGGAAGATCTCTCCGCGGTGATCGCCGCCGCCGCCGATCTGCGGCGTGCGGCGGGATCGGCGGCGGCGGAAAAAGGGGAACTGGCTTTCCTATCGGAGGAAAATTTTTATAGGGTTTTCGGGCGAAGGGGCCCCTGACGGCCGACGACGGCGCCTGGTGCGTTCCTGCGGTTTGGCTACCGGGCTGCCTCGGCGCCCCTGCCGTCCTGGTATCGCCGTTCCCTGAGGGGCCGCTCCTGGATATAGGCTTCCAGGATGGCCTTCTCGGCCGGCGGGAAGGAGAGGAAGCTGAAGGATACTATGCGCCCGGTTCGGACCAGGCGGCAGGTCGGTGATAGAATGGACTCGCCGGCCCTGAGGGAGCTTTCCTTGATCTCCGTATCCAGGGCGATGTCTTCCATGTCGGTGGGGTGGTCGGGAAGGAAGGAGAGTCCTCCGGCAGAGACGGTTTCCAGCGTGCCGGTAACCAGGTGTCCCCGGGATGGATGCAGGAACAGGAAGGCGAAGCGGTCCCATTCGGCGGGGCGCACCCGTTTTGCGCTGCGCACGTCCGATACGGGGATGTAGCGGCCCAGGATGCCCTGCAGCCGCTCCAGCTCTTCGGGGTCTTCCAGGGTCTCGGACACTATCCCGCTGACCCCAATGTAGGAGGCCTTGGCCGCCTCTTCGAAGGGGAAGTTCGCCCCCTTGAGTATGACCACGGCGGTCCGTTCTTTTGAACGCTCGCTCCGTATGAATTGCACCAGGGTCTTCCAGTGCCGCGGGAAATCCTCGGCGCTGATGATCACCGCATCCGGATCCACCTCGTCCACGTTGTCCATGGCCTTGAGGGCGTGCCGGTAGCGTATCATCTCAAAGCCCAGGGGCCGGATGTAGGAGGCGATCGCATTGTATGATTCGTCGGAGGCGACCACGAGCAATAGTTTCATTCGGACCCCAGGTTCATCACGGAATAGTCCACCACCATCCAGATGCCGTCCCTGCGGCGGACTTGGTAGGTGTAGCGCTTCCGTTCAGTATAGGTCCCGAAGCGGAACTTCTCCAGTACGGTGACGGTGCCTTCCTCCCGGCCGTACACGGTGCGTTCCACGGTGAACTCGATGGGTATGGTCGAAATGTCCCCGTCCACCACGGCGCTGCGGAGATCCGAGCGGTAGCGGTCCAGCATGCGCAGTCGTCCTTCCTCGGATTCCGCGAGCCACGAGCGCCGCCGCACGCCGTCCCGGGTGAGCATGGACTCCAGGTCCAGGTAGAGGAAGAACTTCTCCCACTGGCCCTTCTGGCGGGCGCCGAGCATGTACTCTATCACCTGGTCGGGGGGCATGCTTTCCCGGACCAGGACCGCATTGGTCTCCACGTCCAGGGCAACGGGCGCGGACCCCGGGGCCGACAGGGGAGCGGGACGAAGGCTCAGGGCCAGGCGGTTGGAGTGGAGCGGCTCACGGCCTGTTCCCCGGAACAGTTCCGGGTAGACCATGGCCTGGACCACGTATGAGCCGCTCTGGACGAGCCCCGCATAGTCACGCAGGTCCTCCACGAAGGAGAAGGACTCCCCGGGCTCCACCGATACTTCCCTGAAGAAGACCCGTTGATCTTGAGTCCGCTTTCTGATAAGAAATTCCGTCGGATCCACCTGCCGGTTCGTCATGGTCCGCACATCGAAGTCCACCGAGAAGGCCCGTTCGTCCGCCAGCTTGAAGCGGAATGTGGAGGCGCTCCGGTTGGATATGGTCACCTGGACCAGGATGGGCCCGGATTCCGCATAATAGACACGCTTATCCGCATATCGGATCGCGACGTCGACTTCCTGCGCTCCGGCCAGGGCCGGCAGGCAGGACAGAAGCAACGAGGCGACGAGTGCGACATTCTTCGATCGTTTCACTCCGGCACTCCACATGAACCCATAGGGTATAGTATAGTAATCGGTAACCCATAATGAATACCTTATCCTATTCTACCTTCATTTCTCGCCTGCGGAAATCCGCAGCCGTTTCGGAGCCCCTGGCGGCCTTCCGGGGAAAGAAATTTCCCCTGGAGCTCGAGGGCGCCGACGGGGCCTTTGCGGCCCTTTTGACCGCCGAGCTCTTTCGCGCCGCACCGGGCCCCCTGCTGGTGGTGGTGCCCACGGAAAAGGAGGCGGAAGAGTTCGCCGCGGACCTGTCCACCGCGGAGCTGCCGGTCTGCGCCTTTCCCTGGTGGGGCACCATGCCCTACCGCGACATGGCTCCCCTGTCCACGGTGTTCGGAGAGCGCACCGCCGTGCTGGCCGATCTTGCCCGCGGCCGCCCCATGGTCGTGGTCGCCGCCGAGCGCGCCCTCCTGACCCCCCTGCCGCCTGCGGAGTACCTGCGATCCCTCCTGATTGTACTGCGGCCCGGCGGAAAGATAGACACCGTCGCCCTGGCGGAGACCCTGGTTTCCTACGGCTACACCCGGGTTCCCAAGGTGCAGGTCCACGGGGAGTTCGCCCTCCGGGGTGAGGTGCTGGACCTCTTCATGGGGGGGGACGAGGAGGCGTACCGCGTCCTCTTCGACTTCGATGCGATAGAATCCATACGGCGTTTCGACCCGGAGAACCAGAGCGGCGCCGGCGCCGTGAAGGAGCTGGTCCTGCGCCCCGCCAAGGAAGTGGTCTGGACCGACGAGCGCATCGAGGCCCTTTCCCGCACCTTGGCGCAGGCTGAGGAGTTCTCCCGGGGAGGCGAGGCCGTCCTCGAGGATCTGATGGCCCGCCGCTGCGCCGGGGGAGAGGAGCTCTTCTTTCCCCTTGCCTTCGGCGAGGGGGCGAGCCTTCTGGATTACCTGGGCCCGGACGCGACGGCGGTGTACCTGGACCGGGACAGGCTGGAGAACGCCCAGGAGTCCTTGCTGCGGGAGTACCAGGGCCTGTACCGTAAGGCCCGGCGGGAGCGGGAAGTGCCGGCCCCCGAGCGGATCCTGCTGGATTTCAAGAACCTTGCCTCCAGGATCACCCGCCGCGTCTCCTTCCGCACCATCAAGGGTTCCGGCGAGTCCGGAGCCGAACGCATCGCCGTTCCCTGCGATCCTCCCCGCAGCTTCTTCGGCAACCTGGCCTACCTCAAGGAAGAGTTCGCCTCCCTGGCCAAGCAGGGCTGGGAGCTCTTCGTGGTGGCGGAGTCCGATTCCCAGGCCGCCCGCATCGCCGAGCTCCTGAAGGACCAGAGCGCGGCGGTCGGGGCGCTGCCCTTGTCCGCGGGCTTCGCGCTTCCGGACATCAAGCTCATGGTGGTCCAGGAAAACGAGATCTTCGGCCGCCGTCGTCGCCTGCCCCGATCGCTGAAGCATGCCCGCAGCGCCGCCATCGACACCTTCGTGGAGCTCAATCCCGGGGACTTCGTGGTCCACGTCAACTACGGCATAGGGCTCTTCAAGGGAATCGAGCGCATACGGGCCCTGGGGCACGAGCGGGACTACGTCAAGCTGGAGTACGCGGACGAGGAGTTCGTCTTCGTCCCCATAGAGCAGGTGAACCTGGTCCAGCGCTACATCGGCAACGAGGGCTCGGCTCCGCGCCTGGACAAGCTGGGATCCAAGAGCTGGGAGAACCGCAAGGGCAAGGTCAAGAAGTCCGTGGAGGACATCGCCGAGAAGCTCATAGAGCTCTACTCCAAGCGCAAGGCCGCCCAGGGCTACGCCTTTCCCCGGGATACGGAATGGCAGACCGCCTTCGAGGCGGCCTTCCCCTACGAGGAGACGGAGGACCAGCTCCGCTGCGTGGAGGAGATCAAGGCGGACATGGAGAGCCCCCAGCCCATGGACCGCCTGGTCTGCGGGGACGTGGGCTACGGCAAGACGGAGCTGGCGATGCGGGCCTGCTTCAAGGCCGTCATGGGGGGCAAGCAGGTGGCCTTCCTGGCTCCCACCACCATCCTGGCGGAACAGCACTATGAAAATTTCCAGGAGCGCTTCGCCCAGTTTCCCATACGCCTGGGCATGCTGTCCCGCTTCGTTGACAAGGGCGAGAGCCGCAAGACCCTGGAGCTGGTGCGGAAGGGGGAGATCGACATCCTGGTGGGCACCCACCGGATCATCCAGAAGGACGTGGCCTTCAAGGATCTGGGGCTCCTGGTGATCGACGAGGAGCAGCGCTTCGGGGTCAAGGACAAGGAGCGGCTCAAGGAGATGAAGACCAACGTGGACGCCCTGACCCTGAGCGCCACGCCCATACCCCGGACCCTGCACATGAGCCTCCTCAAAATTAGGGACATGAGCCTTTTGACCACGCCGCCCTACAACCGGCATCCCATCGAGACCGCCATCGACGAGTTCAACGAGGACCGCGTCGCCGCGGCCATACGCCGGGAGGTGGAGCGGGGCGGCCAGGTGTTCGTCCTCCACAACCGGGTGGAGACCCTTGAGGATACCCGCCGCATGCTGGAACGCCTGGTGCCGGAGATGCTGGTGGACACCGCCCACGGCCAGATGGACCCCAAGGACCTGGAGGACGTGATGCACCGCTTCATCCACGGGGGCTTCCACGTCATGGTGTCCACCACCATCATCGAAAACGGCATCGACATCCCCAACGTGAACACCATCATCATCGACCGGGCGGACATGTACGGCGTTTCCCAGCTCTACCAGCTCCGCGGCCGGGTG
>CAYUPG010000134.1:0-7916 GCA_964446515.1 uncultured Treponema sp.
CCCTCCGCCGCCCGGGAAGCCGAGGCTGCCGGGGACCTGACGGGGCGGCTCGCCCTGATGGAGGAGGCGAAGCTTCTGCCGGCGGGGGCGGTGTGGGACTATTACTGCGAGTCCGCAGGCGTCCCTCCGTCCTTGCGCTGGCTCGATTCGGTCCGCTCCTACGAGCGGGAGGTCCTTTCGGCCCGGAATTAGTACGGGATTTGGAAGAATTTTGTTGACAGCGTGCCGAACCCGTGGTGAAATAGGCGTGGGCTTTCGAATCGAAAGCAGATCGAAAGAAACGAAACTATCATCATAGGTTGGTGCTATGCAGGATGAAGAGCCGATCAGCAGTCAAGATCGGCGGCTCCAAAAAATACTGTTCCTTCTGAAGCGCCGGGGACGCGTCTCCGTCGGCGAGCTGAGCGCCCTGTTCGGCGTCTCGCTGGTGACCATCCGGGCGGATCTGACGGAGCTGGAGCGCCAGGGCCTGGTGGTCCGCAGCTACGGCGGAGCGTCCCTGGTGTCCGATGCGGCGGAAGCCAAGAACGGACGGGACGAGCCGCCGGTGGAGTCGGCGGCCATAGGCCGCCGGGCGGCGGCCTTGGTGAAGAGCGAGGACACGATCTACCTGGACGGCAGTCCCGAGGCCCTTGCCCTGACGGACAATCTGGGGGGGCTTGAGCCGCTGACGGTGCTGACGAGCAGCCTTGAGCTTGCCCTCAAGCTCTGCCGGAACTCGGGTCTGCGGGTCTACATAAGCGGCGGAAGGGCGGGGCCGGACGGAACGGTCGTCGGACCGGGCTCCTTCTTGAACCCTTCCGAGCTGAGGGCGGATAAGTGCTTCGTCGGCGCCTCGGGCGCCTCCGAGGACGGTCTCTTCGACTCGGGCTTCGAAGGGGCGGCCCTCAAGCGGCAGATACTCTCGAATTCCCGGGAGCGCTACCTGCTCCTGCGTTCCGCGCGCTGGGGCAAGGCCACGTCCTTCGATTTTTCCCCCCTGGAGGGCGTGGACGGCATCGTCACGGATGCGGCCTACCCCCGGTCCATGGCGGATTCCTGCGCCTCACGCAGGGTCCGGCTCATCGCCGACGCGGAGCGCGGTCGTCCGGCGGGGGCCTACGGCGTCTTCGAGGCCTACCGCGCCGCCGCGGCGGAGGGGCTCCCCTACGAGGGCTCCCCCGGCAAGGGCAAGCGCCTGGCCTTCGCCAACGGCAACCGCAGCGAACCCTTCTGCCTCCGCCTGGAGGAGGGCCTCGTACGGAACGCCGTGCTGGCGGGCTTCGCGGAGGAGGACATCCTCATCCTGGACAACGGGTACGACCCGGAGCGGGCCGTGGAGAACGCCCGCCGCATCGTCGAATGGGGCGCCGACGTGGTGGTCGACTTCAACGCCGACGCGGCCTCCAACGGTCGCATCGCGGAGCTCTTCCGGAACGCCCGCATCCCCGCCGTCGCCATGGAGGGCGCCATGCCCTCCGCCCCCTTCGTGGGCGCCAACAACTGGCGGGCGGGCTCCCTGGCGGGGGAGCACGCCGCGCGGCTCATCGCCGAAAAGCTCGGCGGCTGGGACCAGGTGGACCGGGTGATCCTGGTGGAGATGGAGAGCGCGGGGGAGCTGGTCCTGCTGCGCACCGAAGCCTTCGCGGCCGCCCTGGAAGCGGCCTTCGGCGAAGAGGCGGAGGCGAAGGTGCTCCGCGTCCTGGGGGGCAACCAGTACGCCGATGCCCGGAGGGCGGTGGAGAAGGTCTTGCCGGACCTGAATGCAGGGGGCCGCTACGTGGTCACCGCGGTGAACGCGGAAGCCCTGCAGGGGGCGGTGGACGCCCTGGCGGGTGCCGGCCTTTGGAGGGCGGATGCCGTCGTGTGCCTGTCCCACGGGGACGGCGAGGTCATCAGGGAGCAGCTTGCGCGGGGCATCGCCGATGCCGCGGTGATCTACCACGCCGAGCGCTACGGCGCCGCCGCGGTCCCCGCCGCCTGCGCCCTCCTGGGCCGGGCCGCGGTGCCCCCCTACGTATATATCGAACAAAGCTTGGAGGTTAAGGAACCATCATGACTCGACACGCGTTCAAGATGCAGCTGAAGAAGGGCTTCGAGGCGGAGTACAAGGCCAGGCACGATGCCCTGTGGCCCGAGATGCTCAAAGAGTTGGAGGACGCAGGGATCAGCGATTATTCGATCTACCTGGACGAGGAGACGTTGACTCTCTTCGCCTTCCAGAAGCTCAAGGCCTTCCACAGCGCAGACGCCCTGCCCTCCAAGGAGGTGGTCAAGCGCTGGTGGAAGTACATGGGGGACATCATGGAGACCAATCCCGACGGCTCTCCCGTGGCCATAGACCTGACCGAAGTGTTCCACATGGATTGAGGGAGGGCGAGATGACATCGAAAGAACGGGTCCTGAGGGCCTTCCGGAAAAGGGACGGAGCACCGGATCGGGTCCCCCTGCAGTTCGATCTCTGCCGCAGCCTCACGGACCACTTCGCGGCCAAGCTCGGGCTCGAGGCCGAGTATGCCCCCTCCTATTACGAGGATCTGACCTACCGCATCTCCGCCAACGGGATACGGACCCGCCTGGGGTCAGACTGCGTGGTGGTGGGCGGGACCGTGGCCCGGGGCTTCGTGCCCAGGGACAACGGCGACGGCACCGGCACCAACGAGTTCGGCATGCGCATGCGCCCTACGGACCTCTACGTCGAGGTGGTGGAGTGCCCCCTGGAGGGAGCCTCTTCGATAGAAGATATCTCGGCCTATCCCTTCCCCGATCCCTACGCCCCCGGCCGCTTCTCCGCGGCGGAACGGGACATCGCCCGCTTCGGCTCGGACTACTTCGTGATCGGGGACGTGGAGCTTTCCCTCTTCGAGTTGGCCTGGCACCTGACGGGCATGGAGAAGTACCTCATGGCCCTGGCCATGGAGGAGCCCTGGGTGGAGGCCCTGAACGACAGGGTGGAGGCGTGGACCACGGGACTCTGTCTCTCCCTGGTGTCCCGGGGGGTGGATGCGATCTGGCTCGGAGAGGATCTGGGTACCCAGCTCTCCATGCTCATCTCCCCGGACATGTGGCGGGAGCGCTTCAAGGAGCGGTACCGGCGCCTGATCGCCCGGCTCAAGGCGGCCAATCCCGATCTTCTGGTCATCTTCCATTCCGACGGCGCCGTGGCTCCCCTGATCGACGATTTCATCGAGCTGGGAGTGGACGTCTACAATCCCGTCCAGCCCAACGTGCCGGGATCGGACCCGCAGGAGCTCATGGACAAGTACGGAGGAAAGATCTGCTTCTTCGGCGGCATAGACCAGCAGGAGCTCCTGCCCGCGGGCGATAGGAACGCCATAGCCGCGGAGGTGGCGAAGAGGAACTCCGTGCTCGGAGCAAGGGGAGGCTATTTGGCCGCCCCCGCCCACATCATCCAGGCGGATGTCTCCCCGGATACGGTGGAGTTCCTTTGCTCCCTCTTTGCACCGGAGAAATAATCATAAAGGATATATTACAATCAAAATCAATCACAAAATTGATAATTAGCTTGACAGTTGGTAAAATGTGAAGGAAAATAGGGTGAATAACGGGGCCTGGCCCCGAGAAGTCCATAAGGAGGAAGAAATGATGAAACGAATCAGCGCGATACTGGCGGTTCTGTTGACGGTTTCCGCCGTCACCGCTTTCGCCGCGGGCGGCGCGGACGGCAAGGCTGCGGGCGACAAGGTGTACCGGGTCGGCGTAATCCCCAAATTCATCGCCGAAGATTACTTCATCGCCTGCGAGCGGGGTTTCCGCCAGGCGGAGAAGGAAATGGGCGGGAAGATCAAGGTGGACTGGATCGGCGACACCATGTCCCAGACCTCCGCGGCCAATCAGAAGAACTACATCCAGAGCTTCATCGACAAGCGCTACGACGCCATTCTGGTGTCCGCCCTTGATCCCGAGAGCTACGCGGACACCCTCAAGGCCGCCCGGGCCAAGGGCATCAAGGTGATCACCTGGGATGCGGACGTGAATCCCGCCGCCAGGGACTACTTCGTGAACCAGGCCGAGAGCGATCAGATCGCCATTGCCCTCCTCAAGGGGCTGGCCGGCGACCTGAGCAACCATACGGAAGGCAACAAGGCCACCGTGGCCCTGGTGTCCACCACCAACGACTCGCCCAACCAGAACGCCTGGCTCAAGGCCATCATCGGCGAGTACAACGCCAAGAAGTCCGCCGAGTACAAGCACATCAACCTGATGGCCGAGGCGAACCAGATCGTCTACGCCGGCAACGACCAGGGCACGGCCGACGAGAAGATCAAGTCCCTACTGGCGGCCAACAAGAGCCTCAAGGGCATCATCGCCCTGTCCTCCAACACGGTCCCCGCGGTCTCCACCGCCCGCGACCAGCTCGGCATCAGCGACTCCATCAAGATCGTCGGCGTGTCCGTGCCCGAGTCCTCCAAGAAGGACATGGAAGCGGGCAAGATGTCCGCCGTGGTGCTCTGGCAGCCCTTCGACCTCGGCTACCTGACCCTCTACGTGACCAAGGCCGTCCTGGAAGGCAAGAACCCCTCCGGCGCCGCCTTCGTGTCCCCCCTGAGCGGAAAGAACATGGCCAGCTCCTTCATGGACGGCTCCACCATGGTCAACTATCCTGCGGCCGGCCACAAGATCATGGCGGACAACGTCGTCATCCTGGGCGAGCCCATCGTGTGGAACCTCAAGAACATCGACCGCTTCCGCGGCTATCCCCGCGAGGATAGCGGCATGTCCTTCTTCCTGAAGTAGCAGCGCGAAGCGCCGCTCGGGCGGCGCGAACTCGGACGGGGGAGGGCGCCTGTCGCCCTCCCCCTCTTTTCAGACCCTTCGAAAAGGATACCCATGAATACCGGCAAAGAGAGTTCCCCGGCGGACGAGGTGCTTCGCCTTGCGGGGATCAGCAAGAGTTTCCCGGGCGTAAAGGCCCTTTCGGATATGTCCCTGGATCTGCGGCGCGGAGAAGTCCATGCCGTCTGCGGGGAGAACGGGGCGGGAAAATCCACCCTGATGAAGATCATCACCGGCGTATACCAGCCCGACTGCGGCGAGATACGCCTGAACGGCAGCGTCGTGCACATCCACAACCCCAACGATGCCTACGCCAAGGGCATATCCATCATTTTCCAGGAGACGAGCCTTTTTCCCGATCTTACGGTCTTGGAGAATATCTTTATGGGGCACGAGCCGGTTGCGCCCCTGTTCGGCTCCTCCCGCGGATTCCTGGACTACAAAACCATGCGCGCCGTGGCCCGGAGCACCTTCGAGCGCCTGGGCATGGATATGGACCTGGATGCCCCCGTATCCTCCCTGGGCGTCGCCACCAAGCAGATGGTGGAGATCGCGAAGGCCCTCTCCTTCGACGCGCGCATCCTCATCCTGGACGAGCCCACGGCGGCTCTGACCAACAAAGAAGTGGATACCCTCTTCGACACCATCGCCAAACTCAAGGCCCACGGGGTGTCGATGCTCTATATAAGCCACCGCTTGGACGAGATATTCCAGATAGCGGACCGGGTCACGGTGATCCGGGACGGAGAATACGTCAGGACCCAGGACGTGGCCTCGGTGCGCAAGGACGAGCTCGTTTCCTGGATGGTGGGACGCACCCTGGAGAACCTTTACCCCAAGGAAGAGGTGACCCTGGGAGACGTGGTGCTGGAGGCCCGGGGCATCACCCAGGAAGGGGTGCTCGACTCCGTGGACCTCACCCTCAGGCGGGGAGAAATCCTGGGCCTGGCGGGCCTGGCGGGGGCGGGGCGGACGGAGCTGGCCCTGGCCCTCTGCGGCCTGACGCCCCTGGATTCGGGCAGCCTCGCGCTGAACGGAAGCCCGGTGGAGATACGGGACTACCGCAGCGCCATGGACAAGGGGATGGTCTACGTCTCGGAGGACCGGCAGAAGTACGGCCTGGTCATACCCATGAGCGTCATGGACAACATCAGCTTCCCCCTGCTCCGGAGCCTGACCAACCGCCTGGGGCTCATGCTGCGCAGGAAGGAGGCGGCCGTCAGCGAGCGCTACATCAAGAGCTTGGCGATCAAGACCCCCGGGGCCGATTTCGTGGTGAACAACCTTTCCGGAGGCAACCAGCAGAAGGTGTCGGTCTCCAAGGCGCTGGCCACGGAACCGGAGATACTCATCCTGGACGAGCCCACCCGGGGCGTGGACGTGGGAGCCAAGAGCGAGATACACCGCATCATCAGCAGCCTGGCGAAGGCGGGGAAGTCCATCATCATGATATCCAGCGACCTGCCGGAGATTCTGGGCATGAGCGACCGGGTGGTGGTGATGAAGGGAGGACGGAAGCAGGGCGAGCTGCTCCGCTCCGAGCTTAGCCAGGAGAAGATACTCCACATGGCCTTATAAGGAGCCGATAGGTAGCGCCGATGAATATGAAACGATACCTTACCAGGGAAACCATGCTGGGCGCCATAGTGGTCGCCTTCATGGTGTTCCTGTCCATTACGACCCACTTCAACAGCAAGAGCGGGTTCTTCAGCCTGATGTTGGACATCAGCCCAACGATGATAGGGGCCCTGGCCCTCTCCGTGGTCATCATCACCGGGAATATCGATATTTCCGCGGGCACCATCATGGGCTTCGTGGCCTTCGTCGCGGGAATCCTCTCCAAGGCGGATCTGCCCCCCGTCGTCTTCATGGGGGCCGCCCTCCTGACGGGCATGCTCCTGGCGGGACTCAACGGGTGGATCTCCGTGACCTTCAAGGTCCCCTCGATAGTCGTGACCCTGGCCATGAACATGGTGCATCTGGGCTTCTACGCAACCTTCCTTCCCAACTCCGGCTGGGTGGAGAACCTGGAGTCCAACTTCACCTGGCTGGGCCGCGGGCGCTTCTTCGACGTGGTTCCCTACATCTTCGTCGTCGCGGTCGCCGTGGCCGCGGTCCTCATCTTCATGATGAAGTACACCCGGTTCGGCAAATCCCTCTACGCCGTCGGCGGCAACCGGCAGGCGGCGATCTACGCGGGGATCAACCCCGACCGGACGGTGATAAAGGTCTACCTGCTCGAAGGCCTGCTCCTGGGCGTCGCGGGGCTCCTGAAGGCCACCACGGCGAACGAGATCATGCCCTCTTCCTTCCAGGGCCGAGAGATGGTGTTCATCGCCGCCGCGGTGGTGGGGGGCATCAACATCATGGGGGGGAGCGGAAAGCTCCTGGGCACCCTCTTCGGCGCGGTGCTCGTCTATCTCCTGAGCATCACCATGATCTACATGGGTTTCCAGGATTATTACCAGTTCGCCCTCCAGGGGGCCATCATACTCGTGGCGGTGTTCATCACCGTGACTGATTTCCATGTGCTGAGGAAACGGGCCGCCCGGCTGATCGGGCGCCTGGGGGACGGAGGACGCAGGGCATGAGAGCCAAGGACATCAACTACCAAGCCATCCTGGGCGTCGTTCTGGGGATCCTGGTGATACTCTTCGGCGTGCTGGAGCCGGTATTCTTCTACCCGGACGTGCTCTTCGACGTCACGGCCATTATCGGCGAGATAGGCATCATGGCCCTGGCCATGACCTTCATCATCACCACCGGGGGCATAGACCTGTCCGTGGGCTACATGCTCCAGCTGAGCGGGATAGTGTTCGGCGCGGTGTTCGCCGGCTCAGGCAGCGTCCCCCTCGCGGTGCTCTCCGCCCTGGCGACGGGAACCGCCTGCGGCCTCTTCAACGGCCTGGTGATCGCCGGCACAAAGATACCTCCACTGGTCACCACGCTGGCGACCATGAACCTGTACCGGGGCCTTTCCTTCATCATCGCGGGCACCAATTCCTATTCCGGATTCCCCGAGGGCTTCAAGCGGCTGTCGACCACGCTCCTGTTCGACACGGTGCCCATTAGCTTCGTCTATCTTTTGATCCTGTTCCTGCTCTTCAACCTCTTCTACACCCGGGGCAGCCTGGGCAAGC
>CAYUPG010000135.1:0-7866 GCA_964446515.1 uncultured Treponema sp.
CTCGCCGTATCCCTGGTCCAAAAAGCGCTGCTCCGATCCGAGCGGGAGGTCGACTGATGAAAACTCACGAGCTTGCGCGCCTTTCGGCCAGGGTGGCGCTCTATGCCCTTTCGGCCGCCCTCGCGCTCTTCTTCCTGGCCCCGATTCTGTTCATGGTGGTGTCCTCCTTCAAGCCCGAGCGCGTCATATTCGACGATCTGGCTTCCCTCTGGCGGGCCTTCCTGCCGACCGCCTTCTCTCCGGTCAACTATGTATACGTTTTCGGACGAGTCCCCATAGCCCGGTACTTCTTCAACTCCCTCTTCGTCGCAGGGACCGCGGTGAGCATCGGTCTGCTGCTGAACGGCATGCTCGCCTTCGCCCTCGCCCGGCTCGACTGGCCGCTGCGGCGGACCGTCCTGCTGGTGGTCGTCGCCCTCTCCATCGTGCCGCTGGAAACGGTGGCGGTACCCATGCTGGTGATGGTGAACTCCTTCCCCTGGCTGGACGGCTCGACGTCCTGGCTGGACACCTACCGCGTGCAGATACTGCCCTTCGCGAGCGATGCCTTCTCCGTGTTCCTCTTCTACCAATTCTTCATCGGACTTCCCAAGGAACTGGATGAAGCGGCGAAGATAGACGGCTGCACCCCACTGCGCACCTATTTCCGCATCATAGCTCCCCTCTCCAGTTCAGCCTTCGCGACAGCCGCCATACTGAACGCCCTGATGCTCTGGAATTCCTACCTGTGGCCCCTCATGGCGACGCGATCGGAAAGCGTACGCCCTCTGCCCATAGGGATTACGGCGCTCTTTGTGCTCAACATGCAGTGGGGCCACGTATTGGCCTTCGCTTCCCTGATCACGGTGCCCGTGATCGTCGTGTTCCTGCTCTGCCAGCGCTGGTTCGTGGCCGGCATGGCTTCCACGGGCATCAAGGGCTGAGCGCGGTATCGGCCGCCCTTCCCAACGGGCCGCGGCGGCGCTTTGATGGGGGCATGGAACTGCAGAAGTATCGGGATGCTCTGATCGACAGGGCCGCCGCGGCCTACTCCCGGGATGCACTGGACGAGGGGGCCTTCGAGGCCCTGGCTGCTCGGATCCAGACCGCGGGGGGCGAGGCGGAGCTCCGCGTCCTTGAGACGGAGCTGGCTCCCCTCTCCGGGGAAGCCGACCTCTCCGCGTCCGCTGGTCCCGCGTCTCGGGCGCCTGCCGGTTCCCCGCGAAAGGTTGCCCTCAACATGAGCAATCTCAAGCGGCGCGGCGATTGGGTGGAAGCCGGCTCCTACCGCCTAGAGGGCAAGATGTCCAACTTCGATTTCGACTTCGGCGCCTACGCGGAGGAGGGGGATTTCACCCTCCGCTTCGAGGTGGACCTGTCCATGTCCAACCTGGTGCTCCGCGTCCCTGCGGACTGGCGGGTGGATTGCCGCATCGAGCGCAACACCGCAAGCAACATAAAGGACCGGGGCCCCCACCCCGGCCGGAACACCTGCCGCATCGTGGTGGAGGGCGAGCTTTCCATGAGCAACATCGTGGTTAAGCGGCTTCGGCCCGGCGGCGGCGGTCTCTGGGCCGTCCTCCTCGGACGCTAAGGGCGCCCTCCGCCCCCGCGCTGTGCGCGCCTGCGGCCCCCCGCGTTCTTACTTCAGGGGAAAGTAGATCACCGTCTCAAGCTTCTCAGCAGGCGTGTCCTCCGGGGAGTTGAGGTATTCCTCGAACATGTAGGTTTCCGTCTGCAGCGACCGTTCCTTCACGAAGGTGGTGAGGGCGTTGTAGGTTTCCTCGATAGTGGTGTAGGGGCCCGTGTGCTTCGCGATGGCGAAGGACCCGGCCGGCAGCGTTCCGGCGGCCACCCGGCCTTCTCCCGGCGCGGCGGCCGGGACGGGAAAGCCGATCTCCACGTCCAGATCGTTCATGTCCATGTTGTAGTAGAGGGCGAAGGGCGCCCCGGCGAAGGGTATGCCCTTCTTCGCCATGTGGGCGGCGATCTCTCCGTAGATGGGCCCCATGGTGTTCGGCAGCTCCGCGGCGGCGGTCCTATAGCGGACCGAGAGGGTGGGCGTTTCTTTCCTTTCGATAATCTGCATGGTCGTCTCCTTGTTCCTATGATGACGGGAGTATGGCACGGGGTATACGACAGCTGTATGTCCGATATGGAAAAATTATTCGTAGATTTCTTGGATGTCCCGGGCCGCGGCGGCGATGAGTTCCCTGAGATGGGGCGGAGCGAGGACTTCCACGAAGGACCCGTAGCTCAGGATGTGGCCGTAGAGCCATCCGTCCTCGGGCATGCGGAGCCTGGCGACAAGGCCGCCGTCCTCCGTCCTCTCCAGGTCCTCCCGGTTGTAGAATTCCTCCGCCAGGGGGGCCATGCGGGGGGAGAATTTCAGGACCAGGTCCACCGCGGGTCCGGAGCCTTCGGGCCCGTTCTCCCGCTCGAAGTCCTCGTAGGCGTAGTTCCGCCGCAAAAAGCGCTCATCCAGGACCTCGGGCGTCCTGATCCGCTGCATGCGGAAGAGCCTGAAGCCCTCCCTAAGCCTGCAGTAGGCGAAGAGGTACCAGGAGCGCCAGCGGAACACTATCGTCATGGGTTCGACGACCCGGCCCTCCCGTTCCAGTCGGTTGTTGGTGTACTCCATCCGCAGCAGCCGGCCCGAGTTGACCGCCTCCTGCACGGTCCGGAACACCCGGCGCTGTTCGCTACCGCCCCCGAGCATGCTGAAGTCGATGTGGAGCTTCTCTTCCCGGGCCGCCAGCTCCTTCTCCGTCGCGGAGGGCACGAGGCCCCGCATCTTTTCCAGGGCGCCGTCTATGCGGGGGTCCTCCAGGGAATCCCCTATGCCCCGGAGGGCGGTGATGATGAAGAAGAGGTCGTCCACGGACATGAGGCGCCGGTCCAGCTTGAAGCCCTCCATGATGCCGTAGCCCCCGGCGGGCCCCTGGACGCTGATCACCGGGATGCCTGCCAAGTCTATGGACTCCATATCCCGCTGTATGGTCCGCACCGAGACGCCGAAGCGTTCGGCCAGCTTGGCGGCGCTGACCAGCTCGTGGTTGAGGAGGTAGACGACGATGGAGAGGAGGCGGTCTATCTTCATGGCCTTCACCCATTGTACCACGGCTGGACCAGCCCCGCACCTGCGGGGTACCATGGGGCGTGGACCGGGAACTTACCTTCATCGACCTCTTCTGCGGCGCCGGGGGCCTCACCGCGGGCTTCGTCCTCCTCTCGGGAAAGCCCTACAGGCCCCTGTTCGCGGTGGACTTCGATCCCAGGGCGGCGGAGACCTACGCCCGCAACTTCGGCGGCCACTGCGCCGTGGGGGACCTCGTGACGCTCCTGGAGCGGGAGCCCGGGCGCATACCCCGCGCGGATGCGGTGATCGGCGGTCCGCCCTGCCAGGGCTTCAGCCTCCTCAACCGGAGGCGGGCGGGGGACCCGCGGAAGTCCCTCTGGCGGCCCTACATGGAAGTGGTCGCCATGAGCGGGGCCTCCTATTTCGTGATGGAGAACGTGCCCCAGCTGCTGGATACGGAGGAGCACCGGGCCATACTCCGCTCCGCCGAGGAGCTCGGCTTCTTGCTTTGGTCGGGGAAGCTGCGGGCGGTGGACTACGGGGTGCCCCAGGGGAGGGTGCGGGCCTTCATCGTGGGGGCCAAGGGCCGGGATCCCGGGGCCTTCTTTCCGCCGCCCAAGCCGGATCTGCCCCCCGCCACGGTGCGCTCCGCCGTGGGGGATCTGCCGCCCCCGGTGGGCACGGCGATCCGCGACCTGCCGCCCCCCCTGGACCTCCACTTCGGCCGCAGCCCCACGGAAAAGAGCCTGGCCCGCTACCGCGCCATACCGGAGGAGGGGATGAACCGCTTCGACCTGCTGCGGGCCGCGCCCGAGCTGACTCCGGAGTGCTGGAAGCGCAAGGAGCGGGGCGGGACGGACCTCTTCGGCCGCCTCTGGTGGGACAGGCCCTCGGCGACCATACGGACGGAGTTCTTCAAGCCCGAGAAAGGCCGCTACCTCCACCCGGAGCAGCACCGGCCCCTGACCCACCGGGAAGCCGCCCGGCTCCAGACCTTTCCGGACTCCTTCCGCTTCTGCGGCTCAAAGAACGAGATAGCCCGGCAGATAGGGAACGCCGTGCCGCCCCTTCTGGCCGCCGCGGTGGCCAAGGCGCTGTACGCCCTGGCCGTAGGCTGAAGCCTAAAGCCGTAGGCTGAAGCCTAGGCCGTAGGCGCCTACTCGCTGTAGATCTCCCGATTTCCCGAAATGCTGGACCGGAGGTACTCCTCGACCCAGGCCAGGGCCTCTTCCTTCTTCCGCGCCGCCGTCAGGGCGTAGAGGGTGCGGGTGCTCTCGTAGAGGGCCGCCGCGCCGTAGAGCCGGCAGTACCGTTCCCAGAGGGCGGTGATGGGAATGGCGAAGGCGGAGTAGATGAGGGGGAGCAGAGTGTTCCGGGTCAGGATGCTGAACTCGTGGTGGAAGTCGTAGAGGGCCCGGGCGCAGGGGCCGGGCTCGACGGCGGCGCGGAGCCGCTCCAGCAGGGGCTCCAGGCCCGCGATCTCCTCGTCCGTCGCGCCGTCCACGATGTTCTGTATGGATAGACGGTCCAGGGCCAGGCGTATCTCCAGGATGGACCGTATCTCGGGCCTCCGCAGGGCGCCCCCCTTGTAGGTCATGATGGACAGTATGGTTCCCACCTTGCCGTGCCGCCTGAAGTCCTGGACGAAGGTTCCCACCCGGGGACGTATCTCCAGAAAGCCCTTGCCCGCCATCTCCGCGATTCCCGCGTTCACCACGGTCCGGCTCACCCCCATCCGCTCGGCCAGCTCCCGCTCCGGCGGCAGCTGCGTGCCGATCTCCAGCTTGCCCGAGATGATCTGATCTTCGATCTGCCGCACGAAGAGATCCTTGAGGGAGGGTGCGGATATCTTGGTGAACTCCATGGGCATCTCCTATTGGTTTTTGGTATTACCAGAAGTACAGTACACCCGATTGCGGAATATGTAAAGGATTGTGCGACCTAAATCAAAATTTAGAGGGTTTTATAGATATTTATTTATTGAAAATTGGTGTGGCCTGTGTTACTATCGCTCTGGTAATACCACAAATGGAGGGTCCTATGTTCCTGTTCGACAACCTGGGGCTGTACGCCTGGCTCATGCTCGCGGCGGTGTTCGCCGCCCTGTTCGTCCTCAACGAGGTAAGCCGCCGCTCCCAGGCGGGGGGCTTCATCCTCTTCGTGCTCCTGCCCGCCGCCCTCACCATCTTCGTGTGGCCCAAGACCACCGGCGGGACCAGCGTGGACACCTGGTTCCACAACGCCAAAGTCTATTCCGCCCTGGCCGGCTGCGTCGGCTTCTGGGCCATCAGGAACTTCAAGGCCCTCTCGTCCAACAAGATCGCCCTGAGCTTCCCCGCCTTCATCCTGGCGGTGAACATCCTGGAGGCGGTGGTCCGGGACTTCCAGATAGGCGGCCTCGGCCTGACCCGCCAGGTGTACGACGGCATGATGATGAGCTCCGGCCCCTGGAACTACATGAACGGCATCGCGGGGATCCTGAACATCGTGACCATCACCGGCTGGCTGGGCATACGGATCAGCGCCCGGAAAAGCCGGGACATGCTCTGGCCGGACATGTGCTGGTTCTGGGTCGTGGCCTACGACCTGTGGAACTTCGCCTACGTGTACAACTGCCTGGGAGACCACGCCTGGTACGCAGGCATCGCCCTTCTGGCGGCGCCGACCGTGGCCGCCTTCACGGTGGGGAAGGGCGCCTGGCTCCAGCACCGGGCCCACACCCTGGCCCTCTGGTGCATGTTCGCCATGACCGCCCCCTCCTTCATCGACGAGTCCGTCTTCGCGGTCAAGGCGTCCCAGAACCCCGCGGCCCTCTTCGTCGTGAGCTTCGCCGCCCTGGCCTCCAATGTCGCGGTCCTGGCCTACATGGCCTATACGATCGTAAAGACCCGCCGGAACCCCTATACGGCCGAGCTCTACGTGGACCTGGAGGACTACAAGCAGGTGGCCGCCCTGGCCGCCGCCCCCGAGTCCGCGCCCGAGGCCGCCAAGGTACCCGCATGACGGAGTTCCGGGTCATCGACATAAAGAAGAGCGTCCTCGCCGGCAACGACGGTCGGGCCGAGGCGCTCCGCGCTTCCCTCAAGGAGCGGCGCCTCTTCCTCCTCAACCTCATGTCCTCTCCGGGGTCGGGCAAGACCACCCTGCTCAGGAGCACCATAGGGGCGCTGAAGGAGGAGCTGCGCATCGCGGTCATGGAGGCGGACCTGGATTCCGACGTGGATGCCCGGACCATAGCGGAGACCGGGGCGGCGGTGATCCAGCTCCACACCGGGGGCATGTGCCACCTGGACGCGGAGATGACCCGCCAGGGCCTCGAGGGCCTCGGGATGGAGGGCCACGACCTTGTCTTTCTTGAGAACGTGGGGAACCTCATCTGCCCGGCGGAGTACGATACCGGGGCGGCGGCGAACGTCATGATCCTGAGCGTTCCCGAGGGGGACGACAAGCCCCTGAAGTATCCCCCCATGTTCGCCATGTGCGACGCCCTGGTGGTGAGCAAGATGGACGCGGCGGACTTCTTCGATTTCGATCTGGAGGCCTGCGCCGAACGGGTGCGGGCCCTGAACCCCGATGTCCGCATCTTCCCCGTCTCGGCCAAGACCGGCGCGGGGATGGATGCCTGGACCGATTGGCTGCGCGTTTCCGTGGCGGCCTGGCAAAAATAGGAACATAGCGATGGCCGAAGTGAAGCTGAAGGTATTGGAGTTCGCCAACAAGGTGAGCCGCAAGAAGATGGGGGCCAAGAACGGCATAAAGGCCGGTGACCCGGAATACCGCATCCTGGCGCCGGTGGTGACCGACGAGATGGCGGAGGTCGCCCTGGCCCTGGATTTCCGGGGCCCCCAAAGCGCGGCGGAGGTGGCCGCCCGCTGCGGCAAGGACGCGGAGACGACGCGCCGGCTGCTTGAGGAGCTGGCCTACCACGGTGTCTGCTTCGTCAACAATAAGGACGGGACGGACAAGTATTGGTACGACACCTGGGTGCCGGGCATCATGGAGATGATGGCCAACAACCTGGACAACGTGAAGAAGCACCCGGAGATCGCCGTGGCCTTCAACGACTACGGCCTGGTGCGGGGCCCCATGTCCGCGGGCCTTTTCCCCGTGGGTACGGGGCTCATGCGGGTCATCCCCATAGAGACCGCCGTCTCCGGAGAGACCCGCCGGGCCTCCTACGAGGAGATCTCCAAGTACCTCAACGAGAACGACGTGTTCTCCGTCTCCGACTGCGCCTGCAGGACCGTGCGGGAATCCATGGGGGAGGGCTGCGGCCACCTCAAGGAGGACATGTGCATCCAGATGGGCCACGCGGCGGAGTACTACATCCGCACCGGCCGGGGCAAGGCGGTCACCCGGGAGGAGGCCTTCGAGATCATCAGGCGGGCGGAGGAGAACGGCCTGATGCACCAGATCCCCAACCTGGACGGGAGCGGCAAGACCCACGCGATCTGCAACTGCTGCGGCTGCTCTTGCCTGTCCCTGCGCACCGCGGAGATGTTCCTGAACACGGACATGGTCCGGTCCAACTATGTCGCCAAGGTCGATACGGACAAGTGCGTGGCCTGCGGGGAGTGCGTTCAGCACTGCCCCGTGAACGCCGCCAAGCTGGGGCAGAAGCTCTGCTCCACTTCTCCCGTGGTGTCCAAAATCGAACGGAAGTACACCCCCCGGAACAAGGACTGGGGAAGCGCGGACTGGAATCCCGAGTACCGGACCAACCGGGCGAACGTGGTGGAGTCGGGCACCAGCCCCTGCAAGACCGCCTGCCCCGCCCACATCGCCGTCCAGGGCTACGTCAAGCTGGC
>CAYUPG010000136.1:0-5575 GCA_964446515.1 uncultured Treponema sp.
ACTACCCGCTCCAGGAAGGGGTGTTTATCGAACTCCCCCAGCCAGCGGCGGACGGCTTCGTCCTGGTCCAGCTTCTCCTCTTCCGGAAAGCGCCAAGCCCTGGACCATTTCGCCTTGTCCCACGCTATCCAGGGATCCTTCGAAGGAGGCGAACCGGGTACGCTCGCCCCGGCGAAGGCCGGAGCCGCTTCGGCGGCAACGCCGTCACGGCCGTCGTCCAGTATCTTCCCCGCAGGGAAATGCACGTGGGAATCTATGACTCTCATGCAGGCCTCCTAGCCCTTCATGCCGCTCAGGGCGATGCCCTTGATGATCTGCTTCTGGAACACGAGGAACACGACGATGAGGGGCGCCATGGAGACCGTGGCGCCGGTCATGATCAGGTGCCACTCGTTCCCTATCTCTCCGGAGAAGTTCGCGAGGCCCACGGGCAGGGTAAAGCGGTCCGGCCCCGAAGCGATGATCAGCGGCCACAGAAAGGCGTTCCAGTTGCCGATGAAGTTGAAGATCGTGAGGGTGGCCAGGGCCGAGCCCACCAGGGGCAGCACGATGGTCAGGAAGATCTTGAACTCCCCCAGGCCGTCGATGCGCGCCGCGGCGATCAGCTCGTCGGGAACGGTGGAGGTGAACTGGCGCATCAGGAACACCCCGAAGGCGCTCATCATGCCGGGGAACATGATGCCCCAGTACGAGTTGACCCACTTCAGGGAAATGGAGATGGAGTACCAGGGGATGACCAGCATCTCGGTGGGTATCATCAGGGTGCTCATGATCAGTATGAACACGAGCTTCTTGCCGGGGAAGGTGAATTTCGACAGGGTATACCCGAGCAGGGAATCGAAGAACACCACCGACGCCGTGGTGATCGCAGCCACAAGCAAGCTGTTGCCGAACCAGAGGGGAAACTTCGAATACCTGCCGAAGAACAGGAAGCGGTAGTTGTCAAGGGTCGGCTTGGACGGAAGCACCTTCAAGGCGAAGATCTGCTCCGCATCCTTGAAAGAGGAGAGCAGCATCCACAGGAAGGGAAATATCATCAAAAGAGAAAGGAGCGTGAGCACCGTGTACGCGACTATCGCGCTTCGTTTCGTATCCCGCAGCATTCCGGCCTCGCTCAGTAGTTGATCTTCTTGTCGAAGAATTTCATCTGCACCAGGGTTATGGCCATGATGATCGCGAAGAGCACCAGGCTCGCGCCCGCCGCCTGGCCCAGCTGGAATTTAGTGAACGCCGTCTGGTAGATGTAGAGGGCCACCGATTTCGTGGAATCCAAGGGTCCACCCTGGGACTGGTAGGACATGTTGTAGACCTGGGTGAAGATGCGCATGAATTGGATGCTCTGCATGACCGCCAGGAAGAGGGTCACAGGCAGCAGGAGCGGCAGAATGATCTTGAGAAGAATGGCCCCTCCGGAGGCCCCGTCTATCTTGGCGGCCTCGATGTAATCGTTGGGAATGTTCTGGATTCCCGCAAGAAAGATGGTGACGCAGTAGCCCAATTCGACCCAGACGTTCACTGCGGTGATGGTCAGAAGGGCCTCCTTGGGATCCAGGAGAAACCCGTGGGAACTCAGCCGGAGAGAGGTCAGCAGATTGTTGAGGATTCCGATGGGAGGAGGCTGGAGGATCCAGCGCCAGACCCAGCTCACCGCCACGACCGGGGTGATGTAGGGAATGACGTAGATGAGGCGGAAGAGGCCCCGGCCTTTAGTGACCGCATTCAGCTGCAGGGCGAAGAACAGGCTCAGGCCGATTGCCAGGGGAGCCCCGACGAGGGCGTAGCGCGCCGTATTCCCCAGGGCCGTCAGGAACACCTTGTCGGTAAAGATCGTGCCGAAGTTATCCAGGCCGATGAAGCGCACGTTCCTTGCCGTAAGTCCCCAATTGGTCAGACTCATCACCAGGGCGTACAGCATGGGCATGAAGCGGACGAACAGGAAGAAGGAGAGCGGAACGAGCAGGAACGCGTAGGCCGTCATGGCTTGTTTTCGGGCAATAGTCATGGCATCACCTTCTGAGGAAATTGTGAGCAAGAGGGGCCGCTTGCCCCCCTTGCTCTTCACATTCTACTTCATTTCCAGAAATCGCTGATGAGCTTTTGCTCCGCAGCCGCGGCATCCCGGATTGCGTCCGCGGGCGTCCTGTTCTTTAATATGACCTCGTCCACCATGTTCACGAACACGTTCCGCTGACCCGCCTCGTCGACGAAGATGGTGGCGTGGGCGTAGTCCAGACCCTTGAGGAAGGTGCCGACGTAGGGAACGTTCGCCTGCTTGGCCGCCAGAGCCGGATTCGCCGGAAGTTCGCCCACCCGCTCCTGCCAGAGCGCCTGGGTCTCCGCAGAGGTGATGAACTTCAGGAATTTGACCGACGCATCAAGCTTGGCGCCCTTGACCCCGGCGGCGATGCCGTGGGTCCAGAAAGACGCGAAATTGGACTTGACTCCGTTGTGGACCGGCAATTCGGCAACCGCCCACTCCAGGTCGGGAAGGGCCTTGAACGCCGCGATCCGGAAGGATCCGTCTATGTTCATGGCGGCCTTTTGGGTCCTGAAGGCGGTCACGTCGTCGGTGGCGAAATTGGGATAGCCGACCTTGTCCGCCGTGATTCGGTCGGTGTACCACTTGAGGGCCGCCGCCCCCTGGGGCGTGTTGTAGGTGACGGTCCGGCCGTCGGCGCTGTAGGGAGCACCGCCGAACTGCCTGATGAGCACTTCCCTGATCCAGCTGTGCCCCTGACCCGTGGGCTGCATGGCCAGGCCCGCCTGGACTATATTCCCCTGGGCATCGTACTTGGTGAGACGCTTGGCGTAATCGGCCAACTCGTCCAGGGTTCTCGGCGGCTTCTCCGGATCGAGCCCCGCTTCCCGGAACAGCCTCTTGTTCCAGAACAGGGACAGGGACCGGACCGCAGTCGGGACGGAGTAGTACTTCCCGTCGAACTTGACGCTCTGCTCCACGAAGGGGAAGAAATTCTGCTTGAAGTACTCGGGGCTGAAATCCTTGGGCGCCAGCTCCTGGAGGTACCCGGACTTGACGTAGAGGGGCTGCCACCCGCAGAACAGGGTGAGCACGTCGGGGCCCGTGCCAACGGGCACCGAAGACGCCACCTTCTGGTTGAAGGTCTCGTACGGGAAGGTCACCTGCTGGACCTTGATGCCGGGATTCTGCTCTTCGAATTTCTTGATGAGCTCGTCCACCAGCGTCACCTTCGTCTCGAAGAAGTACTGCCAGTAGGTGATGGTCACGGGACCGGTTTCCGCCGGTTCCCCGGCACCGCCGGCAAAGCCCGAAGCCGCTACCCCCATGGCCAGGAGTAGACCGATTAATCTTCCGCTCATAACATCCTCCTTGTTGGACACTTCTATTAACTAAGTTAGTTAAGTTTGAGGCAGGAATTTTTCTTTGTCAAGCAGAATCAGCTACCCCGCAGCATGCCCCTCGGCGGGCTTCATGTTTGCGTTGACAAGACGAATACCTTGCTTTAGAGTTAACTAACTTAGTTAATATAAGGATAGTGCCGTGAGAAGATACATAGCGAGGGACCTCAAGGACCTCAACCGCAGGACCGTGTACGACCTCATCGTCTCGGCCGGGGGAATATCCCGGGCCGAGATCAGCAGGCTCACCGGCATAAGCTCGCCCACGGTTATCAAGATCATAAACCATTTCCTGAATCTTGGGTTCGTCTCCTTCGACGGATCCGGGGAAAGCAGGATGGGAAGAAAGCCCCGCATCCTCAGGCTGAACCCGACGGCGGCCTGTTCGGTGGGACTTGATTTCCAGGGGGACCTGCTCAGGATAGGCGTTGTCGACCTTCTGGGCGGCATCATACGGCGGGAAAGCTTCCCGATCCCACCGGATTTCGTGGCGGTCCTGGGGGGCCCGGCGGGATCGTGGATCGAGCAGACCATCGCCGCCTCGGGGATTGCCCGGGAGCGGATCTCCGGAATCGGCATAGGCGTTCCCGGCTCGGTGGGCGCCGATCGCCGCACCGTGGAGGTGGCTCCCCTGGTGGGGATCACGAAACCCCTGGATGCGCAGCCCCTTATGAACGAGCTCCAAGGCCGGCTCGGGCTGCCGGTCCTTATCGAGAAGGATGTGAACGCCGCCGTGCTGGGAGAGTACGTGTACCGCCGGCATCAGGAATCCAAGGATCTGGTCTACTTTTCCCTGGGCGTCGGCGTCGGAGCGGGCCTCATATTGGACGGCGTTCTCCGGAGGGGGAGCAGCAATCTTGCCGGTGAGATCGGCTACCTATCATTCGAACGGGGAGGCTCCGCCGATCCCTCCCGCCCCGGCTGGCTCGAATCCAGGATAGGCTACGCGACCATCGCCTCGGATCCGGTAGGTGCGCTGGAAAGGATACTCGAAGACCTGGCCATGGCGATTTCCTGCGTATCCGCGACCCTGGACGTGGATACCCTGGTGGTGGGCGGGATAGGGGCGGAGATACTCGGACCGGCTCTGATCCAGGGGCTCAACTCCCGCCTCAAATCCCTGTGCCTCAGTCCCGTAGTCTGCTCCTCCCCTGCCTGCCCCGATCCGGGAGTGGTCGGCGCAGCCCGAATAGTGACGGAGGCCCGGCTGGATCAACTGCTGGAAGGAGATGCGGAGAGCTGAAGCAGAGGGGGTAGCGGAGAAGCGCCGCGGAGCGGCCTTCGCAGCGAGAGGGAGCAGCGGCGGCGCGCCGCACCCTGAGCGGGCACAGGCGCCGCGGCGTTCGCGGTGCTCCCCCTACTTCGCCAGGAAGGTAAGGGCCTTGCCGACCTTGCCGGCCCGGCCGGTGCGGCCGATGCGGTGGACGTAGTCGTCGTAGGTGTTGGGGACGGAATAGTTGATGACGTGGGTGATGTCCGCCACGTCTATGCCCCGGGCGGCCACGTCGGTGGCCACCAGGATGTCGATCTCGTCGCCCTTGAGGCGCTTGATGGCCTTGGACCGCTGGGCCTGGCTCTTGTCCCCGTGGATGTAGTCCACCCGGAAGCCCCGCTCGTGGAGGTCCCGGCCCAGGCGCTCGACCAGGCGCTTGGTGTCGTCGAAGATGATGGTCTTGTAGTTCTTTTCCCCGATCAGCAGGTCGTGGAGCTTCTCCATCTTGTCGCCGGCCCCCGAATAGTAGACCACGTTCTGGCTCACGCCGTCGGCGGTGCTGCCTTCCTTGGTGGACACGGTGACGGGGTCCGCGGCGAAGCGCTCGATGAGCTTGGCGACCTTGGGCTCCATGGTGGCGCTGAAGAAGAGGGACTGCCGCTCCTTGGAAACCTTGGAGAGTATGTCCGTGATGGGCACGATGAAGCCCATGTCCAGCATGCGGTCCACCTCGTCCAGGACGACGTAGTTGACCAGGTTCAGGGTGAGGGTGCCCTGGCGCAGGTGGTCCTGGATGCGGCCGGGGGTGCCCACGATGATGCGGGGGTTCATGCGGAGGTCCCGCTTCTGGAGGTGCATGGAGGCGCCGCCGATGAGCAGCGCGCTGCGCAGGCCGCAGCCCTTGCCGAAGGAGTAGCACTCCTCCATGATCTGCTGGGCCAGCTCCCGGGTGGGGCACAGCACCAGCACCTGGAGGCCCTTGCC
>CAYUPG010000136.1:5585-7796 GCA_964446515.1 uncultured Treponema sp.
GGTGATCAGGTCGTGGAGCATGGGGAGGGCGAAGGCGGCGGTCTTGCCGGTGCCGGTGTTGGCGATGCCCACCACGTCGCGGCCCTGCATCACCAGGGGTATGGTCTGGTCCTGGATGGCGGAGGGTTGGGCGAAGCCCTTGAGGCGCAGGTTGTCCATGATCTTCTTGTGCAGTCCGAAATCCTCGAAGCTGTTGGTGGGCACGTACTCGGCCTTTTCGGTGATCCGCGCCTCCTGGACGAACTTGGAGGGGTGGATGAACTGCTTGGCCGCCGCGGCGCCGCCCTTGGGGCGTCCGCCTGCGGAGGGACGGCCGCGGACCGCCGCGCCGCGCTCGTGGCGCTGGGGCATACGGCCGGAGGAGGGGCCGAAGGAGCTGTGGCCCGCGGAGCTGCGGCCCCGGGGAGCGTCGGAGCCCCGGCGGGAATCGGAACGGGAATAGGATCCGTGCATGGATAGAGTCCTTGGAGAGAAGAGTATGCTATAGGATGATCGGAACTCGACGGGTGCGTCGTGCGGGACCTGCCCAAGCACGCGACGGGGTGAGCGCCGGGTACAGTTCGGCGGGGACGAAAATCGCGCCCGCGGAACGGCTCCCTCTCAATGCCGTAAAAACCCGATAAGACGAGGGAATACTAAATGCGTCCCCACTATAGCACATTCGGGAAATCGTGTCTCTAGGTGCCGCAAAGTTTAGCCCGGCAGGCGCCCGGCGTCGGCCGCGGCCTGGGCCGCCAGGGTCGTCTCCATGGCGCTGAAGACGCGGGCCTGGGTCATGGCCCGCTCCGTCCGCTCCAGGCAGTCCCGGATGAGGGCGGCGAAGAAGGGGAAGCCCGTCTTCCCGTGCACCCGGAACTCCTTCTCCCCCTCGGCGTCCACCAGGATGACCAGATCCCCCTCGGTCGAGCGGCCGAGGTCCAGATACTTGCGGATCTCGATGGTGCCCTCCGTGCCGACGATGAAGACCCGGCCGTCCCCCCAGGCCCCGAGGCCCGCGGGGGTGAACCAGTCCACCCGGAAGTAGCACCGGGCCCCGTTGTCCGCCGTCAGGGCGGCCTCCCCGAAGTCCCGGAAGGCGGGGGCCTCGGGGCAGGCGTAGTTGGCCGTCCGGGCGAAGTCCACCCGGGCGCTTTCGGCTCCGGCGAAGGAGAGGAACTGCTCCACCTGGTGGCTCCCGATGTCCGTTATGATGCCCCCGTTCCGCAGGGGGTCGAAGAACCAGTCGGGCCGGCTCGGCTTGTTGAGCCGGTGGGGAGCCAGGATGGTCACGTGGAGCACCCTGCCGACCGCCCCCTCATCGATGAGCCTGCCCGCGAAGACCGCCCCCTCCACGTGGAGGCGCTCGCTGAAGTAGACGGCGTACTTCCTGCCCGTCCGCGCGCAGGCCTCCCGGGCCGCCGCGAGTTCCGACGCGCCGAGCATCCCCGGCTTGTCGGCGAAATAGTCCTTGCCGCTCTCCATAACCCTAAGCCCCAGGGGGCAGCGCAGGTCGGGCCGTACGGCCGAGGCCACCAGGCGCAGGGCGGGATCGGCGAGGATCTCCTCCTCGCTGCGGGCGACGCGGACGCCGGGGTAGCGCTCCAGGAAGGCGGCCACCTTGGCGGGGTCCCGGTCGTACACCGCCGCGAGCTCCGCCCCCGCCTCGACGAGTCCGTTGCACATGCCGTAGATGTGCCCGTGGTCCAGGCCCAGCGCGGCGAAGGGAAAGTCCCCGGGCCCGCAGGCCTTCTCTTGGGGGGAGGCGGAAACGGGGGCGTAGTTCATTCCGTCCGCTTTCTGCATGCCGTGCCTCCTAGAGCGTCCCGCCGACGCTGATGCCCTGGTCGGAAAAGCCGTCAACCCGGGCGGTCTTTCGGTGGAAGCGCGGGGCGTGGTCCCGCAGGCCCGCCCGGGTATAGAAGGGGTCGGCCGGCTCCAGGGGAAGGCGCACCGTCCCCCCCAGGAAGGCGCTGCGGTACACCGCGGAGATGAACTCTATGGTGCGCCGCCCCGCCTCGGCGTCCGCCGTGGGGGCATCCCCGGTCTCCACAGCCCGGAGCATGTCGTCGATCTGGCCCAGATGCCCCCCGTGTGCGGGCGCGGGAAGGGCGCCGTAGCGCGCCTCCAGGTCCGCGGCGGCCGCCGCGTCCGGCTCGGGATAGCCGTTGTCCAGCTGGCGGTCCACGGAAATGCGGTGGGGTATCTCGATGGTGCCGCCGGCGGCGATGTAGG
>CAYUPG010000137.1:0-7755 GCA_964446515.1 uncultured Treponema sp.
TCAGCGCCAAAGCCGCCGCCATGAACAATGCGGATACCCTGCTGATCTTAGTCATTGTACTATCCCTCCTAAATTTTTCCCCTTCCCCTATGGGAGGGGCTTTTTCCCGAGAATGGTGACTGTCCTGTCCGTTTATTTTATGCCGGCTCGTCCTCCCCGCCCGGCTGATCGAAGAAGTCCTGGAGCACCAGGGCCACGCATCCGTAAATCCGCGCATCCTTGCCCAGCGCAGATTTCAGCACCCTTACCTTATTCGCTATGACGGAGAAGGCGCCGCTCCGCACGCTTTCCTGGACGGTGGGCACCAGCATCCCCAGATCGGCGGCTCCGATATCGTTCCCGCTGAGTATGATCGCTTCAGGACTGAAGATATTCGCCAGAGAGACCGCGCCGATCCCCAGGAAGCGTCCCAGCTCGAGAAGGGCATGCTTAGCTGCGGCATCGTCCATGGATGCCCGGGCAAAGATCTGCTCCACTTCCCTTGCGATGACGGCATGGTCCTTGGGGGTAAAAACGCCCGTAGGACCGGCGCCGGCGTCCTTATACAGATCCAAGAGGCGCTTGAAGCCCGCATAGAGTTCAAGGCAACCGATGTTTCCGCAGATGCACTTCGGCCCCCGGTAGTCGATGGTGATGTGGCCTATTTCGGATACGACGTCGTCGTCTCCCCGATAGAGCATGCCGTCGATGATGACCCCCGACCCGATGCCGAGACCGACGGAGTACAGGACGAAGTTGTTGAACTCTACGCCTGCGCCGAACCAGCTTTCCCCAAGGGCGGCGACATTCGCCTCGTTGTCCGCGAATACCGGCACGCCGAAGCGGTCGCCGATGATGGCGGCTATGTCCACGTTGCGCCAGTCGAAAGGAGCTTCCGAGACCTTCAACCCATTCCCCGGAACGCCCAGCATGATTCCCTGCTTGGAATTGATGGGACCCGGCGCGGCAAGGGCTATGCCCAGCAGCTCTTCGGTGTCGATATGCTTTGCCCGGATGAGCCCTTCGACGGCAGCGACGATCTCCTCCTCGAAATTGGTGCCCATCTCGGCGTAGATGTCGCCGTACTCCTCGTTCTTGTACAGGATCGCGCCGGACAGGTCGCAGACCGCGGCCTGTATGATGGTCCGGCCGAGGTAGAGGCAGATGATCTTGTACCGCTCCCGGTTTATCGAAAGGCCTATGGGCCGTCTTCCCAGTGAGCGCACGGGACTTCCCGTCCCCTCCTCGATTATGAGGTTCCGCTCGATCAGGTCGGCCGTAATCTTCGTGATGGCCGCTTGGGTCAAGCCGGTGAGGTCGGCAATTTCTTTTCTAGAAACGGTGCCCCGCTTCTGTATGATCCTGAGGACCAGCGATCTGTTCTGCACCCGTACCAGCTTTGCGTTGCTTCCCTGCGCTCTCACGGTTCCCTCATTTAATTACTTAAGTTAATTATCTAGTAGCATGACATTTTTGATTCGTCAAGAAAAATCTATAGAATTCATGAAATTTTACTGAAACATCATCACTATTGGCCATTGATGGGTCTTTTCCGGGGGAGGAACACGCTCCTCCCCTGGATAGCTGGGATAAGCTTCACCAATTCACCAATTTTTTTGTTGACAAATTCACCTTTCCATTGTTTATATAATTAACTTGATTAATTATATCCGACACGAAGAGGGGGTTCATGATGAACAGCGTAGAAAGAGTACATGCCGTATTGACCGGCGCTCCGGTAGATCGTCCCGCTTTTTGGCTGGGGAACCCCGCGGACGACACCAAGGAAATCTACTACAAGTATTTCGGCATTGGAGGAGAGGACAAGAAAGCTTCGGAATCCTTTCTCAGGACCTCTCAGGTTAAGACGAACCTAAGCGGCAGACGCGATCTGGAGCTGAATCTTGCGGCGGGCAGCGACATGATATGGATTTCCCCGGAATTGGATGCCTCGACATGGCGGCATCCCGAAGGGAAACCCCTGTGGGACTTCTACGGCGGAAGGGAGCGAACGCATCTTACGCAGGACGGCGTTTTCGCCGATTGCGAGGACCCGACGGACGTGGAGAATTTCGAATGGCCCGACCCCGATTTCCTGGACTTCTCGGAAACCACCAGAAATGTCATGGAAGCCCGGGATGCGGGATTGGCGGTGTTCGGGGGCATGTGGATGCCCTTCTTTCACATCGCCTCCGACTTTTTCGGCATGGAGAACTACTTCATCAAAATGCATACCCATCCGGAAGTCGTCGAGGCCGTAACCGAACGGATCGTTTCGTTCTACCTGGAAGCCAACAGGCGATGCCTGGAGCTCATGGCCAAAGACCTTGCGGCGGGGTTCTTCGGCAACGATTTCGGCAGCCAATTGGATGTCCTGATAGCCCCCGCCATGATGGAGCGCTTCATCATGCCCTACTACCAGCGGCTTATCGATCAGATCAAGGGGTATGGCCTAAAGGTGGTGGTGCACTCATGCGGGGCAATCGACAGGATCATTCCGCGACTGCTGGAGGCCGGCATACAGGGACTCCATCCCCTGCAGGCCAAGGCCTGCGGAATGGATGCGGAAAGCCTATCCAAAAAATACCGAGGGAAGGTGGCGTTCATCGGAGGAGTCGACACCCAGGAGCTTTTGCCCTTCGGAACAGCCGAGGATGTTCGCCGGGAGGTATTCCGCCTGCGCAGGCTCTTCGGGGATTCCTTCATCGTTTCCCCAAGCCACGAAGCGCTGCTCTCGAACGTTGCTCCGGAAAAGGTCGTCGCCATGAGCGAAGCCGCCCGGACGATCCTTCCGTGAGCTTCCATGGTTGCCTACGTGCTCCTCTCCTTCGCCCTCATCGGGATTTTTCAGAATAGCCTGGGGGCCATGCTTCCGGAGCTCATCGAGGAATTCTCCCTGAGCTACGCCCAGGCGGCGCTGATGCCCTCGGCGCTTCTGCTCGCCTTCGGCATAGTCGCCGTGCCCGCAGGCTTGGCCGCCGAACGCTGGGGGGAGCGGCGGATCGTGATCGGGAGCTACGCCTGCTTGGCCGGAGCCTTCGCCCTGGTGTGCCTGCGCCCGCCGTTCCCCGCCCTCCTGCCGCTCTTCTTCCTCATCGGGGGAGGGCTCTCGGGTCTTCAGGTATCCCTTATTCCCCTGCTCAAGGCCGCAAGCGGGGCCCGCGCCTTCGGCATACGGCTGGTCCTGGTCCAGGGCATCTTCGGCGCCGCATCGTTCCTGGGCCCCCTGCTCTACGGGAGCCTTTCCGGTGCAGGGGTGTCCTGGAGGGGCATGTACCTGCTCTTCCTGGGCTTCTCGGCGGCGGCTATCCTTCCGGCCCTGCTACGCCGATTTCCGAAGGGAGCCGGAGCCGATGGGGAGAAGCCGCCGACGATCGGCGCCTGCCTGCGCTTCCTGCTGCGCCCCCTGCCCCTGCTGTACTTTTTCGGGATCGCCCTCTACGTCGGACTGGAGCAGGGAACGGCAACCTGGATGGCGGCCTTTGCCCAAAGCAGCCACGGCCTGTCTCCCGCGGGCGGGGGCGCGCATCTGGTCGCGGCGTTCTGGGGCGCCTTTACCCTGGGAAACTTCGCGGTCGCCTATGCGCTCAAGCGAACGCCCCCGAACATCATGGCCTGCATCCTGGCGGGAAGCGCGGCGCTGCTTCTGCCGGCCGCCGTTCTTGGTCCGGCGCTCCTGTCCTATGCCGCCTTCATCCTCTTGGGCGCCGCCGCTGCTCCCCTCTGGGCGCTGGTCTACGCCCTCGCCTTGGAGGAAATTCCCGCAGGCCACGGCATACTCTCGGGCCTCCTCGCCGCGGCGGTCGTCGGCGGCGCGCCCGCGAACCTTTTGGTCGGCGCGGTCGCGGACAGGTTCGGGCTCAGGCTGGGCTTGCTGAGCCTGACGATCGCGCCGGCCTTCATCCTCTACCTGGGCCTGCGGTTCCGCCGCCGCCGGCCCGCCGCGCCTCAGGGGAGGGCCTGATAGCGGCGCCGGGCTTCCTCCATGCGGTCCGCCGAGAGGCCGCAGGAGTACGGCTCATAGCGGCGGATGGGGAAGGACCTGTGCAGCAGGTCGCGGCGCTCGTCGTCGCCCCGGAGCTCCCCCAGATACTCCAGCTGGGATATGAGGTTCCCCGCCGCCGTGCCCTCCACGGGACCGGCGCTCACCGGGAGGGCCGTGAGGTCGGCGCAGAGGCGGTTGAGCAGGTCCACCCGGCAGCCGCCCCCGACGATGTGGACCGAGGAGGCGGGCCGCCCCGTCACGGCGGCGATATCCTCCACGGCCTCGCGGTACGCCAGGGCAAGGCTGTCCAGAACCACCCGGATGAAGCCCGCCGGGTGCTCCGGCACGGCTTGGGAGGTAGCCCGGAGATAGCCGACGATGGCCGCCTCCATGTCGGGGGGACTGTAGAAGGCGCCGTCGTTCGGCCGTATGATGGACCCGAAGGCGGCTTCCCGCTCCGCGGCCCCGTAGAGCTCGTCGTAGGACGGCACCGCGGCGCCCCGGCGCTGCCAGGACCGCAGGAGCTCCTCCACCAGCCACATGCCCATGATGTTCTTGAGGAAGCGCACCCTGCCCCCGTTGCTCCGCTCGTTGGTGAAGCCCCTTTCGAAGGCCGCGTCGGACAGCACCGGCTCGTCCAGCAGGGTGCCCATGAGCGACCAGGTGCCGCTTGAGAGGTAGACCGCCCCCTCCCCTTCCAGGGGACAGCCGTGCACCGCCGAGGCGGTATCGTGGCTTCCCACGTTCACCACCGTCAGGTCCGGCGGCAGGGCGTAGCGGGACGCCGTATCGGGAAGGACGCGGCCCTTGGGACTTCCCGGCCGCACCAGGGGCGGCAGCAGGGATGCGTCCGCCCCGGTCCAGCGGACCACCTCGTCGGACCAGCGCTCCCCATCCTTGGACAGAAGCTGGGAATTGGAGGCGTTGGTCAGCTCCGCCTCCGCCCTGCCGGTCAGGAAGTAGCCCAAGAGGTCTCCCATCATGAGCAGGGTCCGGCCCCGGCGCAGGACCTCGGGGCGCCGGAGGGCCAGGGATTTGAGCTGCAGGGAGGTATTGAAGGGCTGGAGGGTGATGCCCGTCGCGTCGAAGAGGGCCCGGCCCCGACTCCCCCCGCGGGCCTCCTCGAAGAGGGACGCGGTGCGGCCGTCCCGGTAGTGGTGGGGAATCAGGCTGAGGTCGCCGTAGGCGTCCAGGATGCCGAAATCGAGCCCCCAGGTATCGATGCCCGCCGTCCGGGCCTTATCGATGCGGGCGATGCCCAGGGCCGTCTCGTGCAGGAGCTTCGGGAAGTCCCACTTCAGATGCGGCCCCAGGGGGACCGCGTCGTTGCTGAAGCGGCTCACCACGCCGAGCCGCAGGGCTGTGCCGTCGTAGCGGCCCTCCACTACCCGTCCGGAGGTCGCCCCCAGATCGGCGGCGGCCATCACCAGCTCCTCCATGACACCCTCCCCGGCTCAGTACTGGTCAGTCAAATGGGCGACTACCCGGGGATCCGCGGGTATGGGCAGCTTCCGCGTCCGCAGGGTGTTCTCCAGGGCCGCCACCTCCCGGGCGGGGATGACGTCCACCCCCCCGAGGCACCGGGCAACCCACACGGAATAGGCCTGCATCTCAAGCATCTCGAGGATGCCCAGGGTACGGTCGATGCCGTCGGAGCCGCAGACGGTGACCCCGTGGTTCTTCATCAGGAACGAGTTGGTGAGGGCGATGACCTTGTCGAATTCCTCCGCCAGGGCTTCCGACACCGGCTCCGCGTAGGGCACGACCAGGAGGGGCCCCGCCTCTATGACGGGCTCCGGCAGCAGGGGCCGGGAGAGCAGCTCTCCCATGGGGGAGATGGAGAAGCCCGTCAGCACCGGGGGATGGGCGTGGACTATGGACCGCAGGTCCGGCCTCCGGCGCAGGATGCGCAGGTGCATGGGCGTCTCTCCCGTGGGGCTCCTGCCGGGAGGGGCGTACACCAGGGCGCCGTCCATATCGATCATGCAGATGTCCTCGGCCCGCATGGCTCGCTTGGCCACCTTGGTCGGCGTGATGAGGACCCGGTCCGCGCAGACCCTCAAGCTCAGATTTCCCCCGTGGGAGGCGACGTAGCCCAAGTCCCCCGTGCGCCTGGCCGCCTCGGCCAGAAGCTCCGCCTGATCCCGAAAGGCTTCGAATTCCCGCGCGGACATCATGCCTCCTCTCCCTTCGCTATAAGCGTTTCAAGCTCAAGCCCGTCCTCGGGAATCCAGCGGCGCCAATAGGCCGCCGTCTCCCGCAGTTCCTCGAGCGCGGCGAAGGGATTCGCCGCGGTGCCGATGAATACCTCGATAGTCAAGAACAGCTCCTCCGCCGGGGGTATCGCCCAGTCGCTCAGGGCCGCGTAGCCCTCCGCCAGGGAGCGGAGCACCCGCTGCGGGTGAATGATGCCCCTGCGGTTGTTCTTTTCCGTGAAGGGCCAATGGGCGGAAACCGTCCCGTCGGTCTGCTGGAGGTGGATGATGGGCGAGTAGGGCCCCAGCTCCCTCAGCCAGCGGTAGGTATCCTCATCCCCCTCGTCGGAATACAGGTAGGGCCGCAGGGCGGCGTACTCCTCCAGGCGGGCCCAGGCCTCGGCGAGGGTCAGCCTACCCTCCGCGGCGGAACGGGCCAAGCCGTAGGCGGAGCCGCAGCCGAGCCAGGGCAGCCCGTCGAAGCGGCGGTCCCGCAGGCACGCCGCCGCGGCCTCAAGGCTTTCCCGGCCCGGGCGCCTATGGCGCCCCTGGGCGCACTGGTGCCCCAGGTCCACGGTGAGGTACAGGGGCGCGCCGGCCTTAGCGGCCACCTCGGCGAGCAGGCGCTTGGCCCCCGCGATGGTCCAGGGGACCTGGTGGGGGGTATACATCTGCTCCACCCCCACCGGCTTCTCCATGCGTTCCGCGGCGTAGGAGGCGAGGGCCGCCAGGCGGTCGGTCAGACCTGACAGGGCGGCCCCGTAGGCCTCCGGATCCTCCAGAACGGAGAGGGGAAAGGCGTGGGTGAAGAAGCCGAAGCCCGCGTCCAGCTCCGCGGCTGCGTCCACCTGGGGCTGGAGCCAGAGCCGGAGCATGCGGTCCGCAGGGAGCCCGTCGGGGTGGCCCAAGCCCAGCGTCGCGTAGGTGCCGTGCCCCGAATAGAGGTTGGCGATGCGTATCCCCGCGCGGTCCCGCGCTTCCTTCACCTGCTTCAGCCAGCGCTCCCGGAAGGCCGCCCCCTGATAGTGGGGATCGTTCTCCGTGTCCGCGCTCGCTTCCGCATAGCGCAGGCCCATATCGCGGACCAGCTCCGCCCACTCCCCGGGGGCGGTCCACCGCTTCGAGGCGAAACAGTTGTCGACGGCCAGGTAGATCTTCGGCATGCCTATCTCCCGAAGAGCATGGAGCGCATCAGGCGGCTTGACGCGACGGCGTCCTTCCTTCCCAGGACCGCGGCGATCTCCGCGGGGTCGATGCGCTCCGCGGCGCCCTCAAGGGCATCGAGCCAGCGGGCGCTCTCCGCCACCGCTTCCCGGCCGTCCTCCCGGTAGGGGAACTGGTCGATGGTCAGGTAGCCCCGGTAGCCGGTCTTCCTGAGCCAGTAAAAGAACTCCAGGAAGTGCAGGGTGTGCACGGTGCCCACGATCATGTCGTCGTCCCACTGGGCGAAGTTGTCGTTGATGTGGACATGGCGCAGCTTGTCGCCGTACATGCTCAGCAGGGCTACGGACTCCCCGGGGGTCTCGTAGCCCAGGGCCGCGTGCCCGTAGTCGAAGGCCACCCCCAGGTTCTCCGCCCCGCAGTCGGCGATCATCA
>CAYUPG010000138.1:0-7738 GCA_964446515.1 uncultured Treponema sp.
GTCCACGAAGGCGAAGCGTATGGGCGCGTCGGCAACCACGGATTTCCCGAAGTCGTAGTTCGCCACCAGGCGCGCCGCGGGCATGCGTCCGCGTCCCCGTGACAGGTCCCGTACGTTCCCGGGAATCATCTTTCCCTCCGAAAGCCACTCGTCCGTGGGTTCCAGGGTCAGGCGGGCGCCTATGGCGGTGATTTCCGCATCCGCCCGGCGGACCAGCTCGGCCCGCTCGGAGCTGCGGGCTTCGGTGGTTTCCGAAGCCAACTCCTCGTTCAAGGCCAGAATGGCGACCAAGTGCTTCAGGGCTTCCACCGGATGGTTCGTATCGAAGGCATCCGTAGCCGCCTTGCGCAGCTCCCGCATGGTCGCAAGGGAATCCGCCCGGACGGGTAAAGCCCCGGCCCCAAGGAGGATGAGCGCCAAGAATGGTCCGACGCAGAAACGGAAACGTCCCATGGTCTGCCTCCTAATGAATAAAATTTTACTTGTTGCGCGCCATGCGCTATACTCAAGCTATCTTTATTTCAAGGAGAACGCTATGAGCGCACCGAAAGTCGGTCTCGTAGCGGTGCTGCTCCTCATCACCATAAGTATAGCATCCTTTGGGCAGACGGCACCGCAGGAAATGGAAAATCCCTACGGGTCCCGGGGGACCAGGGAATTGGGCCTGAACGGATCCATCATCTTGCCGCCGGAGTATAAGGTGGACGGAGAACGCACCGATTCCGGAACTACGACCGTCACGCTGCAGCCCTTCTTCAAATACTTTTTCCGCGACCGTATCCATGCGGGAGCCCAGCTGCTCGTGCAGAGCACGACCTCCAAGCCTGAGGGAGGCGACGAGTCCGGCACCACCGTGACGGTATTCTCGCCCCACATCGGCTACACCCTGCCCCTGGCGCCCACCCTGCAGCTGGACGCCCAGCTCAATCTGGGCTTCTTTTCACTGGATATGAAGCAGGGAGACACGACCATCAACGAGTCGGCCTTCTCCTACGGCTTCAACCTCATGGCCCTTGCGCCCATCACCCAGAGCGCGGTGGTGGGGGTCGGGATGATCTTCACCTGGACGACCCTCAATGTGGAAAACACCGATATGGAAATTTTCACCCGGGTCATTCCCATCCAGGTGTCCTTCTACTTCTAGGCCGCCATGGGAAAAAGCCGACACGCCGTATGTTTCGCCGCGGCCGCCTGCATGCTGCTCGCGGCCGCCTGCGCAACGACGCCCATGCAGATAAACCCGCTGTACGCCACCCGGAGCTCCCGGACCGTGAGCGGGGAGATCGCCCTGGGAGCGGTGGGCCGCCGGGACAACCGGTACGGCAATCCGTCGTCCATGGGCGCCGTGGAGCTCGCAGTCCCTGTGGCGGACTTCTGCGCCGCATCCCTGGAGCAGGAGCTTGCCGGCTACGGCTTCACCGTGGACTCCGCCGCCCCGCTCAGGGTGGAGGCGGAGGTCATCCAGGCCGACACCATCTGGATGCAGCAGGGCGGCGCCGGAGTATTCAAGAGCACCTTCGCCCTGGAGTTCACCCTCATCGATAGGGAAGGAGCCCAAGTCTACCGCCAAATCCACCAGGGAAGCGCCACCCACAGCCAGGCCTACGGCGGCTACCCCGCCTCGGCCAGCGTGGCGGACGCCCTGGCGGCAACCTTCGACCGCTTCCTGAAGGATCCTCGGCTTCAGGAGCTCCTGGTGAAGACCAAGTCCGTCAACCTGTACGGGCAGGCTCCGGCCCGTTTCGAAGACCGCGCGGATTACCGGAAGACCGTCTTCAAGGACTACCAGAGCGCCTTGGCGGCCATGAGTCCCGACCTGATCGCCCACATGCGCTCAGGCAAGTTCGAGAGCGTCTACGCCATCTTCGGCTTCAAGAACCGCCAAAACCTGCGCAACCAGCTGTCCGTGGAGCTGGAGCGGGAGCTGCGGGGCATCCTGAGCCGGGAGCGCTTCAAGGTGGTGACCCGGGACATCGACGAGCTGCTCGAGGAGCAGGCCCTGCAGCTGAGCGGCCTCTTCGACGAAAACAAGCGGGTCGCCATCGGAAAGATGGTAGGGGCGGATCAGCTCATCACGGGCTCCCTCTACCACTATCCCGAGGACGGGACCATCACGCTGCGCATCGAGCTCGTGGGGGTGGAGACGGGGCTGGTGGGAGCATCCTTCACCACGAACCTGATCGCGGGCCAAGCCTACGTGCAGATGGTTGGAAAGGAACCGTAAGGAGCGTGCCGGAAAGCCGTACGGCTTTCCGGCGCGCGCTTAGACGCCCTACGGCACCCAGGCTATCAGAACCTAGACCCCAGGGTGATGCAGATGGACAGGGGCATCCAGCCGTCGGTGGTGATTTCTTTAATATCAACATCGGTTCCGAAGAAATCCACCCCCGTGAGGGTATCGTCCCCTATGGTGGAGAGAAAATCGACCCGCGCCGTGCCGCCGATGTAGAGATTGCCCTCGAGGGCATAGGTAAGGCCTCCAAAGACCCCGATATCCAGATAACCCTGGTCGAACTTCACGTTGCCCGCATCCTTGCTCAGACCCACTGTGGCCTTGGCGTAGCTCAGAGCGGCCCCCGCGAAGGGCAGCAGCAGCGGATTGGCGCTCTGGAAGTAGTAGCGCAGGGTGGGCCCTATCCTAAACAGGTCGTAGTCGTAGCTGCTGGACGTATCCGCCACGGTGTCGCCGTCCACTTTCAAATCCGAGTTGGTTCCCCCGCCGCTCATGATCAGAAATTCCGCCCCCAGCTCCAGGTTTCCCAAGGAGTATCCAAGGTTTGCCCCGAAAATGAAGATGCCGTCGATGGTCAGGTCGCTTGTCAAAAGGGCGGTTTCGCTGTTCGCCGCTTCAAGCGTTGCCATCAATTCCGGATGGGATAGGCTGAAGAGGTTGAAGCCCAAGAGACCTTCGGCCCGAAGCTTCTGAGCGAAGGCCGATCCGGGGGCGGAAAGCGCAAGCAGAACCGCGATGAGGTACAACGGAAGCTTTCCGCAGCGAGTACTTCTTTCCATAAAGTGCCTCCTGTGGATACCGTATGGATATAATTTTATTCTTTTTAGGCAATACTGCAAATTTTACTGAAAGCGGCTGCTGCCGGGCAAAATCACAAAAAAATATTGTATACTATATATTCAAGGAGGAAAGAATGACCGAACTGAAGAACAAGCTGGCCCTTATCACCGGGGCGGGCAGCGGGATCGGGGCCGCCTGCGCCGAAGCCCTCGCCCGCAAGGGAGCGCGGCTCATCCTGGTGGGGCGTAGCGCAAGGCCGCTGGAGGACCTGGCCCGGAGCTTGTCCGGCCTGGGAGCCCCCTCCGTAGAAACGGAGGTCCTGGACGTGCGGAACCGCGCGGCGGTGGCGGCCCTGGGGGAGCGGCTCTCCAAGGCGGGAAAAGCGCCGGACATACTGATCAACAACGCGGGCCTCGCCCGGGGACTCGCGCCGGTGCAGTCCGGCGATCTCGACGATTGGGACGAGATGCTGGACACCAACGTCAAGGGCCTGCTGTACGTGACCAGAGCCATCCTGCCCCTCATGATCCCCCGGGACTCGGGCCACGTGGTGAACATAGGCAGCATCGCGGGCCAGACCGTCTATCCCAACGGGAACGTCTACTGCGCCTCCAAGTTCGCCGTGGACGCCATAAGCCAGGGCACGAACCTCGACCTGGCGGGCACGCGGATTCGGGTGACGGAGATCGATCCGGGGGCCACCCTCACGAACTTCTCCCTGACCAGATTCCGGGGAGACGCGCAGCGGGCGGACAAATTCTACGAGGGCTACGAGCCCCTGTCGCCCCAAGACATCGCAGCGGCGGCAATCTTTGCCCTGGAGGCGCCGCCCAACGTGGCGGTCCAGCGTATAGTCCTGACGCCCGTGGCCCAGAGGAACCCCTACGTGATCACCAGGCGCACCTGAAAGGAGCGCCTGCTCCCTACGGGCGATCTAAGGACTTGAGGAGGGCTCGGCGGCTGGTCAGATGGTGGGACACCAGGAGGGCTTCCGCCGCCTGGGCGTCTCCCCGCTTGAGGGCGTCGATTATGGCCCGATGCTCCGGCAGGGTCTCCTCCGGAGGGCGCACCAGGCCGTGCTCGTAGGTTTTGAGTATGTAGCCGAAGGACGCCTTGAATTCCTTGAGGAGCCCGACGTGGGCGAACTCGATGATGGCGCTGTGGAAGGCGATGTCCTCGTCCATGTAGGCTGCTACCCGCTCCGCCGGCATGGGCACTTCAAAGGAAGCGAAGAAGCCCGAGAGCCTGCCAAGCTCCGCGGCGCTCCCCTCCTCGACGCAGAGCCGGAGCGCTATGCCCTCAAGGCCGGCCCGGACGGCGAAGAGCTCCGCCAGATACCGGTTGTCGTATTCCCGAACGAAGTGCCCCTGGCGGGGCCGCTGGACGATGAGGTTTTCCCCCGCGAGCCGGGAGACCGCCTCGTTGATGGGGGTCTGGCTCACCGCCAGGGCCTCCGCCAGCTCCTTTTTGTTGATCTTGGAGCCGGGAACCAGCAGACCCTCCAGGATCATGGCCTTTATCCTGTCGTAGACGATGTCGGTCAGGTTGGGATTCTCAATTTTGCGCATGGATGCTCCTTATGTCCGTCAAGGTCGCCCCCGCTCGGCGGACACCATCGCTTCCACCACCCGGCGGGACTCGTCCAGGTGCTCCAGCATGAGCCGCTCCGCCGCTTCCCCGTTCCCTGCGGCGACGGCCTCCACTATGGCGCAGTGCTCCGCCAGGCTCTTCTCCGCCGGCTTGAACAGCCCCCGCTGATTGCTCATCAGGACGATGCTGAAGGACGAGATCATGTTCTGGAGGAAGAGGTTCCCGCTCAGCTCCACGATCTTCATATGGAAGGCATAATCGGCTTCCTTCAGCTCACCGAGGTTGTTCTTGGCGACGATGAGCCTATAGGCGTCCAGCTGGTCCCTCAGGCCCCGCAGGGCGGCCTGGTTGTCCGGGGCGGCTACGGCCGCCTCCCTGGCCGCCAGGGTTTCCAGGCGTATGCGGATATCGTAGCAATGCTTGAGGTCCTCCACGGAGCATTTCCGCACGAAGGCCCCCCGGCGGGGGATGAATTCCACCAGCAGCTCCTTCTCCAGCTTGGCGAGGGCGGAGAGCAGGGGCGTGCGGGATACGCCCAGGCGGGCGGAAAGCTCCTCCTGGACGAGCTTCTCCCCCGCCTGAAGCTCGTTCCGAACTATCATCTCCCTGAGGGCGCGGTACACTTTTTCCGTCAGATCTTCGTACACAACCTTATTCATCAGCTCCGATTGTAGAACTCAGTCCTAATACGGTCAAGATATTGTATACAAAAAGCTATTTTCTCTTTGACATACAGAAAAATGCATGATAATATTTTGTATACAATATTTTTACTGAGGAGTCCTATGATAGGCGTATCACCGGCGTACTTCATCTCCCGGTTCTCCGAATCCTTCCGGCCCGCAGACATAGCGTCATCCCTGGGCGACCTCGCCGCCATAGGCGCTTCGGGGTACCAGCTTGAGCTCTTCAGGGAAGACGGGGACGTCGAATGGACCGACGGCGCGGTCGCGGCGATCCGGGATGCGGAGGAGCGGTCCGGCGTCCGGGCAACCCAGTTCGTGGCCCACTACTTCCTCCACGGATTCGGCGACCCCGTCTCCCTGCGCTCGGACCGTGGCTTCCCCGCCTTCCGCAGGGTGCTGGAGGTCTGCGCGGCCTTTCCGACGGTCTCCCTGGTCACCATACCCCTGCCGCCCTTCGATGCGGGAGGAACGGTGGAGGTCGGTGAATGGAAGGCCCTGCGGACCGCCTTGATCGAGAAGCTCCGACGCGCCTGCGCCCAGGCGGGCGATCGGGGCCTCAAGGTGGCCCTGGAACTGGTGCCGGGCAATATCCTGGGTTCCCCGGAGCTGATCCGAGAACTGCGGGCGGAGCCGGGCCTGGAGCACCTGGGCTACAACTTCGATACGGGACACGCCTGGGCCTGCAGGGAACGGGTGGATCTCCTGCCCGCCAAGCTCGCGGGCCTCATCTACGGCACCCATCTGAAGGACAACACCCAGGAGGCGCCCCTGGCCTGCGCCCCGGGCACCGGCACCGTCCCCTGGGAGCGGGTGGCCGGCGGCCTCTTGGCATCGGGATACCGGGGAGCATGGGATGTGGAGTTCATGTGTCCGAGCGCCGAGGTCCAGGAGGCCTACCGGCGGGGCATAGGGATCATACGTAGTGCGCTGAGCGCCTGCGGGGCGCAGGCATAGAAGGAGTACGGCTTATATGGAAGAACAGCAAGAATTGCCCTTCCGGCGGCGGGTGGAGCGGCTGGAGGGAATCGCGAAGGAGATGCGCCTGCGGATAGTGGACATAGTCCACGACGCCCAATCCGGGCACTGCGGCGGGTCCCTGTCGGCATCGGACATCGTGGCGGCCCTCTACTTCGACGTCATGGACGTCGACCCCGCGCGGCCCCGGTGGGGCGACCGCGACCGCTTCGTCCTGTCCAAGGGGCACGCCTGTCCGGTGTGGTATACGGCCCTGGCCCTGCGGGGCTACTTCCCCGTGGAGGAGCTGCGCACCCTGCGGCGCAACGACAGCAGGCTGCAGGGCCATCCCGTGGCGACCTACCTGCCGGGCATAGACGCCACCGCGGGCTCCCTGGGCGTCGGGTTCGGACAGGCCGTGGGCATGGCCCTGGAGGGCCGCCTCCTTAAGAAGGCCTACAAGGTGTGGGCCATCCTGGGGGACGGGGAGATCAACGAGGGCATCGTGTGGGAAGCGGCGGCCCAGGCGGCCAAGTACGGCCTGGAGAACCTGGTGGCCGTGGTGGACCGCAACAATCTGCAGAACGACGGCATCGCCGACGACATCCTGCCCATGGAGCCCATAGACCTGAAGTTCCGCGCCTTCAACTGGGAGGTCCTGTCCATGGACGCCCACGACATGGAGGACGTGCTCCACACCCTCTCCAAGGCCAAGCTCATGCGGACGGGAAAGCCGATCTGCATCATCGCGAAGTCGGTGAAGGGCAAGGGAGTGAGCTTCATGGAGAATGTGCGGGAATGGCACGGCAAGCCGCCGTCGGACGAGCAGTACCGGCAGGCCTGCGAGGAAATCGGCGGAGGGGCCCTATGAATCTGACGCATGCAAAGAATCCGACCCGGAGGGCCTATGCGGACCGCATGCTCGATCGGGGCGCGACGGACGGGGACTTCGTGGTGTTCGAGTCGGACATCGGGTACTCCACCTACTCCTACCTCTTCGGGAACGCCTATCCCGAGCGCTACTTCAACATGGGCATCGCCGAGATCGGTACCATGGCGGCGGCGGCCGGCATGGCGGCGGAGGGACGGAACGTGGTGGTCTGCGGCTACGGGGTATTCATCACCATGCGCGCCCTTGAGGTCATCCGGTCCTTCATCTGCTACCCCCGGCTGAACGTCAAATTCCTGTCCAGCCACGGCGGGGTCACCGCCGCCATAGACGGGGTCACCCACCAGGCCACCGAGGACATCGCCTACATGACGACCCTGCCGGAGATGAAGGTCCTGGTGCCCGCGGACAGCGCGTCCGCGGCGGCGGCCTTCGACCTTTCCCTGGCCACGCCGGGCCCTGTCTTCACCCGCCTGATGCGGGATCCCCTCTGGGAGCTCTACGGTCCGGGAACGGAGTTCCGCCTCGGCGGCTCCCACGTGGTCAGGCCGGGGAAGGACGTCACCATCGCCTCCTACGGGGACCTGGTCTTCCAGGCCCTTGAGG
>CAYUPG010000139.1:0-7705 GCA_964446515.1 uncultured Treponema sp.
CCAGGGGCCGCTGTATGCCGTCGTAGATGGTGCCGATGAGCCCGGGACCCAGAAGGGCCGAGAGGGGCCGCCCGGTGGACCGCGCGGCGGCGCCTACCTGGAGGCCCGTGTCGTCCTCGTAGACCTGGATGACCGCCTCGCGCCCTTCCAGCCGGACTATCTCGCCGATGATGCGCTTGTCTCCGACCTCGACCACGTCGAAGAGCCCCGCCTGACCCAGGCCATCGGCCCGGACTATGGGGCCCGAAACGCGGAGCACCCTTCCTTCAATCATTCAAGGCCCCCTCGCCCAACAGGGCCCGCGCCAACTCGGCCCGCTTATCAGCCAGGAGCTCCGCCGCCGCATCCCGCGCGGAGGCTATGACCCGCACGGTTCCGCAGTCCAGGATGAGCTCGGGCGCAGCGTCCGTCGGACCGGCGCCGAAATCCTCGGCCAAGCGCCGGCCGACGCCTGAAGGCAGAACCGCGAGGAGCTCTTCCGCCTCCTCCGGGGTAAGGCCGGATCCGCCGACGACGAACGGTCCGGCGCCGGAAAGGGCCGGCAGGCGCTCCCGCAGCTCCCCGGCCACAAGGGCGAGTGCGCGCTCCCTGGGCAAAGACGCCAGAAAGGCGGCCATATTGTCCCGCAGCAGACGATCCGCCCGCGCCGCCCTGGCCCGCCGCTTGTCCAAGGGGAGGCGCGCCATGATCTCCTTGATGCGCCGCCGGCGCCGATCGGCGTAGGTCCGCTCGAGCTCCGCGATCGCCCCTTCGGTTTTCTTCTTCCATTCCTCTTCGGTGGACCGGACGGTCTGGTCGGCGGCGCGCAGAATGCGGTCCGCCTTCTTCCTGGCGTCCTCGAGGATTTCCCGGTCCAACGCGTCGGTAGTTCGCAACTCTTCCATTACCGTTTCCTATACCCGCACGCCTATGGCTTCCCTGATGGCGTCCACCAGGGTCTTGCGGCCTTCCAGTCGTCCCATGAGCCCCGGAATTTCCACCACCAGGGGATAGCGGCCGGAGAGCTGCCAATCCGTGAGCTCGCCGCCCAGCCAATCCGCGACTTCTTCGGTGAGTATGAGCACCCGGCACTCCCCGGCGCCGGCGCCGGGCAGCACCGCTGCGGCGGTATCGGACCATCCGCGGGTGATCCGCCTAAAGGCCGCCTGGGCCGATTCAGGACCGCCTGCGGGGCTGCCCTCCACTCCCACGAAGCGGAAGGCGGTGACGAGCTCCGCGTCGCCGATGAAGTAGTAGTCCACGCCCTAGATCAGAAGTATGAACAGGGCCACCAGGAAGCCCCAGAGGCAGATGCCCTCCGCGAGGCCCGCGTAGGGAAGCGCCTTTCCGGCGAGTTCCGGATTCTCGCTCATGGCGCCCATGGCGGCCGCTCCGATGCGGCCGACGGCCATGCCCCCGGCGATGCAGGAGATGCCCACCGCGAGGGCGGCGGCGAAGTACTTCCACTGCACGCCCGAAGCCCCCGAGGCGGCTTCAGCCGCCGGAGCCTGGGCGGACGCGTGGGCCTCCTGGGCAAAGAGCGAGACGCCCGAGAGGGCGACCAGAACCAGCACGGCCAGGACAAAAAGACGTTTCATTGCTGTACCTCCCTGCGAAAACGGAACGGCGAGAATTCCACGCCGGTCTCGGTGAAGAACTTGCTGAAGAACTCGTAGTATTGTAGACGGACCACCTGGATGGCCACGATCATGCCCTCGAGGAGTATGATGACCGCATTGCCGAGCACCAGGACCAGAAAGGCGAAGACGGGGCCGGCGAAGGCCGCGGAGCGGACCATGTCCGATAGGCTGAAGACTATGAACGAAAGCACCGCGTGGGAGAGGGCGAAGGCCCCCACCCGGAGGAAGCTGACGGTGTTGGAGATGTAGGACGAGGCGGTTTCCAAAAGCTCGACGAAGCCTTCCATGAAGAATACCATGGCCCCGTGCTCGAAGACCGGCCGCTCTCTCGAAATGAGGCGCCAGAGGGCCGGACCGGTGAAGAGGGCCGCTGCAGGCAGCGCCAGGCCGAGGATGTCGAACCAGGCGAAGGAGCCGCCCAGGGCGATGCGGATGCCGCAGAAGAGGGCGTACCAGAACAGCGCCGCCCCGGCCAGCCCCGTCTTGGCGAAGAGCGCCTTCTCGTAGCGCTTGAGGCCGAACTGGTTGACCATGTTGATGACCAGGCCCACGGAATTGATCACCACCCCGACGCCGATAGTGAAGGCGAAGAACATGAACAGCTTGTCCAGATGTCCCTTCTCGGGCATCAGGTGCAGGATGCGGTCCACCGGGACGCCGGTAAGGAAGCCCGTGATGGCCCTCGTGGGCCGTATCAGAAGGTCCTCGGTGGCGAACACTTCTCCGTCCAGAAGCCCCACGATCATGGAAGAGACGCCCACCGCCTTGAGGGGCATGGAGAAGCGCCTGAGGGACGCCATGAATGCTGGTCCCCGCCGCCCGGTGAGCAGCCCCAGGAGAAAGAGGACGAAGCCCTGGCCGAGATCGCCGAACATGAGGCCGAACAGGACGGAAAAGGACAGGGCGACGAAGGGCGTAGGGTCTATGGTGCCGTACAGGGGGGCTCCATAGGAAAAGACCACCCCCTGGAAGCCCTGGACGAAGGGGCCGTGGTCCAAGGAGACGGGCACCTTCTCCCGTCCCTCCGTCACCCCCTCGACCTCCTCCGGGTCGTAGGAGCGCACCGCCAGCCGGCCGTCCGTCAGGACTTCCAGGTCCGACACCGTGGACGCCACCGCATCCGCGGCGACCCAGCCGCCGAGCCGGAACGCCCGGCGGGTTGCCGTCAGGCGGCTGCGCAGCTTGGCCACCGCCGCCGCCATCAGGAAGGAGGCCGACAGGCGCTTGAGCGCGGGCCCGAGTTCTTCAGCCGCCGCAGCCTTGGCCGCCGCAGCCGCGGCCAGGTCCGACGAGATCTTCCCGAGGCGCTCCTCCAGGCCGGAAAGCAGTTCCCCGGGGACCCCGGTGAAGCCTTCGGGCACGGTGATGGGAAGAAAATCGACTTTCTTGAGTTCCGTGTCCAGGGCGAAGCGGCCCTTCCGGGAGGAGGCGGCGAGGACCCTGTCGCCGCCTCCCAGGGAGACGAGGACTGCCCGTTCCCCCAGGACCTGGGCAAGCCCCTCCCGCTTCTTCGGATCGAGGCGGCCTATGCGGAGAGTCAGGTAGGACAGCTGGTCGAGTTCGGAGTAGGGAGCGTTCAGGTTCGCAAAGGCCCGGGCTTCCCCCAGAGCTTCCTCCACTTTCCTCCGCTCCTGCTCAAGGCCGGCCTCGGCGGAGGCCATGGACTCGATGGACCGTATCAGGCTCTCGGCCAGGGCGAAATCATCCGCCCCGGGAAGGCGGGTATCCTCGTCGCATTCGCCCTTGAGGGCCACCGCGAGGTAATCCGCCTGGGACCGCAGGCGGTCGAGTAGGGACTTGAGATCAGCCGCCGAGGCGTCCTCAGCCCCCGCGGGTGCCTCATCCCCCGATTCGGCGGAGAGGTGCATCACCGCGCGGCGGCCCAGGTACTCGATTACCCTGTCCACGTCCCGCTCCAGGACGGTGAGCTCAAGGCGCTTCATTCTACGGGGCCGCATCATCGGCTAACCTCCAGGCGTCCTACCACATCGCGCACCGGCATGCCCAGGGCCAGGCCCTCGGCGACGCTGGTCAGCAGATCTTCCTCGAATTGCTTGAGCTTGATGAAAAAGGCGGCGGCGTCCAGGGAGAAGGGATTCCGCCTGAAGTTCTTGCGGGCCAGCGAATACAGGCGCAGGGCCGCGGCGTTCTGCACATGCCGGGGATCAACGCGCCAGTACTCGCCGCCCTGCTCGGGATTAAGCAGGGACTCGTACTTGAAGCCCCGCCAGTCCGACCGCTGATCGGGATTCCGGCGCAGGCAGTCCAGGGCGTCGGCTGCCAGTGATCGGCCCTTGTAGGCGATGTCCACCAAGCGGCCGCCGATGTCCTCGTCGCTCTTTCCGTAGTACAGCTTCAAGCGGAGGGCCCACGCAAGATTTTTAAGGCTTATCTCCTCCGCCAGTACAGGATGGATCAGGACCTTGTCGGCGGCGGGAGTCGCCTCGAGGCTCGCCCAAAGGGCGCGGTAGTACCGCTTGTCCAGCTCGGTCTGGAGGGCCACGGGGTCGTCCTTGCCGCCCGAGAGGGCCTCAAGGAGCCACTCGAATTCCGTACCGCCGAGCATCGCCTGCAGATCGGGATACCGGTCGAAGCGTACCGTCGCGAAGGAGCCGAGGGGCGTCGACGGCGGAGGAAGGGCATCTCCTGCGGCGACGGCGCTGAGGAGACCCTTGACGTCCGCATACTCGTAGCTCCTGACCAGACAGGCCAGAAGGGACGGCACCGGATCGAAAGCCGCAAGGAGTCGGAGTATCTGGGAAGCGCCGCGCTCCCCGATGCGGCGCTCCAGGTCCGTCGTCAGCTCCCGCTCGGGCAGCTCGGAAGGGGAGCGCGGAAAGAGAAGACGTTCAAGATCCGCCGTGCGGGATAGGCCGTAGAGCCGGGGAATGCGCTTGCCTATGAAGGATTTGCCGATTATGCCGCAGGCTTTCGCATAGACGTACGCCCGCTCACCGCTCCCCGGCACGTCATCGGTCTCCGAAGAGGAAGGCCTCGGCGGACAGAACAAAGCCCTTCCGGTCGACGGGAAGGGCTTCCAATTCGGCAGCATAGGCATCCAGGAGCCTGCGGTACTCCGCCTTCGCATCCTCTATGGACGACAGGTAGGAGGCTTCCAGCTCCGAGGAGCGGGCGGTGTAGGTCGCTTCATGGGCCGAGCGCGCGGATTTGGCCGCCTCCGCGATCCTTGAATCCGCCGCAGTCTGGGCATCGTTCACCAGGGTTGCGGCCTTAGACTCAACTTCCAACAGATGCTGTAAAACGTCGCGCTCGTCCATGAAAAAACCTGCTTCAATCGAGGGCTATGAGCACATCCTCGTACTTCTTAATTATTCCGTGGGCCGCCTGGGCATCCTTTTGAGCGACCAGCTCGGTGTAGAATTGGGGGTTGTCCAGAAGCTCCGCAAGGCGCTTCAGGAGCCGCAGATGCTTTTCCGAATCCTTCTGGGGAGCGAGCATCATGAACAGGAGGTAGACCGGCTCTCCGTCCAGGGCATCGTAGTCGACGCCCTTCTTGGAGACCCCCAGGACGCCGTAGACCCTATCCACGGCGTTGGTCTTTCCGTGGGGAATAGCGATGCCCTTCTTGATGCCCGTGGACATCTTGGCTTCACGATCCCGCACAGCGGTCAGCAGCTCGTCGCGTGCGCCCGAATGGGTAGCCTGACAAAACAGATCCACCAGCTCTTCGAAGGCTTCGTCCTTGTCCTCGGCCTCGAGCCCGACCTTTATCAGGTCGGGGGGGAACGTCTCGTGCAGCAGCACGCCGGTCCTCCCTTCCTAATTGCCCGAGGGAGCGGAGCCCTCGGGGGCGGCGGCGTCCGGGACGGCGGCTTCGGGAGCGGCCGGAGCGGGAGCTGCTTCTTCCTGGTTCCACCACTCCCCGGCGGCGCCCGTTTCGATCTGCTTGGCCGCGGATTCCACGCCCGAAGCGCCGGGAGTCCTGTTGACCAGGGCCAGACCGAAGCTGGTGATGAGGAACAGGGCTCCAAGTATGGAAGTCGTCTTGGTGAGGACGTTTCCGGAGCGGGAACCGAAGGCGGAACCGCTGCCGCCGGCAAAGATGCCGCCCAGGCTATCGCCCTCTTCGTTCTGCACCAGTACGATAAGGATGAGAAGGATTGAAACGATGACGAAAACCACTAAAAGCAGAATGCCTATAAGACCCATGTATGGACTCCATTAACATAAACGCTGTCGGCCATTTTATCGAATGGGCTATAAATGTGCAAGGGCAAGATAGACGGGAACGGGAAAAAGGTGCGGGCAGGAGGGGAAGCCGTACGGGCGCAGCCTCCTGCCCGACCCGACGATCACGCGAACTTGGCTATCGGAACGAAGGTTTCGGCCTTGAGGGCCGCGCCGCCCACCAGGGCGCCGTCGATGTTCTCCTTGGCCATGAGCTGGGCGGCGTTGTCGGCCTTGACCGACCCGCCGTACTGGATGCACATGGCATCCGCCGCGGCCTGACCGTAGAGCTTGGCCACCACCTTGCGCACGTAGGCGTGGATGGCGTCCGCGTCCTCGGGGGTGGCGGTCTTGCCGGTTCCGATGGCCCACACGGGCTCGTAGGCGATGGTCACCCGCTTGAGCTCCTCCGCCGCGACGCCCTCGAGGCCCTTCACGGTCTGGGTCTCGCACACCGCCTCGGCCTTGCCGGCCTCCCGCTCCTCCAGGAGCTCGCCGACGCAGAGGATGACCTCGAGGCCGTGCTTCAGCGCCAGCTTCACCTTCTTGTTGATGAGGGCGTCGTCTTCCTTGTACACGTGGCGCCGCTCGCTGTGACCGAGGATGACGACCTTGACCCCCAGGTCAACCAGCTGCAGGACCGACACCTCGCCGGTGTGGGCCCCCTGCTCCTCGGCGGCCATGTCCTGGGCGCCCAGGAGTATGTTGCTGCCTGCGACGATCTTGCCCACGGTTTCAAGGGAGGTGAAGCTCGGGGCCACCAGGTACTTGTGCTTCCCGTCCTTGAGCTGAGAGACCAGGGCGGAGGCCAGCTCGGCGGCCTCGGCGCGGGTCTTGTGCATCTTCCAGTTTCCGGCGATGAAATAATTGCGCATATGCTGTTCCTACCTTACCTGCAGACTTCGATGCCGGGGAGCTTCTTGCCCTCCAGCAGCTCCAGGGACGCGCCGCCCCCGGTGGAGACGTGGCTCATCTTGTCGGCCAGGCCGAACTTGTTCACCGCCGCGACGGAATCTCCTCCGCCCACCACCGTGGTCGCGCCCCGGGCCGTGGCCTCCGCCACCAGCTTGGCCACCGCGCCGGTGCCCGCCGCGAAGGCCTCGAACTCGAAGACCCCCACGGGACCGTTCCACACGATGGTCTTGGCCTTGGCCAGGACTTCCTTGTACTTGGCCACCGTCTTGGGGCCCACGTCCAGGCCCATGAGGCCCTCGGGCACGTCCAGGGCGTCCACGGCCACGGGGGCCGCGGCGGCGTCGAACTTGTCTGCGCACAGGTGGTCCACGGGGAGCACGATCTCCGCGCCGGCCTTCTTGGCCGCGGCGAGGATGCTCTTGGCGGTGTCCAGCTGGTCGTCCTCAACCAGGGACTTGCCCACGGTGTGGCCCTGGGCCTTGAGGAAGGTGTAGGCCATGCCGCCGCCTATGACCAGGGCCGAGGCGTTCTTCAAGAGGCTCTCGAGGACCGCGATCTTGGAGGACACCTTGGCCCCGCCGATGATGGCCGCCAGGGGCTTTGCCGGGGAAGTGACGATGGGCTCCAGGTAGTCCACTTCCTTCTGCATCAGGAAGCCGCCCACGGCGACGGGGACGAACTTGGCGATGGAGGCGGTGGAGGCGTGGTCCCGGTGGGCGGTGCCGAAGGCGTCGTTCACGAAGATATCGCCGTAGGTCGCCAGCTCCTTGGCCAGCTTGTCCCGCTCGGCGGCGTCGTCGCTGGTCTCTTCTTTGTGGAAGCGGGTGTTTTCGAGCATCACCACGGCGCCGTCCGCCTGGCCGTCGATGAAAGCCTTCTTGCCGAAGCAGGAATCCTCCCCGGCGAAGACGACGGGCACGCCGAGCTTCTTCTCCAGATAGGCCGCCACGGGGGCCATGCGGTGCTTGCCGGCTATATATTTG
>CAYUPG010000140.1:0-7654 GCA_964446515.1 uncultured Treponema sp.
TCTTCGCCGCAGGGGGCGCCGACAAGTCTCCCGGCGCGGAAACCTCCCGCGGCGGCCCGCGCAGCATCGCCGTCTTCATCCCCGGGGTGATGTCCGGAAGCCCCATCTACGAGATGCTCGCCGCGGGGGTGCAGAAAGCGGCGTCCGCAGGCGGCGGCGCCCAGGTCAAGATCGTCGAAGGGGGCTTCAACCAGGCCGAGTGGGAGTCCAAGATCACGTCCCTGGCCGCATCCGCGTCCTACGACCTCATCGTATCCTCCAACCCCGCGATCCCGGCCCTCTGCGCCGCGGTCTCCGCCAAGTTCCCCAAGCAGAAATTCCTGCTCCTGGACGGCGAGCTCGCCGGCAACCCGGGGATCTACACCCTGCGCTACAACCAGCGGGAGCAGGCCTACCTCGCCGGCCACATTGCGGCCCTGACCGCCGCGGAGTCGCGGGGCGGCACGAAGAAGATCGGCCTTGTGGCGGGGCAGGAATACCCGGCCATGAACGGCACCATACTGCCGGGCTTCCTGGAGGGCGCCCGGGCGGTGGATCCGGCCTTCCAGGTCGATTTCCGGGTAGTGGGCAACTGGTACGACGCGGCCCGGGGTGCTGAGCTGGCCTCAGCCATGATCAGGGACGGTGCGTCGGTCATCCTCACCATAGCGGGAGGCGCGAACCAGGGCGTGGTCCAGGCCGCCGCGGAAGCGGGGGCCAAGGTGGTCTGGTTCGACATCAACGGCTACGCCGTGAAGCCCGGCACGGTGGTGGGGAGCGCCGTGCTCAGGCAGGATAGGGCGGCTTACGAGCAGACCAGGCGCTACCTGGAGGGAAAGCTTCCCTTCGGCTCCGCCGAGGTGGTGGGAGTGGCCGACGGCTTCGTGGATTTCGTAGAGGACGATCCCCTCTACCTCGCCGGCGTGGGCGAGGCCGCCCGGCGTCGGCAAAGCGACCTGCTTGCCCGGCTGCGCTCCGGCGCGCTCCGCCTGGAATAGAAGCCATGGTGCGGCTTGAGGGCATACGGAAATTCTTCCCCGCCGGGGGGGTGGAAGCCCTTGCGGGCGCGGACTTCGAGCTGCGTCCCGGAGAGATCCATGCCCTCCTGGGCGAGAACGGGGCGGGAAAATCCACCCTCATGCACGTGATGGCCGGCTACCTTGAGCCCAGCGGCGGCCGCATCTTCCTGGACGGCGAGGCGGTCGCCTTCCGATCCCCCGCGGACGCCCTCCGCGCGGGGATCGGCATGGTGCGCCAGCATCCCCGGCCGGTGCCGGGCTTCGCCTTCTGGGAAGAGTGCATCCTGGGGGCCGAGCCCCGCCGCTTCGGCCTTGTGGACCGGCGCGCGGCCCGCAAAAAGATCGTCGAGCTTTCCTGCCGCTGGGGCTTCGACCTCGACCCCGACAGAAAGACCGATACACTGTCCGTGGGCAGGCGCCAGCTCGGAGCGGTCCTCTCCCTTCTCCTGCGGGAGGTTCGGTACATCGTCCTGGACGAGCCGACGGCGGTCCTGACGCCCCAGGAGACCGAGCGCCTGTTCGACCTGCTGCGCCTCCTCCGGGAGGAGGGGCACGGCATCGTCCTCATATCCCACAAGCTCCCCGAGACCTTGGCCGCGGCGGATCGGGTGACGGTGCTTCGCCGGGGCACCACCGTGGCGGCGCGGACGACCGCGGACTGCGGGCCGGAGACCCTGTCCGCCCTCATGTTCGGCCGGTCCGAGGAAAAGAACGTCGGGCGCGGTGCGGGGCTCTACTCGTCCCCGAACTCGACGCTCCCGCTGCGCCTGCGGGAGCTCTCCGTGCGGGCGGGGGATCGGCCCATGATACGTTCCGTGAGCCTCGACCTCCGTGCGGGAGAGCTGCTCGGCATCGCCGGAGTGCGGGATTCGGGGCTCGAGACCCTGGAGCTGGCGGTGGCGGGCCTACTGCCCCCCGCGGGCGGTTCGGTGGAGGTCTTCGGCGCCTCCGTCGGCGGCGCGGGGTGCGGGGCCTTCCGAGCCGCGGGGGGCGCCTACCTCGGGGCGGACCGCCTGGGCTCCGCAGTTGCGGCCCGCAGGCCCCTGTGGGAGAGCCTGACCGTGCACGCCCACCGCCGCCTCCGCCGAGGCCCCTTCATGGACCTGAGAGCCCTGGAGTCCTGGACCGCCTCGATCATGGAAGAAGCCAAGGTCGAGGGGAATGCCGAGAACAGCGCCGATTCCTTCTCGGGGGGGCAGCTGCAGCGCCTCACCCTGGCCCGGGAATTCGCCGAGGGAGCGCCCCTGCTGGTGCTGGCGGAGCCGGGCTGGGGACTGGATGCCTCGGGCCGCAGGCTTCTGGAGGACGCCCTCAGGCGGCACCGGGAGCGCGGCGGCGCGGCGCTGCTCTTCTCCACGGACGTCGACGAGCTCTTGTCCCTCTGCGGACGCATCCTGGTGCTCAGGGACGGAGTCGTCGGCGCCGAGATAGACCTTTCCGACCCCGCCGTATCGGCGCAGGATGCTCGGGAGCTGATCGGCGCCGCCATGATAGGGTCGGAGGCCTGCGTCGATGCGTAGGTCGATGCCCGGCAGCGGAGCCGCCGTCGGCTCCCTCATCGCCCTGTCCGCCGCCCTGGCCCTGACGGTGATCCTCATCGTCCTGGGCGCCCCCGACCCCCTCCACGCCCTGGGAACCTTCTTCGCAGGGCCCTGGTCCTCCCGCTGGTTCCTCGGCAATACCCTGGATTCGGTCGTCCTCCTGGCCCTGTCGGCCCTGGCGGTTTCCGTAGCCTTCCGCGGCGGCGCCTTCAACCTGGGGGGCGAGGGCCAGATCTACCTGGGCGGCCTCGCGGCGTCCGTCGTCCTGCTGAGCTTCCCCTCCTTGCCGCCCGCCCTCGCCCTGGCCGCGGCGGGAGGCGCCGCCCTGGCCGTCGGGGGGGGCATGGGAGCCCTTTCGGGTATCCTGAAGCGCTTCGCCGGGGCCGACGAGATGATCACGAGCTTCCTGCTTTCCGCCGCCCTGAGTCCCGTTGCGGACTACCTCCTCTCGGGACCTCTGCGGGATCCCTCGGGCAGCCTCCTGGCGAGCAGGCGCTTTCCCGCGGATAGGGTGCTTCCCCACCTGCTGTCCCCCTCGAGCCTCAGCCTCTCCGCTCCCCTGACCCTCCTGATCCTGGTTCTCTTCCACGTCTACTCGACCCGCACCGCCTGGGGCTACCGCTTCCGCATAGCCGGCGCCGCCCCAGAATTCGCCCGCTACGCCGGCATAGCCCCGGAGCGGTACCGCGGGCCGGCCATGGCCGCCTCCGGCGCCTTCCACGGCCTTGCGGGCTTCTTCGCCGTGGCAGGCACCTACGGGGTCTGCCATCGGGGCTTCCCCGGAGGTCTGGGCTGGAACGCCATAGCGGTGGCCCTCATCGCCCGCAACAAGAGCGCCGCCCTGCTGCCCGCGGCCCTGGCCTACGGCTGGCTGAAGGCGGGGGCGGAGGGCGCTCTACTTGCCACGGATCTGAAGCTCGAGACCTCCTCCTTCATCCAGGCGGCGGTGCTCCTCCTGGCCACCGTGCGCTACGTCCGCTTCCTGAGGAGCCGATAATGGAAGGTCTCTTGGTCGCCGCCGCACCCCTCCTGCTCGCCTCCCTGGGCGCCCTGACGACGGAACTGGCGGGTTCCCTGGGTGTCTTCATCGAGGGCTTCATGGTTCTGGGGTCCTTCTTTTCCTGGACGCTGGCCGCCGCCACGGGGTCGGTCCTGCTGGGAACCCTCGGAGCCGCCGCCGCCGCCGCGGCGGCCGCCTGGGGAGCGGCCCGCTTCGTCCACAAGACCGGAGCGAACCCCTTCATCGTGGGCATAGGCATCAACCTCCTGGCCCACGGCACGACGGAGACCCTCTCGACGGTCTGGTTCGGCACCAAGGGCGTGCTCGCCGATCCCCGCGTCGGCGTGCCTTCCCCGCTCGTTCTGGCAGACGGCGCGCTTTCCTTGAGCCCCTTCGTGGCGGCGGCCCTGCTGGCCGTGGCCGCGGGTGCCCTGGTGGTGGACCGCAGCGCCGCGGGGCTGCGTCTCCGGGCTGCCGGGGCGGCCCCGGATACGGCCTCCGAGCGGGGCATCGATCCCCGGCGCTGCCGGGAAGGCGCCTGGGCGGCCGCCGCCGCTCTGGCCGCCGTAGCGGGGGCCGCCTTGAGCTTCCGCGTCGGGGCCTACGCTCCCGGAGGCGTGGCCGGCAGGGGCTGGATAGCCCTGGCGGCGGTGTATCTGGGATTCCGGCGCGTCTGGGGCGTGGCCGCGGCGGCCCTGCTCTTCGCCGCCGCCGAGCGCTTGGCCGCCGCCGCTCAGGGAGCCGCCGCCCTGCCTCCGACCCTGCTCCTGGGGCTGCCCTCCGCGGCCGCCTTGGTGCTCTTTTCCCTCTCCCAGGGTTTAAAAGCGGGACGAAAGGGTCGATACTCATAGAATGGTCCAGACCTCGTGGTGGGACGATCCTGCCGCCGCTCTGATCTTCGTCGCGGGCGGCCTCGTGCTTTCCTTTTTGTCCCTCGTCGTATGCCGCGTTGCGCCGCGGTATAGGGGTCTCATCCGGGCTTCCCTGGGAAACGCGTCCATAGCGGTCGGCTTCCTGCTGGTGGTGCTGCTGGAGCGGTCCTTACCCTGGGTCGGGACCGTGGCGGGCAATACGCTCATCGTGCTGGGCGCCGCTTTGGTCGGCAACGGGCTGTGGGCCTTTTTGGAAAAGCCCGCCCGTTTCGAACCCCTCTCCTACCTGCCTCCTGCTCTGATCCTGGTTCTTCTAGGGGCCCTCCGCTTCGTCGACCATGCTCCGACGGTCGTCCCGGTGCTGGTGTCGCTCTTCCTTTCCCTGCAGTTCTTCGCCTCTTTCTTGGCTCTCTTCCACAAGTATCCGTACAAGCGCGCGGGTTTTGCCCGCTTCATCGGGGCCGCCTTCTTTTTCCTGGCCCTGCTGTTCATCGCCAGGGTATTCATGCTCCTGGATCCCGAGGGGTACTTCGCCGGCACCCTGGCGACCTCCCACATCCTTGTTCTCATCGGCCTTACGGTGGGGGGGACGTCCTGGACCTTCGGGCTCCTGCTCATCAGCGCGACCAGGCTGGCCGACGAGTTGGCCGCCCAGGAGATAGACGAGAACCGCCGGGGAACGGATCTACTGGTGCGGACCATCATCGACTCGGTACCCCAGTGCGTCCTCCTGAAGGATACGGATTCCCGGTGCATCCTGTGCAACACCACCTACGCCGCAAGTCTGGGAAAGCGGGTGGAGGAACTGGCGGGCACCACCGATTGGGACCACTTCCCCGAGCACTTGGCGGAGAAATACCGGGCGGACGATCTGGCGGTCATGGCCCAGGAGCAGCCCATATCCTTCTGCGAGGAGTATCAGGCCCTGGACGGAAAGCAGTGGGTGGATACCCTCAAGGTTCCCGTGCGGGACCAGGACGGCAGGATCTCGGGCGTCCTGGTGATGTTCAAGGACGTGACCGAGCAGGTGGAGGCCACCCATGCCCTGGAGGAGAGCGAGCAGCGCTTCCGCATACTGAGCCGGGAGCTGGAGCATAGGGTGGAGCTCCGCACCCGGGAGCTGCTGGACGCCCGACGGGATATCGAGCTCTTTTTCGAGGTCACCATAGAGTACCTGGCCATCGCGGACATGGACGGCCGCCTGCTCAAGACCAGCCCTTCCTGGTCCAAGGAGCTCGGGTGGCGGGAGGACGAGCTGGTGGGGACCTCCTTCCTGGACTTCGTGCATCCCGATGAAAGGGACAGGGTCGTGGGTGCCCTGAAGTTCATCGCCTCCCGGGTACCCCTGCGGGACTTCCACCTGCGCTTCCGCAAGGCCGACGGATCCTGGATCTGGCTCTCCGTGGCGGCGGTGGGGGTGGAGGACCGGCAGCTCATTATCCTTGCGGCCCACGACATTACCCTGCAGGTGGAGATCGAGGAGCGCCTGCGTACCGCCCGCTCGGAGGCGGAACGGGCGAGCAGGGCTAAGAGCCAGTTCATCGCAACCATGAGCCACGAGCTCAGGACGCCCCTGAACGCGGTGCTGGGCTACGCCGCCCTCCTTGACCAGATGGTGGAGGACGAACGGGGCCGCGGCTACCTCAAATCCATAAACACCTCGGGTCGCGCCCTTCTGGCGATCATCAACGACATACTCGATCTGACCCGGGCGGAAGCCGGACGCATTGAGCTGGTTCCGGTCCCCTTCGATCTCCGCCGCATCCAGGAGGAGCTGGGGGACATCTTCCGCTTCAGCGTGGAGGAGAAGAAGCTCTTCCTGCTGATCCGGACGACCGACCGCGTTCCCAGGTCCGTCATGCTCGATCAGGCCCGGCTGCGCCAAGTCCTGGTGAATCTGGTGGGCAACGCGATCAAGTTCACCGATTCCGGCGGCGTGCGGGTGCTCCTGGACGCCCTTCCGGCCCCGGATGCCGCGGGAGGCGAGGGTGCGTCCTGGAAGTGCGGCTTGAAGATCGAGGTGACCGATACGGGCATCGGCATCACGGATGAGTACCGTGCCCGCCTCTTCGATCCCTTCAGTCAGCAGGGGCCGGAGATTTCCCGAAAGTACGGCGGCACGGGGCTGGGCCTGGCCATAGCCAAGCGCCTCTTGGACCTCATGGGGGGGACGATACGCTGCGATGCCCCCGAGGAAGGCGGCACCCGCTTCCGAATCGACATACCCCAGGTCGTGGCCTCCGGAAGGGCCGAAGCGTCGGAGCTTGAGCTGGGAAGCGCCGCGGCTGCGCAGTCCGGCGTTCTTCAGCTCGGCGCCGGGCGGTCGGAAGCCGCCGCCGCGGTATTGCACCTGGTTCTGGTGGATCCGGAGGAGGATTCCCGGAAATCCCTGGCCGCGGATCTGATCGGGCGAGGTTTTGCGGTCCGGGACTACGGCGACTGCCGGTCCGCCATGGAGGACGGCCGGGGCTGCGATGCGGCCCTGGTGTCGGTGTCGGGCGGCGGCGGAGCCGAGGCGGCCCTCTGCGGGAAGTTCGTGGAATCCCTGGACGGCGTACCCGTGCTGGCCCTGTCCGACTCGGCGGACCGGAAGACCAGAATGGCCTTGCTGGCTTCGGGCGCCCTGGAGGTGCTTCGGAAGCCGGCGGATCCGGACGAGCTGGTCCTGCGGCTGAGGAACCAGCTTCGCCGCGCCCGCCGGGCCGGGCCGGCCGACGACGGCAGGTCGGCGCACCTGGAGAACCTGGCGGCCAAGCTCGACCGCATGGCCATGACCGACGAGCTCACCGGGTTGACCAACCGACGCTATATATCCAACCGCATCACCGAGGAGCTTGCGCGCTGCGGCCGGGGGGGCTTCCCCCTGGCTGCGATCATGGTGGACCTGGACAAGTTCAAGGAAGTGAACGACCGCTACGGCTACCAAGCCGGCGACTACGTCCTGGCGGAGTGCGGCAAGCGCATCGCCGAATCCCTGCGGGACGGAGATGCGGTGGGCCGCTGGGGAGGGGAGGAATTTCTCGCCCTGCTGCCGGATACGGATCTTGAATCCGCCCGGCGGGCAGCGGAGCGCATCCGCTTCCACCTGGGAAACATGCCGGTCATTTACGGGGCGGAATCCATCCAGGTGACCGCTTCGCTGGGCGTCTCCGCCATGGTGCCCCTTCCAAACGACCCGGGGGAGGATTCCGCGGCCCAGCTCATCCGCGCTTCCCGCACGATGCCCGGCGCAGCGCGCGGCAG
>CAYUPG010000141.1:0-7641 GCA_964446515.1 uncultured Treponema sp.
TGCCGGCCTCCTTTTTCTACCGCTTCGGAGAGATCAAGGCGCAGGCCCGTATCTCTTGGGAACCCTGAGACGCGGGGACCTCGCGGAAGCTTGCGGGTACCGTCAGGGCCATGGTTTCGGCGAAGGCGACCCGCACGTACCGCTCATCCCCCTCCTTGACGCTTATGGAGAAGTACACGGGCTTGGCATCCGTTCCCACGCCGCCTATCTCGTAGGTTCCCGGATCAAGCACGAGGGGATAGTAGCCCCCGTTCACCATGGCGTAGCTTAGGTTCGAACCGGGGAAGGCCATGAAGATGGTCCTTCCGCTGAGGGTGAAGGCGCTGGGCCGGTAGAAATAGACCACCGCCTTGCCCGGCTCGACGGCCGTCGGCGCGAAGGGCCTGCCCGTTGAGGCGCACCCCGCGATCAGCAGCAGAGCCGCAATGGATACCAGCACGTTCCGGACAGTTCGCTTCATACAATCCTCCCTTTTTCTAGAACGCAAATCCGAAGGAGAGCTCCAGCATGGCTATGACCATGGAGTCCTTTTTGCCCTGCACGACTTCCCCCGTGTCCTTGTATTTGTACTCATTCTCGAGCACCGAACCTGAACCCAGGTAAGCCCCCACGTTCACCATGAGGGGCTGGAAATTCCAGCGGAAACCGCCGTTGGCGATGAAATCCACGTATTTGGAGGTCCCCTCGTACTCATCGGAGTAGCCGATGGATCCCCGGTATCCGGTCCAGCCGTATTCAATGAGGAAGCCGATGTAAGGCCGGTGCGGGCCCCTCGCCAGGGGGAACAGGTAGCGGAGCCCTCCGCCGAAGGCTCCGCTGGAAGCGGACAGCTCCTCCTTCTCGGAAACCATGAGCGCATGGGCGAGAGCCCCGAAGGCCGTATGCCGGTAGTGGAGGAAGGCGACAACGTTCGGCTGGACGCGCAGTTCCAGGTCCAGAATTGGGCCGAACTGGAAGAACCCCAGGGGATTAACCACCAGCGCCGCTGCGGGCAGCTCCTGTTCCGCTGCTTCCGTCCTTTGCTGGAAAGCTATTCCCAGGATGCAGCATAACGCGGCGACGACCAGACTCTTCTTGATCACCATACGATGTCCTCCATTTTAATGTGCCGTGAACCGGCGATTTGCCGCCATTATCTCCGCAGCTGCCGTTTTCCGCCTCAGACCAAAGTATGAGGAGGAGAAAAATGCGGTATACTGGGGAGCATGGTGCCCCTCGCCGCAATACCGTCCCTGGTCGCGTGCCTTTCCTACGCGTACCTCGCCCTGTTCGGCCTCACTCTGGATAAGCGGTCCCGCACCGTGCGCCTGTTCATCCTTGTGGAAGCCTTGTTTTGCATCTGGTCGGCGGGGGTGGTCGGCATACTGCTGAGCGCGAATCACGCAGGCCGATCAGTCTTCGAGCGGGTTGCCTATTTGGGGGCGGGAACCTATTCGGTGGCAGGGCTGTTCATGTTCAAGAGCATGAGCGGCTTCACCCTCGGAAAGCACGGCCGCCTGCTGATCTGGGCGGTCCTGATTCCGGTCTTCATCATCCAGACCGCCAACCTCGGCTGGAACGCCGTTGCGCGGCAGTTTCCCTCCGGTCCTTTTTATATAGCCCATCAAATGACTGCAAACGCCTATTCGCTGGCAGGACTCATTCTGATTGCATTGCAGGCATCCAGGAGCGGCCTGCGCAGGAAGCGGCTGCAGACCATCGTCATAGTTGCCGCCACGCTCATAGGCATCCCCATCGGCGTCGCCCTGGATCTGGTGCTGGGGCATTTCCACATCCCCTCCCAGGGAAACCTGGTGCCCGTATTCTGGTCCGCCCTGGTGCTCTTGGCCATAGCCCGGTACGACCTATTCAGGGACTCCTGGGGAGCGGCGGACCAAAGCATGCTCCTTTCCTGCGACGAGCCCTTGCTGGTGTTCGACCCCACCCTGAACTATGCCGTCGGCAATACCGCGGCGGGGCGCATCATCGGATCGGGAGGCCGCTATCAGCGGTCCTTCGATTCCCTCTTCGAGCAGGGGGATCTTATTAAAAACACCCTTAGGCGCTTAATGGAAGGTCGGGGAAGTTCCCTGGAGACGGGGGCCCTGCTGCGGGTGGGCATCGGGGGCATTCGGGTAGTTCGTCTGCAGTTCCTGATCCACAGGGACAGGTGGTCGGACCCGCTCCGCCTGCTCTGCTTCGTCAGGCCCATGCCCCAGGTGTCGAAGGTGGCTATGGACTTCGCCCTGAGCCCGCGGGAGCGGGAAATCATGGAGCACGTGCTCGCCGGGGCGAGCCAGCAGCGAATCGCATCGATCTTGGACATCTCCATCCCCACCGTGAAGACGCACACCGGAAATCTGTACAACAAGCTGGGAATAGAGAGCCGTACCGAGCTCTTTGCCCTTTTCGGCTCGGAATACGTACGGGCCGGCGACGAAGAGGCGGAAAAAAGAAAGGCCTGAGCCCCACGGCTCAAGCCTGCTTCCGGCGAAGTCCGCCTGCCTCAACCTATTTCTTGTCCAGCTCCATCCTGCCCAGCACCTTCTCCGAGAGGATCTTGAACTGGGGCGGCAGGAGTTCGGCGTCCTGCTGGTCGTAGCGGGCCAGGAGCGCGCGGAAGCCGGCCTTGGATTCCTCGTAGCGCTTCTGCTTGTAGAGGATGAAGGCGATCTCGTACTCCGCGGCGCAGACGGATGAAAGGTCTTCGGGGTATCGCTCCAGGATGGCTTGGTAGTACTGCGCCGCCTGACTGTACCGGTTGCGGTCCGAGAGGTCCTGGGCCCGTTGGATGAGCTCCGCGGGGGTAAGTCCTTCTTGAACGACGACGGGCCCGGACGCGCAGGCTCCGATGAGGGCCGCCAGGGCGGCGATGGTTATCAGTCTTGTTATTCCCATAGGGAGTGTATACCACGACGGACCCGGGCGCGCAAAGGCCTGCGCGCCCGGTCCTCTAGAACACGTAGATCTCGTCCTTCACCGGAAGGCTCTTCTTCAGCTCCCGGATGTACTCCCGGGTATCGCCCATTTCCTCGTAGGAGTCGCAACCGTCCAGGCTTCGGCGGGCCACGGTGCAGTACTTGTACACCTTCTCCTCGCCGAGCTTCTTCCGCCATTTCCCCGCGGCGCAGCGCACGCGCAGAAAGTAGCGGTCGTCCCCGTCGGGACTGGAGGGGACCAGCTTGCAGTGTATGCAGTTGGCGCAGTAGATCTTGCCGCTGCAGGATTCGTCGTCTTCGAAGGCCGCTTCCGCGGCGGCATCGAAAAGCACCTCCGGCTCAACCGTTTGGATCATCATGGGGTTCCCCCTTTTTCTACATCCCTGCCAGTGTAGCCCGGCATTCGGTATCCGTCAAATTCTGCGACGATGTATAAATATGCTAAAATTATCGGCTTGGTCAAGGCTTTTTCATTAAGGAAGAGCTTAAATTCGATGCCGAATGGGTTAATTGTTCATCTGATTATTGCTTGTGAGATATAAAAATGTCTTATTTCTCTATTTTATCGAGATGTTGTCTCGACAAGTGTGATGGTGTTTGTCCCTAACAAGTTCTTGACAGAAATAAATATTTATGCAATTTTAGAATCATGAATACACCGCAACAACAGGAATTGGTCTTGTATTCCGCCCTCTTCCGCTCCCGTCCCCTTTCCCTCCGTCTCCGTCGTCGTTAAACTCAAACCGCACAGCATACACGCATATCGCCGGAGCCGTGTGTTCCGGAGGAGGTATTCTATGGAACGTATCGATGGGGGCGTCTGCGCCCCGGCGGGCTTCCGCGCCGGCGGTATCTGGTGCGGCATCCGCAAGAAGAACGATAAGCGGGATCTGGCCCTCATAGCGTCCGACCGGGAGTGCGCCGCCGCGGGTATGTACACGACCAACGCGGTCAAGGCGGCCTCCATACTGGTGACCCAGGATCATTTGGCCGGCGGCCGCTGCCGGGCGATCGTGTGCAACTCCGGCAACGCCAACGCCTGCACCGGCGCGGCGGGCATGGAGGCCGCCCGCAGGATGGCCGCCGCCGCCGCGGCTGCCCTGGGCCTAAGGCCTGCCGACGTGGCCGTCGGCTCCACGGGGGTCATCGGGGTGCCCCTGCCCGTGGAGAAGGCCGAGGCGGGCATGGCATCCCTCGCCGCCTCCCTTTCCGCAGACGCCGCAGGCCACGGCGCCGCCCTGGAGGCGATCATGACCACGGACACCCGGAAAAAGGAAATCGCCGTGGAGTTCCTGTTGGGCGGAAAGCGCGTGCGCATGGGCGCCATGGCCAAGGGCGCCGGAATGATACACCCCAGCATGGCCACCATGCTCTCCTTCATCACCACAGACGCCGCCGTAAGCCCCGAGCTGCTGGACGCGGCCCTCAGGACGGCGGTCCGCCGCTCCTTCAACAGGGTCACCGTGGATGGAGATACCTCCACCAACGACACGGTCCTGATTCTTGCCAACGGAGCGGCGGAGAACCCTCCGATCCGGTCCGCCGGGCCGGACTACGACGCCTTTGCGGCGGCCCTGCAGGAAGTGTGCGTGGAATTGGCCAAGGCCATAGCCCGGGACGGGGAGGGGGCTACGCACCTGGTCACCTGTACGGTCTCGGGAGCGGAGAGCGAGGAGACCGCGGAGGCCCTGGCCAAGGCGGTGGTGGGTTCAAGCCTGGTCAAGGCCGCCTGCTTCGGCGCCGACGCCAACTGGGGGCGCATACTCTGCGCCATGGGCTATTCCGGCGCGGCCTTCGACCCCGCCTCCGTGGAAGTGCGCTTCCGCAGCGCCGCCGGTGAAGTGCTGGTATGCGCCGCAGGCGCCTCCGTCCCCTTCTCCGAGGAGACGGCCAAGGAAGTCCTGTCCCAGGAGTCGATAGAGATCCTCGTGACCCTGAACGCGGCCGACGGCCGCGGCGCGGCCCTTGGCCGCGAAGCGTCCTGCTGGGGCTGCGACCTCACCTACGAATACGTACGCATCAACGGCGACTACCGGTCCTAGGACCGGAGCGCGGAAGGAGAAGGCATGAAAGAGACGTCCATAACGAATCCCCAGAGGGCCCAGGTCCTGGTCCAGGCCCTGCCCTACATACAGAAATTCATGGGCAAGACCATCGTGGTCAAGTACGGCGGCAACGCCATGATCAACGAGGAGCTCAAGGCGGCGGTCATCCAGGACATCGTGCTCATGTCCTGCGTGGGCATCCGTACGGTCCTCGTCCACGGCGGAGGGCCTGAGATAGAGGCCATGCTCAAGCGGGTTGGGGTGGAGAGCCGCTTTGTCCAGGGCCTGCGCTACACCGACGAGGCGACCATGGAGATAGTCCAGATGGTCCTCAGCGGCAAGGTGAACAAGGACATCGTCGCCCTCATCCAGGGGGCGGGGGGCAAGGCCCTGGGCCTCTGCGGCATTGACGGGGGACTCCTGCAGGGCACCCGCCTGCGCACCGGCGGGGAGGATCTGGGGCTCGTGGGGGACGTGACGGCGGTGAATTCCGCCGTGATCACCGATGCCTTGGACCGGGGCTACGTCCCCGTGGTCTCCACGGTTGCCCTGGGCGTCGGCGCCGACGCGGGTGAATCCCTCAACGTGAACGCCGATACCGCCGCCGCCAAGATAGCCGCCGCCCTGGGGGCGGAGAAGCTCGTGCTCATGACCGACGTGCGGGGCATACTGAAGAATGTGCAAGATAGCGATTCCCTGCTCAAGCAGGTGGCCAAGTCGGACCTGGATGCCCTTGTAAAGGACGGCATCGTCAGCAAGGGGATGATCCCCAAAGTTGACTGTTGCCGCTTGGCCCTGGACGGCGGGGTGCGCAAGGCCCACATCATCGACGGCCGGCTGCCCCACGCCCTCATGGTGGAGCTCTTCACCGACGAGGGCATCGGAACGATGATCGAATAAGGAAACACGATGAACGACTGCTTCATGAACACCTACCACCGGCTGCCGGTGACCTTCGCTTCCGGCTCCGGGGCCCGGCTCACTGATATCCAAGGAAAAGAGTACCTGGACTTCAGCTCCGGCATCGCCGTCAGCTGCCTGGGCCACGGACATCCGGCTCTAGCCCAGGCCGTCGCCGCCCAGGCGGGGCGGCTCATCCACACCTCAAACTATTTCCTCAGCGACACGTCCCTGGCCTTCGCCGAGCGCCTCGTGGCCGCCTGCTCCAAGGCCGGCATGCGGAAGGTGTTCCTGGGCAATTCCGGGGCGGAGGCGAACGAGGGGGCGGTCAAGATTGCCCGGAAGTATTCCCTCCTCAAATACGGGGGCGGGCGGCACCGCATCGTGACCCTCCAGGGGAGCTTCCACGGCCGCACCATCACCACCCTGTCGGCCACGGGGCAGGATCGGTTCCACGTGGACTTCGGCCCCTTCACCGAGGGCTTCCTCCACATTCCCTCCGGGGATCCGGCGGCCCTGGACCGGGCCCTGGACGGGACGGTCTGCGCGCTCCTGCTTGAGCCCGTGCAGGGGGAAAGCGGCATACGGCCCCTGGATGCGGACTTCGTACGCGCCGCCGCGGCCCTCTGCGCCGAGCGGGACGTGCTGCTCATGTTCGACGAGATCCAGTCCGGAGTGGGCCGCACGGGGACCTTCCTGGCCTGCGAGTCCTTCGGCGTGAGGGCCGACGTGGTCACTCTGGCCAAGGGGCTGGCAGGCGGCGTGCCCGTGGGGGCCGTCCTGGCGGGGGAAAGGGCGGCGGAGGTCCTGGGCGTCGGGGACCACGGCAGCACCTTCGGCGGGAATCCCCTGGCCGCCGCCGCGGGCCTGGCGGTCCTCGGCATCGTGGACGATCCGGCCTTCCTTTCGGAGATCTCCCGCAAGGGACGGCGGCTTATGGAGGGCATCCGCGCCTGGAAGCATCCGGTCGTGCGGGACGTCCGGGGCGCGGGCCTGATGCTGGGCATCGACATAGGCGCGGAGGCCTGGCCCGTGCTGGAGGCCGCCCTGGATCGGGGGCTCCTGCTCCTGTCCGCGGGGCCGCGGACCCTGCGCCTGCTTCCCCCCTATATTATAGAAGACGGAGAAATTGACCGCGGACTGGAGCTGCTCCGGTCCGTTCTTGACGAAACCTCGGCACAGTAAGGAGACGACCATGAAGAAGAAGATCGTATTGGCCTATTCCGGCGGCCTGGATACCACGGTGATCATCCCCTGGCTCAAGGAGAACTACGACTGCGAGATCGTCGCGGTCTGCGTGGACGTGGGCCAGGAGGCGGACTGGAAGACCATCAAGCAGCGGGCCCTGGACACGGGGGCCGCCTCCTGCTACGTGGCGGACGTCAAGAAGGAGTACGTGGAGAACTACGTGTGGCCCGCCCTCAAGGCCGGGGCCGTCTACGAGGACAAGTACCTCCTGGGCACCTCCACCGCCCGCCCCCTGATCGCCAAGGTCCTGGTGGACTACGCCCGCAAGGAGGGCGCCGTGGCCATCGCCCACGGGGCAACGGGCAAGGGAAACGATCAGGTTCGCTTCGACCTGGGCATCATGGCCTTCGCCCCCGACCTTGAGATCATCGCCCCCTGGCGGACCTGGGACATCAAGAGCCGGGAAGAGGAGATCGAGTACCTGGAAAAGCGGAATATTCCGGTGCCCATGAAGAAGAGCGATTCCTACAGCCGGGACGACAACCTGTGGCACATGAGCCACGAGGGCCTCGAGCTGGAGGACCCCGCCA
>CAYUPG010000142.1:0-7630 GCA_964446515.1 uncultured Treponema sp.
CTCACGGCCACCAAGCCCCTGGCCTTCCTCTTCTTGGCGGTCCTCATGCTGAGCCTGACCGCCGTGGTGACGGCCGTATTCCTTCCCAAGGACGACGAGGGACGCCTGGGGAATAACCGTATCGCCCTCTCGGCCTTCCGCTTCCAGGGGACCACCTACCTGGCGCTCGTCAAGAAGGCGGAGGGGAAGGATGCCTACGTCGGACCGGTGGCCATGGCGGTGAGCGCCCCGGCGGGAGCCGCCTGGGAGCAGACCCTCCACTTCGCCCCCCGGGACGAGGAGGAATTCCGCTTCGCCCTTCCCCTGGACGCGCCCCGCCTCCTGGTGGTCCTGCAGGGGGACGGGAAGCCCGTGGTCTTCCAGGTGCGGCCAAAATAGAGATTTTTGAGACGTGCGAGCCTTTTGTTTTTCTTTCGGAGTTGACCTCCCACCCCTTATGGGGTATCTTTTACCCAGACCCTATACGAGGCGAAGGATGATCCAATTTTATTTTCTATCCATTTTGTTTAACGCGATCGCAGGGTATGCGTTGGTCGTTGAAGCCGACGCGCGCGCGTCGGTGCTGGACGGACTAAAATCCTACGCCCTGGACGAAACATTCCGGCTCGTGGCGGGGGTCATGACCATGGCCGTCGGCTTCTTCAAGCTTCTCTCCGTCGTGCGCGGAGATATACCCGTGGTGGGAGACCTGGCGCCGGCCCTGGCGGGCCTGGCTGCGGGCTTCACCCTCATCTTTGAATTCTACCGCACCCGTTCCACCCTCGAGGGTCGGGATTCCGAAAAATTCGAGCGCATCTTCGTAAAAAACCGCAAATGGTTCGGCTATTTCGCCATGGCCTCCGCGGGAGCCCATTTCCTCTTCCCCACGGTCCTCTTCCTCTGATGCCGGATACGGTCGAGCATCGCTCGGTGGCGGGCATCGCCTACGAGGGCGGTAGGGTCTTTGTGGCCCGCCGCGTCCCCGGGGGAGCCATAGGGGGACGCTGGGAGTTTCCCGGAGGCAAGGTGGAGACCGGGGAGGACGATAGGGCCGCCCTGGAGCGGGAGTACCTTGAAGAGTTCGGAGTGCCGGCGCAGGTGGAGGACGAACTCGCCTCCGCCCGCTTCAGCCACAACGGCAAGAGCCGCATCCTCACCGCCTACCGCGTCCGCTTCGCCGCCGACGGCCTCGTGCTCCGGGAACATACGGAGTGGCGCTGGGCTACCCTGGCCGAGACCGAAGGGCTGGACCTGGCCGATTCCGACCGCAAGCTCCTGGAAGGCCTCAAGGCCTGCCTGGCCTGAGCCCCCCGTCGTGCAGCCCCGTCAGCGCAGATAGCTGAAGCGCACGCCCAGGGCCAGATCGAAGGCCGAATAGCCGGCGCCTGCGGTATTCTTCGTCAATCCGTAGCTCTCTCCCGTATCGATGGCCTCCTGGGACGTATCGCCCCTGACCCCGGCGATATGCCGATACGCTCCCCGCAGGAACAGGGAAAAGCGCGCATCCAGACGGTAGGATAGGGCAAGGGACGGATCGAAGGCGTAGCCGCCTGTCATGACGTCGATGAAGCGGAGGTTCCGCAGCAGGTGGTCGTCCTGGGCGCCGCAGACGATGAAGGGGGCGGCGGAAAATGCAGCCTTCAGGGCAAGCCGTTCCGAGAAGTCCCAGCCGAGCTCAAGGCCGAAGGCAAGGATGAGCCAATCCTGGGAATAGAGGATGCCCTCGCCGTCCAAGCGGACCTTCGCGAAGGAAGAATCCCAGGGCACGTAGGGACCGGAACCGGCATTGGGACCGTACTGGAGGTAGCCGTCCCGGGCGGTCCAGGAGAAGGACATGGTGGAGAGCGTCATGACGGGGGAGAGGGTCAGGCGATCCTTGACGGGGAAGAGGAATCCCAGGCGGTAGTCCGCCAGGACGGCCCGGTCGGTGAGGCAGTCATGGGCGGAGTAGTGGGTTTGGTAGCCCGAAGGGCTCATCCAGTCGGTGTCGGTCATGGTTCCCGTCCGACCCGGAAGGCCGAGCTTCACGGAAGCTTCTGCGAAGAATGAAAAATCGGCGGTCCGCCGCCTCCCGAAGCCGAAGCCCAGCTCTCCGTACGCAAGGCCCTCCATGGGCCAGACCAGGCGGCTCAAGAGGTCGGAGGACGATGATGCGGCGTAGACCAGCTCATCGGCCCTGCCGTAGAGGATTCCGCCGCCCGAGTGGAGGGAAAAACCGTGGAGGCCGGAAACGATGCTGACGAAGGCGGCAAAAAAAGCTATATTCTTCATGCCATGAGTATACTTCCATCGCGAGTTTCAGGCCATGGCGGCCTTGCCGTTTTTATTTCCCTCATCTTGGTTTCCTGCCGGATCGGAGGGTCGGAGCAGGGCATCGTTCCTCCCCCCACGCCCCCCCTCTCCCGCACCGCGGTGGGGTATGGGGTCGTCGTTCCTTCCTACGCCCATGTGATGGATATGCCCGATCCCTCGGGAATCTCCCTGGGCTTCCAGCGCCGCGGGGCCGTTCTGGAAGTGGCGGAGCGGCGGACCGTCGGGGCGGCGGAAGGCGCCGTACGGTGGGTCAGGGTCGCAGGGGATGGGGGCGGCTGGATGCTCGAATCCGCCCTGCGGGTCTACGACAACGAGGCGCAGGCCCGCACGGCTGCGGCAAACCTCCCCCAATGAACATCCTGCTCTATCTGGCCCCTCCGGCGGCGGGGGCCGTCATAGGGTACGTCACCAACGCCCTGGCCATAAAGATGCTCTTCCGGCCCCTGCGCCGGCTGCGCCTCTTCGGCCGCATCCCCGTGCCCTTCACCCCCGGCATCCTGCCCCGGCAGCGGCACAAGCTGGCGGACAACATCGGCCGCATGGTGGAGCGGGAACTGCTCACCGTGGACATACTGCGCCGCAGGCTCCGCTCCGAGTCCCTCCGGACCGCCCTTGGGCTGTCGGTGGCCCGGTACACCGAAACCCTCTTCGAGAAGCGCCTCTCCGAACTTCCTCCCGCCCTGACCGGCCATCTGGCCCGCATCCTTCGGGGCATCCTCTCCGGCCCCGCCGCGGAGGAGCTCCTGCGCTTCGCTGCCCGGGAGCTCTCCCGCCGGGCCTCCGAAAAAAGCCTGGCCGAGCTGGTCGGTATCCCCCCCGACGAGCTCCAGGATATCCTGACGGGCCTGCTGGCCTCGGGCATGACCGCTTCGGCGGCTTCCGCGGCGGAGGGCATAGCCGCGGCGGCGGACGCCGCCTATCCGCAGTTCACCGTGTCTCTTCGCGCCTTCCTGGAGCGGGAAGAGGTTAGGTCCCAGCTGGAATTCCAGGGGCGCATCTTCCTCCGCAGCGCAATCCTGAAGCTCAACGTATTCCAGCGGCTCTTCCTCAGCGCCGCCCAGTACGACCGGACCCTGCACGACCGCATGCCGGAGATCATCGAGGATCTCTACGGCCAGATAGGCTCGATACTCGCGGAGGAGGACACCCGCAGGCGCCTGACCGCCTTCATCGGCGCGTCCGCAGGCCGACTCCTCTCCACCGAAGACTCCGCCCGCCGCCTTGCGCTGGTCGCCGCGGCGTGGACTCGGCCTCTTCTGGACGAGAACGCAGGCCGCCTCTTGGAGCGTCTTGGCCTCGGGGGGCCTGAGGAGCTTCATCGCCGCCTTGCCGCTCTCTGGACGCGGGTCGAGGAGGCCCTGACGGAGGAGCGCATCGCCGCCGCCGCCGCGTCTTTCCTCGAAAGCCGCTCCGAACTGACCCTCGGGGAGCTGCTGGGGACCGGGGGAGAGCGGAAGGCGAAGGTCGACCAGTTCATCGCCGACCGGCTCCTGGAAACGGCGGAGGATCGGCTGCCCGTCGCTCTGGAAGCCCTGGATATACGGACCCTGGTCACCGAGCGTATCGACAGCCTTGCCATGGAGGACGTGGAGCGCATCGTGCTCGATGTCTTGGCCGACCAGCTGCGCTGGATCAACCTCTTCGGAGCCCTGCTGGGCGCCCTCATCGGAGGCATCCAGGTGGCCCTTTCGATCTACCTGGGAGCGCTCTGACCCCCTCAGTCCGTCACTACCCGGAGCAGCTCCTGGTCCACCGCAAACTCAACGACGCCTCCCAGGGGGGGAATTTCGGCGCGGCACCCCGCCTCGAGCTGCAGCATAACGCCCTCCGCCGCCTCTATCTCCAGGGCCAGATGGTCTCCCTGGAAGCTCGCCCCGCGCAGCGTGCCCGAGCAGGAGGCGTAGCGGCCGCCTGCAGGAGAGGCGCAGCGGCCCAGGGTCATGCCGTCCTTGGGAACAAAGAGCAGCAGCTTCCCGTCCGCCGCCGCGGCGCCGGAGCGGCCTACCCCGGAGTCCGGCACTCTCAGCCGTCCCAGGGGACCGTCCACCGTCGCGGCCGCGCCGCCGCCTCCGACCATCCTGCACTCGACCACGGCGCCTGAGCCGAAAAAGCGTGCGGCGAAGCCGGTCCGGGGGCGCAGGAAGAGATCCCGGGCCGTCCCCGTCTCCACCACGCGCCCGGCGTCCATGAGGGCTATTCGGTCCGCCAGGGACGCCGCCTCGTCCCGGTCGTGGGTAACGAAGACGCAGGGCAGGGAGGACCGTGACCTGAGCTCCCGGAATTCCCGGCGCAGTTCCCTGCGCAGCGGCGCGTCCAGGCTCGAGAAGGGCTCGTCCATGAGGAGCAGGCGGGGAGAGGCGGCCAGGGCCCTGGCTATGGCGGTGCGCTGCCGCTCGCCCCCGGAGAGGGTATCCACCCGCCTGCGCCGGTAGCCCGAGAGGCGCACCGCCGCAAGGCACTCATCCACGATGCGCCGCCGTTCGGCCCGCCGCACGCCCCGTATCGCGGGGCCGTAGGCCACGTTCCCGCCCACGGACAGGTGGGGAAAGAGGGCGAGGTCCTGAAAGACCAGGGCGGCGTTCCGCTTCCAGGGCGGCACGTCGGCCACGTCGATCCCGTCTATGCACAGCTCCCCGCCGTCGGCCTCCGCCAGGCCCGCCAGGAGGCGCAGGGCTGTCGTTTTACCGCAGCCGGAGGGACCGGCGAGCACCAGGGTTTCCCCGTCCGCCACGTCGAAATCCAATGCGACGGAGAAACCCGGATACTCCTTTCGCAGATCGCGCACCTCGACTCCCATATGCTCCCCTATCGTTTTTTCTCGGAAAGGATGAAGGCCCCGGCGCAGGCGAGGGCCAGAAGGGTACCGGCGGCGCAGGCGGCGCCGAAGCGGTAGGAAGCGGCGGCCCGGTAGACCAGCAGGGGCAGGGTCTCCCAGCCTTCCAGGCCCAGCATGAGGACCGCGTTGAGCTCCCCCAGGCTTATGGCCGCCGCGAAGGCCCAGGCCGAACGGAGCCGGGCCGCGGAGGCAGGCAGGGCCACGGTGAGGGTGCGGACCAGGGGGTTCGCGCCGAAGACCGCGGCGGCGTCCAGGGCCGTTTCCGGCAGGGCCGCCAGGCCTTCCGACACGGACCGGTAGGCGAAGGGCAGGGCCGCCACGGCGTGGACCGCCGCGACCGCCCAGAAGCTTCGGGAGGCCGAGGCGCCGTAGACCCGCAGCCAGCCCAGGGCCAGCACTATGCCGGAGGACGCCAGGGGCGCCGAAAGGAGGAGGGTCAGGCCGCCTGAAACCCTGGAGCGCCGTCCAGCCGCCGCCGCTGCGGTCGCCCCCAGGACGGCCAGAACCACGGCGGCCGTTGCGGATACCGCGGCCAGAACCAGGGAACGGGCCAGGGCGGGAAGGGCGTTCGCCCCCAGGGCGGCCCACCAGCGCAGGGACGGCAGGGGCGGCCCCGTGCGTGAAGGCCGGTACAGGAAGGACTCGAGGGGCACCGCTACTAGGGGTCCCAGCACCAGGATGGCCGCGACGGCGAGGTAGAGGCCCGCGAATAGGCGCGCCCCCGCGGAGCTTCCGCGGATTTCCATGGTCCGCTCGCCCTGGTCAAGCGGCGGGGCGAAGCGGCGGGCTTTCCGTTCCGCCCACAGGTACAGGCAGAAGACTGCTGCCGCGATGATCGTCTCCGCTGCCGCCAGGGTGCCCGCGGCGGTGAAGTCCAGGGAGATGCGGGCATAGCGGTAGATCTCCACCGGCAATGTGGTCGCCGCGGGGCCGCCCCCCAGGACAAGGACCACCGCGAAGCTGGTGAAGCAGTACAGGAACACCAGCAGGGACGCGGCCAGGATGGACGGCAGGGCCAGGGGAAAGAGGACCGTCGCGGCGGCCGTCGGCCCGTCCGCCCCGAGGCTCGCGGCGGCGGCGGCGTAGGTAGAGCGGGACTGGGCCAGGCTGTCCCCCACCAGGCGCAGCACGATGGGAAAATTGTAGAAGCCGTGGGCCAAAATGATGGCCGCAGGCCTGTAGAGGAGGCGCAGAGGCGGCTCGGAGCTGCCGAAGGCGGCCATGAGGGCCCTGTTCGCCCAGCCTGCGTTCCCGAAAAAGAGCACGAAGCCCAGAACCACCAGAATGGGGGGCATGGCGAAGGGCACCGCCGCGATGGAGCGCACGATGCCTGCGCCGCGGAAGCGGCCCGCGCCAACGAGCCAAGCCCCCGGAAGCCCCAGGGCCAGGGCGGCCAGGGTGCTCGCCGCCGCCTGGAAGAGGGTGAAGCGGACCACGGACGCCAGGGCGGGGTCCGCAAGGCGGCGCAGGGCCGCCCAAGTCCCCCCGGAAAAGCCCTCCGCAAGCGCCGCGGCGTAGGGGATCAGGAAGGCCGCCGCCGCGACGGCCAGGGCCGGCGCGGCGAGAAGGGCGACCGGCAGCGCGCGGGCCGGACCTAAGCGGCGGCTCCTCATCCTAGCGGCCCGAAAGGAGGCCGGCCCACAGAGCCAGATCCCCGTCCGTCGGGGCGGCGGGGAGCAGGGTGCGCGGGCTCTTCGGCGCCAGGCGGTAGGAAGCCGGAAGGGTCGAGCCCGTGACCGGATACATCCAGTTGGTCGTGGGGATCACGGACTGGAAACCCTCGGAGAGCATGAAGTCCAAAAAGCGCTTCCCGTTCTCCGGCCGCTTGGCGGCGGCCAGGAGTCCCGCCGCCTCGATCTGCACCGGGTGGCCCTCGGAGAAGAGGGCGGCCTTATAGCGCTCGGTCTGCTCGTACTCCAGGTGGTAGGCGGGACTGGTGGTGTAGGAGAGGACCATGGGGGCTTCTCCGGCGGTGAACAGGCCGTAGCCCGTATCCCAGCCGTCGGAGACGGTGAGTATGGAGGGGGCAAGGCGCCGCCAGTACTCGCTCCAGCTCTTCCCGTAGACCTCCATGGTCCAGGCGAGGAAGCCTAAGCCCGGAGTGGAGGTGCGGGGATCCATCAGGATGAGCTTGCCCTTGAACTCCTCCCTGGTCAGGTCTTCGAGGCTCAGGGGAGGGCGCGCTATCCGCTCGGAGTCGTACACCACGGCGAAGTAGCTGTAGTCGTAGGGGATGAGGCGGAACGCGCCGTCCAGGATCAGCTCGGCGGGGACGGCTTCGGCCCCTGCGGGCCTGTAGGGGCTGAGGAGGCCCGAAGCAAGAGCCCGGGGCGCCAGGTTCTGGTCCAGGCCCAGGACTATGTCCGCGTCCGCCTTGTCCCCTTCGGCGATCAGGCGGGAGAGGAGGGCGCCGCCGTCCCCCTGGGTGACGAAGCGGACGGAGATGCCCGTTTCGGCCTTGAACTTTTCCGCGATCTGAGGACCCGGTCCCCATTCGGAAGT
>CAYUPG010000143.1:0-7596 GCA_964446515.1 uncultured Treponema sp.
CAGAACATCGATGAAAGCCTGGTGAACTACACCATGGTGGAGTCCATCAATTCCATGGGACATGTCATGGGGCTTAAGACGGTGGGCGAGTATGTGCGGAACGACGCCATCATGGAGCGGCTGCGGCGCATCGGCGTGGACTACGCCCAAGGCTACGCATTGGCGGAACCCAAGCCCCTCCCCTAGCCGGGAATCCCATGTTCGATCAGCTGAGGGCACTCTCGGAAGAGCGGACCTTGGTCTCCGCCCTTGAGCGGGTAGACGGCGCAGGCCATGCCCTGAGGGCGGCGGCGGACGGCATCGAGGCGATACTGGGCATCGGCGGTCTCGCCGTCGAGTACGAAGCTCCCGGGGGATGCACTGAGCGGGAGCTGCGGGGTACCCTCGCCGGCGATGCCCAGGAAGCTGCTTTCGGCCGAACCGGCCGGGAACGTATCCCATTCGCTCAAGATCTGGTCATACCCTTTGGGGACGAGCGGGGAGGACGGGGGCGCATCGTGCTCCACGCTCCGGAACCGGTCACCATAGCCGAAGCCTGTACCCTCGAGAGGTTCGCGGTCATCCTGTCCGAACGGCTCAGGGAACTGGAGAACGCGGCCCGCCGGGATGCGCTGAGCCGGGACGGCGAGCTGCTGATCCGGGAGCTGCGTCACCGCTATCGGAATTCCCTGCAGCGCATCCTGAATCTCCTGCCCTTGGTCATCCCCGAGGTATCGCCCGGCATCCGTGAAGATATCGAGGATCGCATAGGGACTCTCCTCGGCCTGCAGGAGCTCTTCGATTGGACGGAGGGAGACGGTAGGGTATCGGTGCTATCCTATTTTTCCCAGGTTACCGAAATGCTCCGCTCAACGGTGATGACGGGCCCTTCTGTGCTCCGGGCGGAGTACGATGTGGACCGGGAAACCGGCATGGGCCGGGAGCAGGCGGCGACCATCGCCCTCATCGTCCACGAGCTGGTGATCAACGCCCTCAAGCACGCGGAAGACAGGCCGCCGGGAATGCGGCTGCGTCTGGAGAGGCGCGGCAAGCAGCTGGTGCTCATATTTCGGAACGGCTTTGAAGGACATGCGGCGGAAAAGAAGTCGCGCTACGGCGCGGCGGCATGCCGGGGTCTGGGCATCATAGACGGCCTGGTCGGGAGAGCCGGGGGGCGGCGCGAGGATTCGGGCGCTTCCCCCCGATTTTTTCAGGCCTCCTTTCCCCTATGAATCGCCCATGCAGGTTCCCACGGAGCGGGCGGTATCCAGCATGTAGTGGCCCTCGGGAACCGACTTCACCTTCCCCGCAGGCTCGGCCAGGTCCACCGATCCCACGTCGTTGCCCCTGAGGCAGACCATCTTGCCGTAGTCCCCCCGGGCGAGCAGCTCCGCGGCGGCGGTGCCGAAGCTCGTGGCGAGCACCCGGTCCCAGGGACTGGGTATGCCGCCCCTCTGGAGGTAGCCCAGGACGGTGACTCGGGTCTCCATGCCCGTCTCTTCCTCGATCTCCCGGGCGACCCGGTAGCCGATGGAGGGCTTGGCGGTCTTTTCGCGGTACTTCTTGCGCTCCTTCTTGTCCATCCCTGCTTCCTCGACCGACATGGCCCCCTCCGCCACCACAACGATGGAAAAGCTTTTGCCGTCCCGGGCCCGCTTGAGGAGGTGACGACCAATGGCGTCCACATCGTAGGGTATTTCCGGAAGCAGGATCACGTCTCCGCCGCCCGCGACGCCCGCGAGCCATCCGGCCTTGTGGCCCATGAGCTCTATCACCATCACCCGGTTGTGGCTGTGGGCGGTGGAGTGCAGGCGGTCTATGGCCTCCGCCGCTATGGAGACCGCGGAATGGAAGCCGAAGGTCATGTCCGTGCCCACGATATCGTTGTCTATGGTCTTGGGCAGGCCGACGACGTTGAGCCCCTCCTTGGAGAGGAGATAGCCCGTGGTGTTCGTGCCGTTGCCCCCAAGGACGACCAGGCAGTCCAGATTGAGCCGCCGGTAGTTTTCCTTGATGATCTCAACCTTGTCGACCCCCACATCGGCGTCGTACTCGCCCTCCTTCGCCTTGAAGGGTTTTTCCCGGCTGGTGCCAAGGATGGTCCCTCCCCGGGTGAGGATGCCGGAGAAATCCTCCGGCCTGAGCAGGCGGGCGTCGGCGTCTATGAGACCCCGGTAGCCGTTCGCGATGCCGATAACCGTCATGTTGTAGCGGTCGTGGGCGGCGCGGCAGACGCCCCGGATTGCGGCGTTGAGCCCCGGGCAGTCTCCGCCGGATGTAAGTATGCCGAAGGTCTTGGTGGCCGGCTTCCTGTTGTCTCCCATCGTACTTCCCTCCTGGTTATTCCAGTATACGCATCTCCTGCGGAATATGGATAGCGAAGGGAGGATTTTTCCGGTGGACGCGGCTGCCGGCCGGAGCCTGAGCTCTTCCGGAAAAGCGCAGGCTCCGGCGCTTAACAAAATTGGTCATATACGGTAGGGTGTGCACATGATCGCCCCAGGTTCAGCACGGATGTTCCGCCGCCTTTGCATCTTCGGTCTTATTCCCTTCGGCCTGCTCCTGATTTCCTTTCTGCCGGCCGCCGTCAGGGGAGCCGAGGCGGAGCAATCCGCCGAGGCGGCGCCTGAGGTCCTGAAAGCGGCCGGACTGCCGACCGGGACGTACGCCCTGATCGGAGGCCCCGCGGGACTCTTCCGTCTGCACGCCGACGGCAGATCGGACACCCTCTGGACCGGGGGCGAGGTCCGCAAGATCTTCCGCGCCGGGGATGAGTGGTTCATCCTGGGCGATAAAGGGATCGCGGCTTCCAAGAACCTTGCGGACTGGGAAGAGCGCAACGCCGGACTTCCGGTCAAGACCATCAAGGTCTACGACGCGGGCGCGAAGAGCTTTCTGCGCATAGTACAGGAACTGAAGGACCTCGCGGCGGACCCGGCCAGGCCGAACGTGATGGCCGCGGCGACCAAGGACACGGTTTTCCTTTCCCTGGATGCCGGCCGCACCTGGAGGAGCCTGGGCGTTCCCGTACGCACCAACGGACTGAAATCGGTGGCCGTAGCATCCCTTCCCGAGACGACGGTCTTCGTGTCCCACGGGATATACGGCGTGCACTACCTGCAGGTCGACCGTGCCGGCTCCAAATGGACGGAACTCAACGCCGGCCTCGAGCGCCTCGAGACCACCAAGAATCCCGACGAGGTGTCCGACTTGGCCGTCGCGCCGCCCGCCCCGGGGTCGGACAAGGGCGCCGTGCCGGAGATATACGCGGCCCAGACCTTCCGGGGCAGGATGTACCGCCTGGATTGGGCGGCAAAGGCCTTCGTCCCGATCTGGACCGACGGCGCGGATTTCTCCACCGTCGAATCTCTGCACGTGGGAGATCGGTCGGTGCTCTTCCTGCGGGAAGGCGAGATAGCCGAGCTGCAGCGACCCGCTGCTGCGGCCGGCGCGGCGGCGGCAGGCCCGGCGACGGCCTCCGAGGCCTTGCCCCGCGGCGACCTGCGCGCCTGGGTGGACCTGGGAAAGTCGAAGCTGGGAAGCGCACCCGCCGCCCTGGCCCTACCCGCCGAGGGGATACACCTCTCGGAGCTTCACCTCCTGGATCCGACCGCCGCCCTTGAGGACCCCCGCAAACGGGCGGCCCACGGCAAGGAGGGCCTGTACCTGCCGGTCAATCATGCCCTGGACGAGCGCTCCCTGGCCCCCTACCTGCGTACCATCGACGAGCGGCGGCAGAACATGGTGGTCGTCGACATGAAGGACGACTACGGGCGGCTCCGCTTCAGCCCCCGGGATCCGGCGATCGCCGCCAAGGGGCGGGTATTCAACCCCGTGGACGTGGAGAAGCTGGCGGCGACCATGAAGGCCCACGGCGTGTACCTGGTGGCCCGCATCGTGGTATTCAAGGACCCCGAACTGGCCAAGAAGGAGGGCGGCAAGTACGCCGTCTGGGACAACGCCAAGAACGAGGCCTGGGTCGGCTACTACGAGACCCGACGGAAGATCGAGGCGCCCGCAGCGCCGGCGCAGGCCCAGGGCGCGGAACAGGCCCAAGGCGCGGCTCCGTCCGTCGCGACCTCCGGTACGGCGAGCAAAGAAGAATTCGAGACGGTGCGGACCTACTACGACGAGCGCTGGGTGGATCCGTACTCCGAGGAAGTGTGGGAATACAACGCCGCCGTCTCCCGGGAGCTCATTCAACGGGGCTTCGACGAGATTCAGTTCGACTACATACGCTTTCCCACGGACGGCATAAACCTGGGGGACGCCCGGTACCGCTGGAGGGATCCGGGGATGGACATGGAGAGCGCCATGCTCTCTTTCCTTCGCCATGTCCGGCACGGCCTGGACGCGCCCATATCCATAGACATCTACGGGGCCAACGGGTGGTACCGCACGGGCGCCCGGACCGGACAGGAGGTGGAGATTCTGGCGAAGTACGTGGACGCCATCTGCCCCATGTACTACCCGAGCCACTTCGAGCAGGAATTCCTCGCCCAGGATCCGGCTGAGCTGCGGCCCTACCGCATCTACTACCGTGGAACCCTGCGGACGGACCGCATAGCCCGGGGCAAGGTCGTGGTCAGGCCCTACGTGCAGTCCTTCTACCTTAATGTCAGCTATGATCGGAAGTACTACAACGCCGATTACGTGCGCAGGCAGGTGGAGGGAGTGCGGGATGCCGGAGGACCGGGATTGACCTACTGGAACAACGTGGGCCGCTACGACGAAATACCCCTGCCCGCGGTCCTGCGCACCGCCGCGCGGCGGGATCCCAACCGGACGGCCCTGGACTGAGCCGGAGCGGAGTGCCCCGGGGAGGATCTCCCGGGGCAGCCTAGGCGCACGACTACACCGCGTCCACTCCGGTGCCGATGAGGATGCGCCCTATGTCCAGGATGCGCTCCCTGGGCCCCCTGAAGTACCAGAAGCCGAACTCGTCGCGGCTCTCAGCGCGGCCGGTATGGGCGCCCACGGTTCTGCCGTTGCACTCCAGTTCCCCGAAGCCGCCGAAGACTCCGCCGTCGTTGTAGACGTGGAAGGAAAGGCCCCGGCAGCCCGGCAGATCGCCGGGCTCCTCCACATACTCGGAGGAGGGGTCGTTGGGAAAGATCCGGACGAAGAGCTCCGATCGGGACCCCGCGAGTTTAAGATACGCAGCCCTCCCCAAAAGCTGGGGCGACCGGAGCCCCACCTTGTAGCGCCGCGTTCCCGTTACGGAAAAAGCCGCCGCACCCTCGACGAAGCGCAGGCAGGAAGCGTCGACGCCCTCGTAGTAGTCCTGATATTCCGCTCCCGCGGTGCAGGGAACCAGGATGGTGCCCGGCGGATCCAGCTGGCAGAGGGTCCAGGCCTCGCACTGGGCATCCCGGTCCTCCGTTTGCGTCATCGCCAGGGAAACCTCATGCCGGTATCCGGCGTAGGAGACGCAGTCCATCAGGCGCTCCGCCGACCTTAGATGGCGGAGGGGATTGGGGACGGGCGCCACCGACCGGTCCACCTTTAGGCCGAGCGCTCCGGCGGCCGGGTTGTGGAGGCGCAGGGAGAGCTCCTGGGAGAGGGAGACGGAAGCGCCGCGGGGTGCGAGCTTCCAGGTGCCGGGATCCATGGCGGCGGGGAGCTCGTAGGTTTCCCAAAAGGCCGCGCGGTCCTTGATATTGAGCCGAATTTCCGGGGCTATCCAGAAACGCTCCCCGCCCACGTTCCACAGGCCCTCCGCAAGGGCGGCGGAAAAGACCTCGGCGCTTGCCCACACGTGGGGATTGAGCCACATGAAGGACCGGCCCTCCGTATCGAAGGGACCCAGAATCCGACCCCAGCGCTCCGTAACTATGACCGAGTAGCCGGAGCCCAGCTCCAGGACCGCATAGTTCAGGCCCGCGGAGGCAAGACGCTCCTCGACCATTGCTCTACTTATAGCCATACCCATGACTCCTATAGCTTGTTTTGCCGGACCACCTCGTTGGAGGCTCCCAGGCGGGAGAGATATTCGTCTCCCTTGCGCATCATGAAATTGACGAAGAGGCTTTCTATGAGGCAGAGCTGGGCCACCCGCTTGGACATGACTTCGCCGGAGACGTAGGATGTGAATACCGCGGTCTGCAGCACGTAGGCCGCCCGCTTCGCCAGCTGGGATAGGGGATAATTCGTTATGGCCACCACCGTAGCCCCCGCCCGCTCCGCCTCGCGCACCACGGACAGGAGGCTCTTGGTCCGGCCGGAATGGCTTATGGCCAGCAGAACGTCGCCCGGTCCGAGCTGGGAAGCTAGAATGAGCTGTATGTCGAAATCCTGGGAATAGGCGGCGGGATGGCCGATGCGCAGGAAGCGCTGGTAGGCTTCGGCGGCCACCACGCCGGCGTCCCCTACCCCGGCGAACAGGACGGTTCGGGCGGCGCAGAGGGCGTCCAGGGCCCCGTTGTAGGCGGCGCCGTCCACCACCGCCGCGGTGTCCACGATGGCCCGGGAGGACGCCTCGAGGACCTTGCGCATGGTCGTCGCCGGATCCTCGGAGGCGTCAAGGCCATGGTAGTCCAGGATCGAGTGGTCCGCCGTGCGGGCGGCGAAGTCGTTCTTGAGCTCGGGAAAGCCGTCGTAGCCCAAACGCTTGGAAAGGCGCACTATGGTGGCCTCCGAACAGCCCGCCTTCTGCGCATAGTCCACGATGGTCAATCCGTGGATCTCCGCGGCGTTGTTCATCAAATAATCCGCCGCCTTGCGCTCCGCGCTCTTGAGGGTCCCGTACACGGCCTGCAGCTTGAGGGCGCAGGAATGGGGCATGGTGTTCAGTTCGACGCTTTCCATAATGCACACTACCTTAGTTTTTCGTGTAGCGGACGCAGGGTCCCGTGGAGCTCCTTGTATAGGGCAAAACGTTCCGCGTACGCTTCCGATCGGGACGCGTCGCGCTCGTAGGTTTTATCGAAACGTACGCACCGGTCGATTCCGTCGGGAATACCAGTATAAAGCCCCGCGCCGGAACCCGCAATGACGGCCGCCCCGAGACATCCGGCCTCCTTGCACTCAAGGGTGCGTATGGGCACGCCCAGAACGTCGGCCTTCATCTGCAGCCAGAGGGGCGATCGCGCCCCCCCGCCCACCGCCGTCAGATTCTTGAGGACTATGCCGCAGCGGCCTAGGGTCTCCACGTTCAGCGCCAGCTCGAAGGTCAGGGCTTCCAGGATGGCCTTGGCCACGTCCCCCCGGGTGGTGGCCAGGGTGAGCCCGAGAACGGCGCCCATGGAGAGGGGGTCGCAGGTCGGCGTTCCCGCGCCGTTGAGGTGGGGAAGGAAGAGCACCGGCGAGAGGCCTGCGGGCATGGATGCGTCGATGAGGGCATAGGCGTCGCCGCCCTCCCGCTCGGCCCGCAGGACCTCCGCGGACGCCCAGGTGTCCCGGTACCAGCGCAGGAGCAGTCCGCCCACGTGGTTCAGGGCGAAGGTGAAGTCCAGCCCCGGCAGGGCGGACCGGTAGCGGGGATAGTAGCCGTCGTAGAGGGCGTCGGCGCTCCTGTCGGAGGGAAACACCAGGGACAGGACCTCCGCGGTTCCGCTGGAGACCACCGCATCCCCCTCAGCGCGGACGCCGGCTCCCACGGCCCCGCAGGGCTGGTCG
>CAYUPG010000144.1:0-7594 GCA_964446515.1 uncultured Treponema sp.
CTTCTGCCTCTGCCGCGATCTCCTCCATGGAGGTGTCGTCGAGGCCTTTGCGGCAAAGAAGGCGGTCGAACAGCTGGCCTCCGACGACGTGCGGCCCTATTTCGGGATGGTGTCCTTCATCGGTCCCCATCCGCCCTGCGCGCCGCCCATTCCCTATAATCGGATGTATGATCCCGACGGCATGGAGGACCCCGTGTCCGGCGATATCCGCGACGATCATTACGACGAGCAGATTCCGTGGATGAACTACATCGTCTACGCGGATGATATCAACGCCGCGTGGGCGCGCAACCTGAAGAGCCGATACTACGGGGAAATCTCCTACATCGACGCCTGCATCGGCAAGATCCTGGACGCGGTGGATGCGCGGCCCGACGCCGACGACACCATCATCTGCTTCTTCGCCGACCACGGGGACCTGCTCGGGGACCATCGCGGATGGCAGAAAGAATGCTTCTACGAAGCGTCGGTACGCATACCCTTCATCCTATCCCATCCGGCGGCCCTCAAGGGGGGAACCAGATCGGACGCGCTGGTGAGCCTGGTCGATCTGTTCGGCCTTGCCACGAAGGCCGCTGGGTGCCCCGACCTGCGGGACGGCATCGATATCCTTGAGGATCGGCGGGAGTTCCTATACGCCATGCACGGCAGGCCCGGGACGGCGCAGTTCAAGATCATGGCGCGCCACGGGAAGTGGAAGTACATCTACATGGCGAACGGCGGACGGGAGCAGCTGTTTGATCTGGAGGCGGACCCGCAGGAGCTGCGCAGCCTGGCGGCCGCCGGCGCCGAGACGGCGGCCCTGCGCCAGGCCGTCGTGGAAAAGTGCCTGAGCTCGCCGGACCTTGCCTGCATGGTCTGCGACGGGAAAATGATCGGCTATCCCTTCAAGGCGCGTCCCCTCGGTCGCCTGCACCAATTCGACTTTTCCCGGGGCATCGCGGATTTTATCGTACCGTCGGCGGCTTCCTTCATCAGCGAGGCGCTGCCGAACGAGACGGGCGATGCATAAACGATAGCGATTGAGCCGGGTACGTGGTGTCCGGCATAGTTTTAGGAGGATGTGTATGAAGAAGTCCATAAGCGTATTGTTGATGGCAGGCTTGCTCGCTTTCTCTCTCTTCGCCGAAGGCGCTTCCGAGAAGAAGCCGGCCGAGGTCACCCATTTGACCCTGGCTTTGGCGAACCCCGAAACGGATCCCTGGGCGCAGGGCCTCGCGAAATTCGCGGAGGAGCTCAAGAAGATTTCCGGCGGCACGATGGAAGTGGAGTGCTTCTTCGGCGGCCAGCTCTACAACGCCACCAATCTTCTGGGCGCCGTGAAGGCGGGGAAAGTGGATTTTGCGGGATACAGCATGGGGAGCCAGCCCGAAGCCCCCTATTTGGGTATGTTCCAGGCGGCGTATCTGTTCAGGGACGCCAAGCATGCACAGGACTTCTACGGGAGCAAGGTCGGGCAGCAGATTTTCGACGATATCGAAGCTAAGATCGGAATCAAGATTCTGGGAACCGCCTATGTCGGAACGCGCCAGGTCAGTCTCGCTAAGAAAGTCCCGGACGTCAAAACTCCGCAGGATTTGAAGAACATCACCCTGAGGATGCCCGGCGGTTCATCCTGGACCGCCCTCGCCGGCGCCCTGGGAGCCAATCCCGTGCCCATCGCGCTCAACGAAGTGTTCATGGCACTGAAGACCGGCGTGGTGGACGGACAGGACAACGCGCTTCCTACGACCAAGGCGAATTCCTTCGACGAAGTCATCGATCAGCTTGTGCTGACCGACCATGTGGTGTGGAATCTCCATCTCGCCTGCAATGTGGACCGGTGGAAGTCCTTCTCCGAACAGCAGAAGAATTGGATCATGCAGGCTTCCAAGGTCGGCTGCGACTACACCACCAACACCTTCCTGGAAACCGAAAAGACGCTCAAAGATGAATTCGCCAAGAAGGGTATCCGCATAGTCACCCCCGATAAGCAGGCTTTCATGAAATACGCGGACGATTTCTACAAGACCAAAACCACCGAATCCAAGAATTGGAATTGGGAGTACTACGAAGCGGTCAAGAATTTCTAAGGCGACGTAGCTGCGGCCACGGGGCATGTCCTTCATACCCCGTGGATATTCTAGCATGGGAACCTATATGCGGTATCTTTTGAAGTTGTTTAACAAGCTCGATGTCGGAATGGAATTGATCGAGAAGAAAATTTCGACGGTGATGTTTTTCGGAATGTTCCTCGTTTTCGTCGTCAGCATCGTGTTCCGGTATTTCTTCAAGGCGATTCTTTGGGGCTACGAACTTTCCCTGCTCTTCTTTCTGTGGATAGCCGTCCTCGGCAGCTGCTACGCGAACCGCACCGATGAGAATATCAAGTTCGATTCTCTTTATAATGGCGGCAGCGAAAGGAGGAGGCAGATTTTCGATATCATCGGAAGTTTGCTGGTCATTTCTACTTTTGCGGCTTCGCTTTTGCCGTCCATCGATTACATAGTGTTCCTCAATTTCGAAAAGAGCGATTCCCTTCCTTTGCGGAAGAGCGTGATTTTTTCCGTCTATACCTACTTCCTGGTCGGGATGATTTTCCAGTATTCCAGAAAGCTTTTCGTAAGCATCACCAATCTGACCGCCGTCGAGGGCAAGAGAGCGTCGAAATGAGTATCGCATTGATAGTGTTTTTTGCTCTTTTCATACTGGCATTCATAATCAAGTTGCCGATAAGCATCGGAATGATCGTGGCGTCCATCGGTTACTTCATGTTGAAGCCGGGGAATGCCGCTACCGTGGACCTGGTCGCCAATCTGTTCTGCAGCCAGATATACGTTCAATACGTAATGATCGCGATCCCCATGTTCGTGTTCTCCGCGAATCTCATGAACAGCGGCCAGATAACCGACAGGCTCTTCTATTGGGCGCAGACGCTGGTCGGCCGGTGGAAGGGCGGCTTGGGGCATGTGAACGTCATGGCGTCCCTGATCTTTTCCGGTATGACCGGCGCGGCCAACGCGGACGTGGCGGGCTTGGGCGTCATGGAAATAAGCGCCATGCGCAAAAAGGGCTACGACGACGGATTCTCCTGCGCCATCACGGCGGCCTCCGCCACCATAGGTCCGGTTTTTCCTCCGAGCATTCCCATGGTCCTGTACGCCACTACGTCCGGCGCCTCCGTAGGAGCCCTGTTCTTGGGGGGCGTCGTTCCGGGCGTCCTGCTGGCCGCGGCGCTCATGCTGTACGTCGCGTATATCGCCAACAAGCGGAACTATCCCAGCGAAAGGATCGACATCACCCTCAAGCAATGGATCGTGCTGACCATACGGAGCCTGCCTGCGCTGTTGGTGCCGGTGATTCTCTTGGTCGGCATCTATACGGGTTTCGTGACGGCGACCGAGGCCGGAGCCCTCGCGGGCGTATGGGCATTGATCGTCTCCGTGTTCCTGTACAAGACCCTGAGCTGGGGCGAATTCAAGAAGATATTAGTCGATTCCGCCAAGATGACCGGAATTACGGCGCTGCTCCTCGGGGCCGCGTTCCCCTTCTCCTACATCATCACTTACGAAAAAATACCGCTCATGGTTTCTCAAATACTTCTGGGGTTCACCGCGAACAAATTCCTGTTCCTGTTCGTCATAAACATCGCATTCCTTATTTTAGGATGCTTCCTGAACGCCATAGTGGTGATGGTGGTCTTCGTTCCCATAATCGTGCCGGCGGCTCAAGCATTAGGGATCGATCTGGTTCATCTGGGGGTCGTGATGGTCTTGAATATCATGATAGGACTCTCCACTCCGCCTTACGGTTCCTTGCTCTTCGTCACTTCCGCGATTTCGGGCGTTCCCTTGATCAAGATCATCAAGGAAATACTCCCGATGATCCTCGTGATGATCATCGTGCTGTTCGTGGTTACCTACGTGCCCGAGATAGTTCTTTTCCTGCCGAGCAAATTCTGAGTAAAGGAAGCGTATGATTGCGACTGCGATTCTCAATAAGCCCTACGATATCCAAGTTCCGATGCCGTCGGCGAATATTGATCTGCGGACTTCCGCCGTCTCCGCCGAGTTCGTCCACCCGGCGTCAGGCGCAAGGCTGAGCCTGCGCGGTTTCCATGATGGAAGCGCGAATATGACCGTTCGCTTTTCATTGCCTGCGGAAGGGGAGTGGACCTATTCCGTGTTCGGCAGCTGGAGCGGGGAGCCCCTTCTCCGGGGCAAGATCGCCTGCGCGGTCGGAGACGGGACCCGGTATCCCGTGGAGGTCATGTCCGCGAAGGCGCGGCCCGTATTCGCCAAGCAGGGAAAGCCCTATTTTATGAGCATGTACGAATGTAATTGGCTTTTCGCCCTCTGGATGTCCGACGAGCAAAAGGCCCGGAAGTTTCTTGAAAAGCTCAAGGAATACCGATTCAATGCAATAGCGATGAACGTCTATGCCCACGCCTGCGTCTGGACGAAGGAAGGTACCCCTGGTCGCTTGGTGCCGCCGCCGCTCTTCAATTGGGGCGGCAGCAACGATGCTCCTGATTTCTCAGTTATTAATCCTGAGTTCTACAGGCGTTTCGACAAGCTCATGGACTGCATGAATGAATTGGATATGGGCGCCCATCTGTATCTCTTCGTGATGAACAAGGGCAACAAGTATCCGGAACCCGGCTCCGCCGAAGAAACCGAGTACGTCTCGTATATAGTCCGAAGATATCAGGCGTATCCGAACATCATCTGGGACTACTGCAAGGAAGCGTATAATCAGCTCGACAAGGAACACATCCGAACCGTCCTGCAGCACATCCGCGACGCCGACGCCTATAAGCGGCTCTTGACGGTGCATGACGACAAGCTTGTCCAATACGACGAATCCTTCGACGAGCTGCTGGACTTCGATACCATGCAGATCCATCACGACTACTACTCCAAAACCCTGCGGGAAATCGAGAAGAGGAAGAAGCCCGTATTCACCGCCGAGTACGCCTACGAGCGGGGCAAGGATCCCGACGACAAGACCTTCCCGGAAGCGCATAGCTACGAGGAGTACATGCTCGCCGCCTGGGAGCTCGCCCTCGCCGGATCTCCGGTGGCCTATTACTACACCTTCACGGCCTGGGACGTGATCAGGCCGGAGGATACCCCTCCCGGATACGCCGGGTCGGAGTTCCTCGTGCGGTTCTTCGAATCCTTCGATTGGTGGAACTATTCGGCCTCCCCCGAGGGGAACCGCCTGGTCAGGACCATCATCTCCTGCGCGATGCATGTCGAAAAAAACAGCTTCGTGCTCCTGACCGATTGGCGCGGAAGGTTCTCCTTCATGGACGATTTCGAAAAGTACCGGATCGAGGGCGAGTGGGTGGACATCTTTACCGGCGAACGGCAAGCCATGAAGGAGCAGGATTTCCGCCGCATCAACGGTTCGGAGATCACCTTCGGCCTCTGCCCCTTCGGCGACAGGCATGGGGACATGAGCTACTATTTGGCGAAATTCGAGATGATAGCAAAAGGTTGACTACGCAACCAAATACGCGTATCTTTCTCCTATCCCACAGGGAAGGAGGAGCATATGCGGATCGCGATACTGGGAGCGGGCGGCAGGACGGGGGTGCACCTGGTGCGGAGGGCCCTGGAGGCGGGGCACGAAGTGGTCGCCTTCGCGAGGACTCCGGCGAAGCTGGGCATCGTCCATGAGCGGCTCGCGGTGCGGACGGTCGACCTGGCCTCTGCGGACGCGGAATCCGCCCTGGCCGAAGGACTCGCGGGGGCAGACGCGGCCCTGAGCTCCCTGGGGCCGGACGCTCCAGGCCGGCCCGCGGTCATGGCGGCCGCGGCGGGACGGCTGGTCGCGGCGGCGAAGCGCGCGGGGGTGCGGCGTCTGGTGTGGATGACGGGGGCGGGCGTCGCGCTCGAAGGCGACCCGCCCTCCTTCATCCGGTCCGTGGTACGCGGCATCATGAAGCTTGCCGCAGGGGCGGTGCTTGCCGATTCCGAGGCAGCCGCCCGGACCATCGCCGCCTCCGGCCTCGACTGGACCCTGGTTCGGGCGCCCATGCTCAGCGACGAGCCCCCTTCGGGGCGTCTGGCCGCTTCGGGAACGCCGCCCCGGCCTGCGGCCCTGAGCCGGGACGAGATCGCGGGTTTCCTCCTCGAGTGCGCCGAAACCGGCGCCTGGTCCCGCTCCGCGCCCTTCCTGAGCCTGGGGGCGCCCCGTTGAGCGCCGCAGGTCCGCGGATCCTGGTCACCGGGGCTCGGGGCAACGTCGGGGCGGAAACCGTGGCGGCCCTTCTCGCGGCGTCCGATGCGGGTGCCTCCCATGGCGGCAGCGGCGGGGGCGGGGGCCCGGGCGCGGCGGAGATCCGCGTCGCCCTGCGTGATCCCGCCGGCTACCGAGCGCCCGGGCACGGCGACGACGGGCACGGCGCCGCCGCATCCCCGGTGCGCCCCGTCCGCTTCGACTTCGCCGATCCTGCGACCTGGGACGGGGCCCTGGAGGGCATCGACGCCCTCTTCCTGATGCGGCCCCCGGCCATCGCCGACATCGACCGGACCCTCGGACCCTTCATCGAAAAAGCCGCCGGGCGTCCCGGCAGGAAGATCGTCTTCCTCTCCCTGATCGGGGCGGAGCGCATGCCCTACGTGCCCCACCACGTGGCGGAGGCGCGCATCGCCGCGAGCGGGGCGCCCTACGTCTTCCTGCGGCCGAGCTTCTTCATGCAGAACCTTTCGACCACCCACCGCCGGGAGATAGCCGAGGAGGACGAGATCTTCGTGCCCGCGGGGAGGGGAAAGACGAACTTCGTCGACGTTCGGGACATCGGCGAGGTCGCCGCCAAGGTCCTGCTGGAGGCGGGGCACGAGGGTGCGGCCTACGAGCTGACCGGCGCGGAGGCCCTCGACTACTACGAGGTCGCGGCCCTGATCTCCGAGGCTATCGGGCGTCCTGTCCGCTACGCGCGGCCTTCGACGCCGCGCTATGTCCTCCGCGCCCTCGCGCGGGGCACGCCCCTGGGCTTCGCCCTGGTGACCGCGGGCCTCTATGCGGCTTCCGCCCTGGGCGTGGCGGCGCGCACCACCGAGGTGCTTCAGGAGCTCCTCGGCCGTGCCCCGCGCGGCTTCCGCGCCTTCGCCTCGGAAGCCGCGGATGCCTGGAGGCGGCCGTGAACCACTTCGGCGACGACCTGGCCATCCACATCTCCATGCTGCACCGCTACGGATCCGTCTTCATCGGCCGCGCCCTCAAGGACCTGGACCTCGGGAGCAGCCGGCACGCCTACCTCCTGGCGGTGAACGATCATCCCGGCGCGAGCCAGGAGCAGCTCTCCCGCATCTTCGGCGTGGACAAGGCCAATACCGCCCGGGCCGTCAGGCGGCTTGAGGAGAAGGGCTACCTCCGCCGGGAGGGCGATCCGGAGGACGCGCGCGCCTACCGGCTCTTTCTGACCTCCGAAGGCGCGGCGACCCTAGACCGCATCAGGGGGGCCCTGGCGGAATGGAACGGCGTCCTCAACGCCGCCGTCCCGCCGGAAGCGCGGGACGCCTTCCACGCCGTGATCTCCGACCTGGTCCGGGCGGCGGGGGAGGAGCTTGACGGATGACACCTGTAGTACCATACTGATGGTATG
>CAYUPG010000145.1:0-7577 GCA_964446515.1 uncultured Treponema sp.
GCCGGGATGCGGCATGCCATAGAAGAGGCCCCCGGATCGATCGATCCGGGGGCCTCTTCGTTTCGGGACGCGCAGCCGGCCTTTCTCAGTTCTTGAAGCGGACCGCGGTGCCGTACACCATCACTTCGGCGGCGCCTTGGGCTATGGCGCTGGAGGCATAGCGCACGCACACGACGCCCTGGGCGCCGAGCTTCTCAGCCTCCTCAACCATGCGCTTGGTCGCCTGGGCCCGGGCGGAGTTGAGCATCTCCGTGTATCCGACGAGCTCCCCGCCCACTAGGGTCTTAAAAGCCGCCAGTATGTCTTTCCCCACATGGCGGGTCTGGACGGTCGTTCCCTTGACGATGCCCAAGGTTTCGAGCTCTTTTCCTGAAATGAAATCAGTAGTTGCTAAGATCATTCTCTTCTCCTCGCTTCAGTTCTTTAATCCGCTCAACGAGCACGATGGTCAACCCTAGGACGGATCCTCCCGAAAGGATCCCGGCGACGATGCGCAGAACGGTCGATGCGGGTGCCTCCATTTTGCCGGCGATGAACAGATAAAAGGCACCCCACGCGACGGCTAGGCCTGCTATGAGAATAGCGATCACAACGACTACAAGAATTTTCTTCATCATGCAAGTAATGTAGCACCCAAGAGCGCTTACCGCAAAGGGTGCAGCGGCGAATTGCCGCTCTCCATGGCGCGTCGGATGAGACGGCAGTAGGAAGCGGCCTTGAAGCCCAGCACCAATTGGTGCTCCCTGCCCTTGACCAATAGCCCCGCAGAACCTTCAAGGGTCTTGAGCCGCGGAAGGTCGACCTTTTCAAGATCGAAGAAGCACAGCCGCAGCCGGGTGGCGCAGCAGTTCGCCGACTCAATATTCACGGAGCCTCCGGCGGCGTCCAGAATAATCCTGATTCCGGCCCGCATTCCTTCCTCGTCCGACATCATAACTCGGATTCCCGGATCTTCTTCCGAAGCGGGAGAACGGCCGAGGGGACGACGGAGAACTCGTCAAGGCCCATGGCCAGGAAGCGCTCCGTCAAGGACAGGTCCGCTCCCAATTCGCCGCAGATGCCCACCCAGATGCCCGCCCGCCGGCCGTTGGCGACCGTCATCTCGATAAGGCGAAGGACCGCCTCGGCGGCGCCGGAACTCAAAGCGCCCAAGAGCGAGTTCTGCCTGTCCGCAGCCATGGTGTACTGGGTGAGGTCGTTGCTGCCTATGCTGAAGAATTCGCATTTTTTTGCCAGCACGTCGCTCATGAGAGCCGCCGCGGGGGTCTCCACCATGATGCCCTGCTCTATCTTCTCGGCGAAGGGGAGGCCTGCGGCGCGCAGCTCTTCCCGTGCCTCTTCCATAAGTTCGGCAATACGGTCCAGCTCTTCAGGTGCGGAAATCATGGGGTACATGAGGGAAATGTTTTCCGATGCCGCGGCCCTGAGCGCAGCCCTGAGCTGGGTCTTGAAGAGGGCGGGCCTGGCCAGGCAGAGGCGTATGCCCCGCAGCCCTAGGGCCGGATTCTCTTCACGAGGCAATTTGAAATACTCGGCATCCTTATCGCCGCCTATGTCCAGGGTGCGCAGGATCACCTTCCTGCCCGCCATGCGGCGGGCGACGTCGACATATTGGGCATAGAGCTCTTCTTCCGTAGGATAATCCGTCCGGCGGAGATAGGAGAACTCGGTCCTGAAAAGGCCGATGCCCCCGGCGTCGTTCTCCATAGCCGCATCCGCCTCTTCGGGAGAGCCTATGTTCGCATAGACCTCCACCCTGCGGCCGCCCATGGTTCGGTTCTCGAGGCCGACCAGATCGCGCAAACTCTCGCGCCGCTTGCTTCGGTTCTCCATGGCCTCAAGTCCGCGTCGGCGCAGCGCGTCGTCGGGATCGACGCACACCGTTCCCTCCGTGCCGTCCACGAGCAGCTCCCGGCCAGCCAGCTCCGCAAGTTTCGCCGCCCCGAGACCGACTACGGCGGGTATGCCCAAAGACTTCGCCAAGATGGCGGTATGGGAGGTCGCCGATCCCCCTGCCGTCGCAAGAGCGAGGAGCTTGGTGCTATCCAGCTGCATGGTTTCGCTGGGCAACAGGTCCTCGGCGAGCAGGATGGAGGGGCCGGTCAAGTCGGGTAGTCCGCGGCGTTCGCCGGTCAACAGGTCGATGACGCGCCTGGATACATCCCGCACATCCGCTCCCCTGCCGGCAAGGTAGGGGTCCCCGGTGTCGGCAAGCATGGCGGCGAATTCCTCCGCGGTCTGCCGGACCGCGTATTCGGCGATGAAGCCCTGATCCCGAACGGCCGCGAATGCTGCGCCGCGGAAATCCTCGTCTTCCAGCATCATGGCGTTGACTTGGAAAATGTAGGCTCCCTCTTCCCCCACGGACTCTTTGGCGCGGACATAGAGCTCCGTGAGCTCGGCGGCCGCCTCTTCCAGGGCCGTCTTCAGGCGATGAAGCTCGGCCTCGACGTCCCGAGCCTTGAGGGGGCCGAATTCCGCCTCAGGGCGAGAAAAATAGACCCCCTTCCCGAGGACGACGCCCTCCGCGGCGGCGGTCCCGATGAGCGTCTCCATCAGAAGTGTTCCTTCATGAAGCTCAGTACGGCAGCCAAGGCGGCGTCCTCGTCTTCACCCTCGGCGCTCACCGTCAGGGTGTCGCCCTGCTTGGCCCCGAGCTTCATCAGGGCGAAGAGCCTGCCTGCGGATGCCGATTTGTCTCTGCAGGATATGCGTATTTCGGAGCGGTACTTCTCCGCTTCCTTGACCAGATAGCCTGCAGGCCTAGCGTGGATGCCCGCCGGGTCGCTGATGATGAATTCCGCGCTTTTCATGAACCCTTCCTTTGCAGAACCAGGAGGGGCGCTCCCGCTTCCACCGCCGCAGCGCCGGTGCCTCGGACGCTCTGAAACTTTTCTCCGTCCACCACCGTTATGGGGGTGACCGTCTGATAGCCCGCCGCTCTGATGGCATCCAGGTCGAAGCGGAGCAGGATGTCTCCGACCCGCACCCGCGCGCCCTCGGCGACGCAGGCGTAGAAGTGCTTTCCCTTGAGGTTCACCGTTTCGAGGCCCACGTGGATGAGAAGATCGAAGCCTGAGTCGGCATGGAGTCCCAGGGCATGGGACGTTTCGGCGATGGTGTCCACGGTGCCGTCCACCGGGGACCTGAGCACTCCCTCTTCGGGAAGAACGGCGACGCCTTCTCCCATCATCTTTTCCGCGAAGGCCCGGTCCGAAAGGGTCTCGAGAGCCACGATGCTCCCCGTAAGGGGGCTCGGCACGGTTATCGGCGGGAGCTTTTTTTTGAAGAACGGCATAGGTGGAACCCCCTTTAATCGGCGGAAAGCCGTCGTATGTGCATGGTCAAGTAGGCCATCTCTTCTTTGCTGATCCGGTGCCCGTAGCGGGCCTCCACATGGGAAGCCACGTCGCAGGCGATGCGGAAGGCTGCGGGATACTTCTCGGCGAAGAGGTCGTAGAGTTCGAAGTCTCCGTCGCCGTAGTCCGCGTTCTGCACCAGGCGTTGGGCGAAGAATTTCACGTGGGTCACGAAGCGGAACCAGGTGATGGACTCCTCGTCCGGCAGGGTCGGAAGACGGGCCGCCACGAGGCCGACGATCTCGTCGATGAAGCGGGTGACCGCTTGGATGTCCGACATGTCCCCGTTCAGCTCCGCGTTCACGAAGTGCATGGCGATGAAGGCCGCCTCGTCCGCCTCGAATCGGACTCCCGTTTCCGCCGCGATGAGCTCTAGCGCTTCTTCCCCCAGGGCGTACTCCTCCCGGTAGAAGCGCTTGATTTCCAGGAGCATGGGGTTCTTGAGCACCATGCCCTCCCGGTACCGCTCCAGGGCGGTGCTTATGTGGTCGGGGAGGGTGATGTAGATGCTGTCGTGGAGGCTCTTGTCGAGCCTTTCCATGGCCATGGCGATGATCCGCTCGGTGAGCAGGATATGCTCCAGGGGTATTTCGGCGATAGCCTGTTGGAATTTCGTGGCCATTTCCCTGTTCTTCAGGATGAACAGCTTCTCCACCCGAGCCTCGTCCAAGCTGTCCCCCGGACGGCTCTGGAAGGCCAGGCCCCGTCCCATGGCAACGATTTCCCTGCCCGCGCCGTCCAGGGATACCACCACGTTGTTGTTCACTACCTTGAGTATCTTCATGGAGTCCCTTCCGTCGGCGGCACGAAGCGGATCCGTCCGCCGGGTGCTATGTTGTCCAGGAGCAGGCGGTACCTTTCTTCAAGCTTCCCGATGACATTGACATTGGAATCCGCCGGGAAGTCCCGCTTGAGCACCTGCATCTCCCCTGAATAGCGCAGATAGCCGCTGTTGTCCATGGTGACCGAGCCGGCCTTCCGCTCGGCCGTGTTCTCCGGTTCGATTGCCCGGCCTGCGGTCGCGTACTCCCTGGATTCCTGCAGGCGCAGCAGGGCCGCGGGAGTATCGGGCCGAACGGTGAAGGTCCGGCCCTCGAGGTTCCGGTGCCGCGGGGAAAAGCGTACCGGCAGCTCGATGATACCCGACTCGATGAAGCGGTCGATCCGCGCCGCCTCTTCGGCCCCTATGGGGCCGTCGCCGACGAAGATGCCCGCCACTCCGTGGCGCAGCGACAGGTCCGCGAAGGCGGCATAGGGCGCCGCATCGCGGTGGTCCTCGAGGGTCGGGAGTCCCCGGTGCAGGGGGCCCCTGAGCTCGCCCTCCCCGGGAATGAAGGCCAGTATCTCCGCCCCCGCGGCCGCCAAGGCCCGGTTCATCCTGTCGAAGGATTCCCGGTCGAGGCCCGTCTCCGGCCGGGGATAGTAGTTGTGCATGCAGTAGAGCCGTGAGACGGAGCGGGCGATGCGCCCAGCCGCTTCGCCCGAGAGGGTTGAGGCGTTGAGGCAGAGGGGCATGCGCTTCCCTATCTCGACCGTCTCCTCTTCGGTGAACCCGTAGTCCAGGCGGAGGGCGTGGAGGCGAAGCTCCGCCGCCAGTTCCACCGCATCTCGGCGGCCGAACACCTCCAAGGTGCGCTTGGAGACGTCGGCCATGACGGAGTATCCGGCATCCGCGAGGTCCCGGCACAGCTCCGCCGCCTTCCGGGCATAGTCGGGCCCGAATTCCTCGGCGATGTGCAGGGAGGTGAACACCATGCTCCCCTCCCGGGCGAGGCTGCGCAGCCGCTCCCGGACTTCTCCGTAGCGGCTTACGAATACCGAATACCCCGGTCCTCTACGCATTGGTCAGGTCTTTCTCCGAAAGGGCCAGCCGGGTGATGACGAAGCCGCCGATGTAGGAGATCACGAGGCCCAGGAAATAGTTAAGCATGTGCTCGGGCTTCATGATGGGAATGGCCACCAGGCCCGAGGGGCCCCAGGAGTTTGCCATGACCTGGGTGAGCATCACGTAGGCGCCGCCGAAGCCGGCTCCCAGGCCCGCGGTGATGAAGGGCTTGAACATGGGAAGGGTGACGCCGTAGATGAGGGGCTCGCCCACGCCGAGGAAGCCCGCGGGGAGGGCGCCGGTGATGACCTTCTGCATGCGCGTGTTCTTGGCCTTCTTTGCGATGAGGTAGATGGCGATGGCCGCGCCCACCTGTCCTGCCCCTGCCATGGCCAGGACCGGGAAGAGGGACACGCCCCCCATGGCCTCAAGCTGCACCGCGTAGATCGGAATGAGTCCGTGGTGCAGGCCCATGAGCACCATGGGAAGGAAGAGGGCCGCCAGGACGTAGCCGCTGATGACGCTCACCACCGGGTTGGAGGAGTTTATGATGACGCTCAGGGCCGCCACGAGACCGTCGGACAGGAAGCCGGCGCCGGGCATGATGAGGAAGACGAAGAGCACGCCGGTTATCAGCATGGTGAGGGTGGGGGTGACCACCAGGTCGAGCACGTCCGGGACGCGCTTGCGCACCGCCTTTTCGACCTTGGAGAGGATCCACACGCCGATGATGACGCCGATGATGCCGCCCTTGCCGGTGGTGAGTATGGACTTGAGGGGCACCGCCTTGTCGTAGAGCCCCATCATGGTGGAGAGGGCGACGATATTTCCGCCGATGGAAATAGCGCCGAGCATGCCGCCCAGGGCTTCGTTGGCGCCGAACTGCTTGGCCGCGTTGATGCCCGTGTAGATTGCGAAGTAGCCCAGGAAGCCGCTCCCGATGAGGGAGAACATGAGCTGGGTGGCCTTCCAGAAGCCCTCGGCGGGCAGTACCTTCTGGCCCTGCATAGTGCCGATGAGGCTCGCGAAGCCGTTGAAGAGCCCCGCGGCAATGATGGCCGGGATGAGGGGTATGAAGATGTCGGCGACGATCTTGATTGCCCGCTTAAGGGGGTGCTGCTTTTGACCCGCCTTGAGGGCTTCCTTGTTGGCCTGCCAGTTCTCCGTGACTCCCCCGGTCACCGCGATGCCGAGCTCCTCCTGGAGGGCGTCGGTGACCTTCTTCGCCCTGCCGGGCCCGAGGACCACCTGCAGGGTGTCCCCGTCCTCCACGAGGCCCAGGACCCCTTCCAGGGCCTTCAGCTCGGCGGTTTTCGCCAGGGAGGGATCCGCCAGGACGATGCGGCAGCGGGTCATGCAGTTCTGCGCCGCCTGAATGTTGCCCTTTCCTCCGACGAGGGCAACGATGCTCCTCGCCAATTCAACGTTGGTCATGTTCCGACCTCCTTATTTTTTAACGGCCAACCTGCTCAGGTGTCCGTCCGCTTCCCTCAGTTTTTCCGCGGCCGCCTCGGCCCCGCAGTTCAGCAGCAGCATGGCGACGGCGAGCTTGACGCTCCCGGACGCCTCCTCCAGGGCCGACTTTGCCCGTTCTCGGCCGCAGCCCGTAGCGGTCATGATGATGTTCTCCGAGCGTACCTGAAGCTTCTGGTTCGTGCGTTTCAAATCCACCATGAGGTTGCCGTAGGCCTTGCCTATGCCCACCATGCTGCCGGTGGAGATCATGTTCAGGATCATCTTCTGGGCGGTTCCGGCCTTCAGGCGCGTGGAGCCGGTGAGGACTTCGGGGCCGACGATGGGCTCGATGGCCAGCTCGGCTTCGGCCCCCACGGCGGAGGGCCGGTTGCAGGCCACCGCAATCGTCCGGCAGCCGAAGGCCCGAGCGAAGCGGAGGCCGTGGATCACGTAGGGCGTGCGTCCGCTGGCGGCCAGGCCGACCACCACGTCCTTTTCGGCAAGGCCGAGGGCCTTGAGGTCCTCTTCGCAGAGGGTGGGGCTGTCCTCGGCGCCCTCCACCGCCTTAACGAAGGCCGACGGTCCGCCCGCGATGAGGCCCACGACTCGGCCGGGCTCCACGCCGAAGGTGGGCGGACACTCCACGGCGTCGAGGACTCCCAGCCTGCCGCTGGTGCCTGCCCCCAGGTAGATGATTCTTCCCTCTTCCCGGAGGGCTGCGGTGCACCATTCTATGGCGACGGCGATTTGGGGCAGAACCTCGGCCACCGCGGCGGCGACTTTGGCGTCCTCGGCGTTCATGGCCGCGGCCAGCTGGAGGGGCGTCATGCGGTCCAGGTCCATGGTCGCATCGTTGCGGCTTTCGGTGGTGAGCTTGGATAGGTCGATCACGGTTCGGTCTCCTTGGGCGCTCCGACCCGCGGGGACAAAAAAGGCAA
>CAYUPG010000146.1:0-7521 GCA_964446515.1 uncultured Treponema sp.
CACCACTGCGGCGAGGATGAGCCCGGCTATGAATATCTTCACCTCGTTTCCGAACCCGAAGAGGATGATGCCCGTGTACAGCATCTCCAGGGTCAGGATGGCCACCACCGTGCGGAACACCCCGCCCTTGCCGCCGGACATGGCGGTCCCTCCTATGATGGTCGCGGAGATGACGTACATCAGGGACTGGTCTCCCAGCTTCAAGGTCGCCGCGCTGGATTCCATGGCGAAGAACACTCCGCCCACCGCCGCCAGTGCCCCGGAGAGCACGAAGGCGACGATCAGGTAGGCGTCGGTCTTGATGCCGGCCAGCCAGGCGGTGTTGCGGTTGCCCCCGACCAGGAAGAAGTTGCGTCCCGAGCGGGTGCGGCGGAGAAAGACTTCCGCCGCGAGCACCAGGGCCGCGGTGATCAGGATGCGCGGGGTCACCAGGGGCAGCAGGGGCTTGGCCAGGAAGTCCGCCACGGCGAAGGCGTCGGGAGTGGAAAGGCTCACCGTGTTGCCCTTGGTCATGGTGTAGATGGCCCCCTGGAGTATGGTCATGGTGCCCAGGGTGACGATGAAGGAGTTGATCTTGGCCTTGGCCACCAGCAGCCCGTTGAAGAGCCCTACGGCGGCACCGGCGGCGACGGCCACGGGCACCGAAACGGCGTAGCCCAGGGGCTCCTTGAGCACCAGACCCAAGACGCCGGCGAAGGTGATCACCGTGCCGATGGAGAGGTCAAGCTGTCCGCAGATCATCACGATGGTGAAGCCTATGGCCACGCAGGCGTTCATGGCCACGGTCTTCATGATCGCCGTCAGGTTGAAGGCATTGAAGAATCGCGGCGCGAAGAGGGACATGAAGACGAACACCACGGCGAAGAGCAGGAAAATTCGGTTCTTGTCCACCCAGGTAAGGGTACTGTGTTTGCTACGCATCGTCTCGCCCCAAGCTTCTTAAGGATTTGGCGTTGATTCCCACCACCACGATAAAGATGGCGCCCCGTATCATGTCCTGGGAGAAGGTGCCGATGCCCAGGAGGGTCATGATGTTGTTCATGAGACCGATGACGAAGGCGCCGCCCACCACACCGATGATGGAGCCCCGGCCGCCCGCCAGGGTCATGCCGCCGATGACCACCGCCGTGACGGCACGGAAGTCGTAGCCTGCGCCGTTGTACCAGGCGCCGACCCGGGAGAGGGAGGTGACCGTCAGTCCGCCCACCGTGGCGGCGAAGGCCGCCAGGATGAAGGCGATGCCCACCACCCGCTCCACGTTGATGCCCGAGAAGCGGGCCGCCTTGCGGGCGGACCCGGTGAGCTTGAGCTGGGCTCCGTAGGCCGTCCCCGTCATGAGGAAGTGGGCCAGTACCAGCATCGCGAGCATCACCACCACCGGAAGCCCGACGACGTTGAAGAAGCGGTACCGGAAGATGTTGTCGAAGAGGGCGATGGTCAGCGCGTCGTCGGTCTTCATGTCCGGGTAGATCTGCTTGTTCACCCAGACGAAGCGGATGATGCCCATGGTCACGTAGTTCATGGCCAGGGTCCAGATGATGGGATTGGCCTTGAACTTGCCCACCACCACGGCGTTGAGCAGCCCGATGGCCAAGCCCACCGCGAGGGCCGCCAGGAGGGCCGGCACGAAGCCGAAGCTCAGGACTTCCACCGCTACTATGCCCGTGAGGGCCATGGTGGTGGGCACCGACATGTCGGCGTAGTGTCCCGAATAGGTGACGAAGGCCATGCCCACCGCGACTATGCCCAAGAGGGCGACGGCATCGATGATGTTGAAGAAGTTCTGGGCGGAGAGGAAATTGTTGATGATCCCCGCGCCCTGCAGCGCCGCCCCCAGCAGTATGAACAGCAGGGCCACCCCGTAGATGCCCACCTGATTGACTATGCCGCCCAGTCGATTGGAGCCCACGCTCCGTCCGTCGACGGCGGCCGCTTTTGCCGCAGCCTTTGCCATATTACGCGGTCTCCTCTCCGTTCGCAGCGAGAAGCACGGCTTCCTCGGTGCATTGTTCGTAGGGCATCTCCTTGATGAAGCGGCCCTTGCGCATGATCATCACCCGATCGGAAAGTCCCACCAGCTCCGGCAGGTCCGAGCTTATCAGCAGCACCGTGTTCCCCGCCTCCGCCAGGCGCTCCACCGCCTCGTGGATGATCATCTTGGCGCCGATGTCCACCCCACGGGTGGGCTCGTCCAGGATGAGCACCTTGGGCTCCCCGGCCATCCATTTGGCCAGGAGCACCTTCTGCTGGTTTCCCCCCGAGAGGTTGCCGATAGTCCGCGCCGGGTCGGGCGGGTAGACGGACAGCTCCTGGATGAGCCGGGCTACCGTCGGACCTCCGGCCTTTTTGTTGTAGAACTGCCCCTTGGAAAGGCGGGGAATCACGGCGGCGAGGGTGTTGTCCTCCACGGTAAGCCGCAGGGCGAGCCCTTCGGATTTCCGGTCCTCCGTCAGGTAGGCGATGCCCTTGGAGAGGAAGTAGGCCATGCCCTCCCCCTTGAGGACTTCTCCGTCCAGCTCGATCTCCCCCCGGTCGGCGGCGTCCAGGCCCACCAGGACCCGGGCCAGCTCGGAGCGGCCCGCGCCGGAAAGGCCGCAGATGCCCAGGATCTCGCCCCGTCGGGCTTCCAGGTCTATGCCGTGGAAGAAGCCCCAGCGCGAAAGGCCGCGCACCCGCAGGCGCACCTCGGAGATGGTCCGCTCCCGGCGCTTGTAGAATTCCTTCACCGACTTGCCGACCATCATCTGCACTATCTCTTCCCGGGAGACCTCGCCGATGTCCTTGGTGGCCACCTTCTTGCCGTCCCGCATGACCGTAACCCGATCGGCGACCCGGAATATCTCAGGTAGGTGGTGGGATATGTAGACTATGGCCATGCCCTTCTTCTTCAATCCGTCGATGATGGTGAAGAGCCGCTCCACCTCTTCCCGGGACAGGGCGCTGGTGGGCTCGTCCATCACCAGGATGCAGGGGGCGGTGCCCATGACCTTGGCTATCTCCACGAGCTGGGCTTCGTGCTGGCTGATGTCCTCTATGGGCAGGTCCGGGTCCAGATCCAGTCCCACCTTTCCCATGAGCATGGTGGCCGCGGCCCGCATGGCCGCCCGGTCGATGAAGAGCCCCTTCCGCGGAAGGTGCCCGGCCAGGATGTTCTCGGCGATGCTGATGGGTTTCGCCAAGGACAGCTCCTGGTAGATCATCCCTATGCCGTACTTTTTGGCTATGGACGGAGAATGGAGGGACACTTCCTTGTCGTTGATGAAGATCTGCCCGGTGTAGTCGTTGTAGGACCCGGCCAGCATCTTCATCAGGGTGGACTTGCCCGCCCCGTTCTCTCCCACCAGGGCGTGGACTTCCCCCGCGTAGACCTCGAAGTCTACGGAGTCCACCGCGATGGTGCCGGGGAACCGCTTCCCGACATTACGCATTTCCAGGGCCAAGCCCAGACGATCATCGCTCACCGCTCTCTCCTTGCGCAGGCCCCTAGGACCGTGCGCCGTTGAATTCCCGCACCGCGTCGAACATCGCGACGATGTTCTCCGGCGGCACATCGGGAAGTATATTGTGCACCGTGTTGAATACGAATCCGCCCCCGGCGGAGAAGACCTTGAGCCGCCGGAGCACCTGGCTGCGCACCTCCGCGGGGCTTCCCCGGTTCAGCACCGACCGGGTATCCACGCCGCCCCCCCAGAAGGTCACGTCCCGCCCGAACTCCTTCTTGAGCCGCTCCGGCTCCATGCCCCGGGCGTTGGTCTGCACCGGGTTCAGGATCTCGAAGCCCGCCTCTATCAGGTCGGGAACCACCATGTCGATGGACCCGCAGGAGTGCAGGAAGGTGTGCATGGAGGAGTGGGACTTCACGTAGTCGCAGAGGATGCGGTGCCTCTTCTTGAAAAGGGTCCGGTAGGTTTCGGGCTGCATGAAGGGCCCCGTATCGGTGCCCAGGTCGTCCCCGAAGCGCACCACGTCCGCCACGTCGCCGACGGCGGCGCAGACCTTCTCCAGGGTGGCCAGATGCTTCTCCATGAGGGCATCGAGCAGAGCCTCCACCTTCTCCGGCTCCAGCAGCAGGTCCATCAGGAAGTTGTCGATGCGTCTGAGGAAGGTGCCCCACTCGAAGAGGTTGCACCCCACCACTACCATGATGGCCCGGTCGCTGGTCCTGCGGAGCTCCAGGGCGTTTTCCCGCAGCTTTTCCCAGAAGCCCGGCTTGGCGGCGTTGTCCCAGGGAGAGTGCACCAGGGCGGACCAGAGGACCTTTCCCATGGCCGCATCGAGGCCCGATAAGTCTGAGGGCCAGTCTTCCTGCCAGGGAAAGCAGGTCTCGTCGTAGAACGCCGCGCCCACCGGCTGGCGGGCTATCACCGTGCCGTCCGCGTGGCGGGCCAGCCAGGAGCCGTCGGCGTCCTGCTCGGGATGGAACCACGCCGGATACTTGGCGCTTTCCCCGGAGGCCAACGTCACGTCGTACCAGTCCTCTTCCCGGGTGTTGAAGGTCCGCCCGATGTCCACCACGTCGATGCCGAAGCGGTCCAGGGCCCAGTCTTCCGGCTGGGCCAGCTGCTGGACCACGTCGTACACCCGGGTTGCTCCTCCCGTTACGCCCAAGTGCCTGCGCAGCCGCTCGTAGGCGGCGGCGGAGATGCCCGAGCTGGGATTGGAGCCCAGATCCACGGGGACGCAGTCCGGCTCCCTGTGGGCTATGGCCGAAAGCACGCGTTCCCGGGACGTCATAGGCTTATGTCGTAGGCGCCCAGGTTCAGGGGATAGGCGCCATGCTTGCGGACCAGGTTGAGCACGAATTCGAAGCGCTCCGCCGAAACGTTCGAGGGGACCGAGTGGTCGCTCTGCACGATGTAGCCGCCCCCCTTGGCGGCGTTGAGCTTGCGCATCACCTGGGCTTCCAGCTCCGGCAGGGGATCGTTGGCCCAGGCTAGGGCGTCGATGTTGCCGCAGAACCCCATGCGGTGGCCGAACTGCTTGCGCAGCTCCACCACGTCCAGGCCCGCCTTGGCCTCCAGGGGATTGTAGGCGTCCAGTCCAATCTCAATGAAATCTTCATATATAACCGAAGCGTTTCCGCAGCCATGGTAGATCACCGGAATGCCCGCGTCGTGGCAGATGCGGATCTGCTCCTTGACTATGGGCTTGAAGTGCTCCCGCCAGAAGACCGGGGAGAAGAGCATGCCGTTCACGTAGGCCACATCGCCCCAGACCACCATGCCGTCCAGCATGCCGTCGGCGGCCTTGATCTGGGCCTTAGTCATCTCGACAAGGAAGTCCCCCAGCCGCACGATGAAGGCGCCGAGCTCCTCCGGGTACAGACCCATCCACATGAAGGCGTTCTCGGTGCCCACGATGCGCCAGAGGGCCTCGTGTCCTTCCAGGATGGAGCCGTACACGGGAAAATCCGGATATATCGAGGAAACCGTATCGATCCAGGGCGGGCTGTTCCGGGAGATGACGTCGCCGATGCCGGCTATCTGGTTGTCTCCGCCCTTGAAGTAGCGCCGATCATCCCAGGGGTCGTCGAACTGGAAGGCCGCCATCTTTTCCGGGGTATCGGTTTCGAAGTGCTCGAAGTAGGGCATCTGAACGCCCTCCCTCCGGCGGATGACCGCCTCGAAGCCGGTCTTAAGTACCGTGTCGTGGTCTTCCTCTTTGATGATCTCGAACTGCTTGATGTGCGGGTCCATGTTGGGCACCGTGCAGATCCAGTCGAGATCGTAATGGCGGTAGATGTCGGCATCCGCGGGAAGTCCCAACTCCTGCTTCCAGCGGTTGAGGAAGGAGGTCCAGAAAAAATCGCTTATGGGAACCCGGTCGGCCTCCTCGTGCCTAAGGGTCTTGTTCATCCGGTCCAGCTTCTGCAGGCAGGACGCGCTTCGTTTGATCGTCGGTGCCACGGTTGTGCTCCTTAGTCGAGGTGGAATACTTCTTCCATGGAAGCCCACCATTCGCCTGCGGCCCTGGTCGCGATGGGTTCCTGCATGGGCTTCATGATGTCCCACCATTTCTGGGTTAGGGGATCGTCGGCCATCTTCTGCATATCCCCGTCGAAGTCCTTGCCCACGTACTCGAAGTACGCGAAGAGGAATCCGTCTTTATGGTAGATGGAGTAGTTCTGGATATTGCATTCGCTGATCTTGGCAAGTATGCCCGGCCAAGCTTCGGCGTGGTATTTCTTGTATTCCTCCAGCACGCCTTCCCTTAGGCGAATCAGCTGTCCGTACCGAGTCATACGCACCTCCTAGTATGTAAGGCCACGATAGCACAGATTTACCACTTGTCAAGAAATTTTAATAAAATTATTCACCTCAGTGTCTTGTGTTAATTTTAGACCCGGAAACGACTGCGGGGAAAGGAAAATAAAATGAGGTGAGGCACCTAGGCGTGTTAATTTTATATTGTTGTTGTGTATGTATATAGTATGCCATTCTCGACCATGTAAGGAACGAGGGGATAGCATGAATTTCTCGGCATTAAAATTTATTTGGTAAAATATTTTATCAAACTAGGAAAAACCAGCAGGGAATGTAAAGATTTTAGCTCTTCGATCACCCTCCGGTTCCCGATTTTTCCATTGTGCCCTTCAACGGCGCACGGCTACACTGGATGCACCCACCAAGGAGGTTCGCCATGCTGCACGATCCGGGATCCTACGCTCCCCCCACGGACTACGACGACATCACCCTCAAGGAGGGCGAACGGGAGGTGCTCAGGCGCCTGGGCTCCGAATTGGCCGAGATCGCCGCCCTGCCGGTCCATAGGGAGAAGGCGGAGCTCTGGCGCAGTCTCAACGACCTTGAGTCGGTGCGGCCCATGGTCTGGATCAACGAGATCCCCTGGCACGAGATGAACGTGGACGACGAGCTCAAGCTGCGCACCGAGCACCCCTGGGCGCAGGAGCTGGAGACGCGCCTGCGCAGGACCATCTACCAGTGGCGGCACCTGCCGGCGGACATGGTGGTGAACGACTACATCGACTGCCCCCTGGCTATCCACTCGACCGACTTCGGCATCCACGAGGACGTGGACGTCGCCAGGACCGACGCGGGGAACGACATAGTCTCCCGGCACTTCCATATCCAGATCAGCTCGATCGAGGACATCGAGAAGATAAAGATGCCCGTGGTCACCCACAATGCCGCGATGACGGAGCTCTCCTTCTCGCTGATGCAGGATCTGTTCGCCGACATCATGCCGGTGAAGAAGGTGGGGCAGACCCACATCTGGTTCACCCCCTGGGACTACCTCATCCGCTGGACCGGGGTGCAGGAGGCGATGATAGCCCTCTACGAGGATCCGGACCTGGTGAACGCCGCGGTGGAGCGCATGGTGGACGCCTGGATGGTGGAGCTGGATCAGTTCGTCGCCCAGAACCTGCTGTCCCTGGACTGCGACAACACGCGCATCGGGTCGGGGGGCTACGGCTACGTGAGCGCCCTGCCCGGAACTCCCTACGACCTCGACCGCGTCGCGCCGCGCAACATGTGGGGCTGCTCCAACGCCCAGATCTTC
>CAYUPG010000147.1:0-7213 GCA_964446515.1 uncultured Treponema sp.
GGACCGCTTCGTCCTTTCCGCCGGCCACGGGTCCATGTTCCTCTATTCGGCCCTCCACCTCGCGGGCTACGACGTGTCCCTCGAGAGCATCAAGAATTTCCGTCAGATCGGTTCCCCCTGCGCCGGACACCCCGAGTACGGGATGGCCCCGGGCATCGAGACCACCACCGGCCCCCTCGGCCAGGGCATCGCGACCGCGGTGGGCATGGCGGTAGCCGAGACCATCCTGGCCGCCCGCTTCAACACCGGCGCCCACAAGATCGTGGACCACTACACGTACACCCTGGTCGGCGACGGCTGTCTTCAGGAGGGCGTCTCCGCCGAAGCCTCATCCCTGGCCGGCCACCTGAAGCTGGGCAAGCTCATCGCCTTCTACGATTCCAACAAGATCACCATCGACGGGAACACCGACCTGTCCTTCACCGAGGACGTGGCCAAGCGCTACGAGTCCTACGGGTGGCAGGTCCTCCGGGGCGACATGTACGACTTCGCGGGCATCGCGGGACTCGTCGCTGCGGCCAAGGCGGAAACCGCCAAGCCCAGCCTCATCATCCTGACCTCCATCATCGGCAAGGGCGCCCCGAACAAGCAGGGCACCCACGGCGTGCACGGCGCCCCCCTGGGCGCGGACGAGATCGCCGCCGCCCGCTCCGCTCTGGGCATACCGTCGGACTTCTACGTCGCCCCCGAGGCTGCGGAGTACTTCGCAGCCAAGCGCGCCGAATGGAAGGCCGCCCGGTCGGCCTGGCAGGCCCGCTTCGATGCCTGGGCCGCCGCGAACCCCGAAAAGAAGGCCGAGTGGGACGAGTTCCACTCCGGCGCGGCCGTTCCCGCGGCCCTCCCCTTCTTTGCGGCGGGGGAGAAGATCGCCACCCGTACGGCCTCCAACAAGGCCCTGGTTGCGGTAGCCAAGGCGAACGGCAACCTGGTGGGCGGTTCCGCAGACCTCCAGGGACCCAACGCGGTGGTCCTTCCCGATGCGGGCGTCTATTCCGCTGCCAATAGGGCCGGGCGCTACATCCACTTCGGCATCCGGGAATTCGGCATGGCGGCGGTGTGCAACGGCATCCAGCTGCACGGCGGCCTGCGCTCCTTCTGCGCCACCTTCCTGGTGTTCGCCGATTACCTCAGGCCCGCCCTGCGCCTTTCGGCGATCATGCATCAGCCGGTCCTCTACGTCCTGACCCACGACTCGGTTTTCGTCGGGGAGGACGGTCCCACCCACCAGCCCATCGAGCACCTGGCATCCCTGCGGGCTATGCCGAACGTCCGCGTCCTGCGCCCCGGCGATGCCGAGGAGACCGCGGAGGCCTGGGCCATGGCCATGGAGCGGACCGACGGCCCGACGGTGCTGGCCCTTTCCCGCCAGAATCTGACGGTGTATCCCAAGGCCGACCCGGACTGGCGGAACACCGTACGCACCGGCGCCTACGTGGTCTCCAAGCCCGAGGGCAAACCCGACGTGGTGGTAATCGCCACGGGATCCGAAGTGGGCCTGGCACTGGCCGCCGCCGAGAAGGCGGAGGGAAAGAAAGTGCAGGTGGTCTCCATGGTCGCCAAGGAGCTCTTCGAGGCCCAGAACGCGCCCATACGGGACGCCATAGTCCCCCCCGGCGCCCGGGTCGTGGTCTGCGAGGCGGGATGCCGCATGGGCTGGGAGCGCTGGGCCAAGGTGGAGGACATCCTCTCCATCGACCGCTTCGGCGAGTCCGGCCCCGGCGATAAGGTGGCGGCCCACCTCGGCCTCACCGCGGACGCCCTGGCGGCGCTCATCAAGAAGTAGGGAGGCAGAACATGCAGCGCATCGCGGTATTCGGCATCGGCGGCATCGGCGGCTACTTGGGCGCCAAGCTCGGAAGTCTCGGGGGGGAGGCGGAACTCGCCTTCGTCGCCCGGGGCGCCCACCTCAAGGCCATACAGGCCAAGGGCTTGACTTACCGGGCTCCCGACGGCGCGGAGTCCGTGGTGCGCCCCGCCCTGGCGGTGGAGAAGGCCGCCGAGCTAGGCCGGGTGGACCTGCTCTTCCTCTGCGTCAAAGGGTACGACTTGGCATCCGCCTGCGCGTCCCTGGCCCCCGCCGTGGGGCCGGAGACGGTGGTCGTTCCCCTGCTGAACGGGGCGGACATCTACGAGCGGGTCCGTTCCGTGCTCTCGCTCGGCACCGTCCTGCCGGGGGGCATCTACATCTCCTCCAGCGTGGCGGAGCCGGGCCTGGTGGTCCACGCGGGGGGGAAGGGCAACCTCTTCCTCGGCGCCGAGCCGGGCAAGGCCGGCTTCGATCCGTCGGGCCTCCTGGCCCTGCTGGCCAAGGCGGGCATCCCCTGCGACTGGAGCGACGATCCCTTCCCGGCGGTCTGGACGAAGTACCTCTTCATCGCCTCCTACGGCCTGGTGACGGGGATGACCCGCTGGACCATCGGCGAGGTGCTCGCCGATCCTGCGGCGGCGGAGCGGGTGCGGGGCATCGCCCGGGAGATCGCGGCCATAGCCGCGGCCAAGGGCATCGCCCTTCCGGCGGACGCCGCCGCCGCGGCCTTCGAGAAGGGCAAGGCCTTTCCGTCCGCCACCAAGACTTCTTTCCAGCGGGACCTGGAGGTTCCGGGCAAGCCCAACGAGGGGGACCTCTTCGGGGGCACCATCCTCCGCCTGGGCAGGGAGTTCGGGGTGTCCACCCCGGTCACCGCCGACACGTACAACCGCATACTGAGCACCAAGGTAGGTAACTAGGCATGCAGACGCTCATCGAAGGGGACTCCTACGTCACGGATCCGGCGACCAAGCGCGCCCTGCGGGAGTACCTCCTCCTCGGTTCCCGCTGGAGTCCCTACAGCTTCTTCATCAAGATCATCTTCAAGTACCGTCCCTACGCCCAGGCGGGCACCTATACCGACGAGCTGTGGGCCGAAAGCTCCCGGGAGCTCATGGGCTACCTGGAGAGCTGCGGCGCCCGCTTCGACATACGGGGTCTGGATAAGGTCAGGAACTTAAAGGGTCCGGCGGTCTTCGTCGGCAACCATATGAGCACCCTGGAGACCACCATACTGCCCGGCCTCATCTGCCCCATCAGGCCCGTGACCTACGTGGTCAAGGAAAAGCTGAGCCGGGGCCGGATCTGGGGGCCCATCATGCGTTCCCGGGACCCCATCACCGTGAGCCGCAGGGATCCCCGGGGCGATCTGGAGGCGGTGCTTACAGGCGGGGCCGAGCGTCTGGGAAAGGGGATTTCTATCATAATCTTCCCCCAGGGAACGCGGATCGACAGCTTCGACCGGAAGAAGTTCAACAGCCTGGGAGTGAAGCTCGCGGCGAAGGCGGGAGTTCCCGTGGTCCCCGTAGCCCTGAAGACGGACTATTGGGGCAACGGAAAGGTGCTGCGGGGCTTCGGCCCGGTGGCCCGGGACCGGCGGGTATACATCGAATTCGGGGATCCCATCTCCGTGGAGGGCCGCGGCAAGGCGGAGCACGAAGCGTGCCTCGACTTCATCGAAGGCCGCCTGCGCTCCTGGGGCGCCAAGATCGCCGAGAACTGAGTTACCGCAGATGAGCATAGGCCGCCGTTCGCCGGTTTCCGGTGCGGCGGCCTCTTCTTTTAGCGGCCCCTTCCCAAGCTCAGAGCCCTGACGAGGTTGGATGCGGCGAAGGAAAGGTCCCGCCGGCTGTCCCGTATCATGGCGTCCAGGCCTACCTGACCGCAGGCGATGGACACGGCGTAGTCGAAGTGTTCAAGCAGGGCCGATACGTCTCCCCCCAGGCCTCCGGAGAGGAGGGCCACGGGGACGGAGGCCGCCCGCCCTTCCCGGGCCACCACGGAGCAGAGCTTGCCGCCTGCCGTTTGGGCGTCCGTCATCCCTTCTCCGGTTATCACCAGGTCCGCGCCCCGCAAGGCATCGAAGAAGCCGGAGTACTTCATCACCAGGAGGGCTCCGGACTCCATCGAAGCCCCCAGGCAGATGCGGAGGGCGGCCCCCACTCCTCCCGCGGCGCCGTCGCCGGGATGCTCCACGTCCGCCGCCATGCCGGAGCGCATCCAGGCGTCGGCGAGCTTGGCGAGCCCCGCATCCAGGATCTTGACCAGCTCGGGCGTGGCGCCCTTCTGGGGGCCGAAGACCGCCGAGGCGCCCCTGGGGCCGAGCAGGGGGTTGGTGACGTCGCAGGCCACTTTGATGGAAAGGCCCGACAGCCGGGGATCGGCTCCCTCGGCGGAAACCGAGGCGATGCGGGCCAGGGCGGCGCCGCCCCTGCCGACGGGACGGCCGTTCTCGTCGAGGACGGCGTAGCCAAGGGCCTCGAGCATGCCGATGCCGCCGTCGTTGGTGGCGCTGCCTCCTATGCCGATGATGAGCTCCCGGGCGCCGGAATCCAGGGCAGCCCTGATGAGCTCTCCGGTGCCGTAGGTAGTGGCGGCCATGGGGTCGAGGCGGTCCCGGCCGATGAGCTCGATGCCCGAGGCCGATGCCAGGTCGAGCACGGCGGTCGCGCCCCCGTCGATGAGCCCGAAGGCGGTGTCCACCGGATCCCCCAGGGGCCCGGTCACACGCACGTTCACGAACCTTCCCCCCGCGGCCTCGGTAACCGCGCGGGCGGTTCCTTCTCCGCCGTCCGCCAGGGGCATGCGCCGCACGACGGCGCGGGGATCCGCCCTGCGGATGCCCTCTTCCAGGGCCGCGCAGGCCTCCGGGGCGCTCATGTTTCCCTTGAACGAATCGGGCGCTGCGATGATGGTCATGCCGTTTCTTCCCATCTCCATTCTAGGGGGCGAAGCCCCTTCCCGGTAGGGTAGCGCCGCCCAAAATAAGACGCATCATTGTGCATCGTGCACAGCGATGGATCTATAGAGAGCGTAGGCGCGGTACAGCTCCCGGGCGGAACCGTCGCTGCGGGGGTCCGCGCCGAAGGCGGCGGCGATGCGGTCGAGCCTGGCGCTGAGGGTGTTGCGGTGTATGCACAGATCGCGGGCCGCTTCCTTGAGGTTGAAATCCCGCTCTCCCAGCGCCCCGACCGTATCCGCGGCGCCCGGGTCCAGCGACCCTTCGATGTGCCCGCGCAGGTCTTCGAAGAGGCCGACCAGTTCCGACCGGGGAACTTGGGCAACGAGGTATTCCAGGATGTGGCGGCGGATGTGCCTGAAAGGACCGGAGGCGCCGTAGCGGGTGCCGAGCCAGCGGGCCTGCCGGTAGGACAGGCCGTAGCGGCCGAGATCCCCCTGGGCCATGCCCGCGAAGCAGGCTAGGCCGGGCCGCAGGGCCTGCACCCTTCGGGAAAAGTCTTCCAGCTCCCGTTCCTGGTCGGCCAAGCCGGGCAGGGGGCGCTGCGGCAGAGTCCGGAAAACCAGGAGCCGGCCCTCCCCGTCGGGGGCGCCGAAATCCTGGGCACCCCTGATGAGGCGGGCCTTCAAATCCCGCCAGAGTTCCTCCGGATCGAAGTCCGCAGGCCCGACGATGAGCACCGGCGAGCGCGGAATGTCGCCGTCGTAGCCGAGCTTGCGGGCCAGGTCCGCCGCCGGGAAGGGAAATTCCTGGTCCCGGCGTATGAGCCGCTGGACCAGGAGGGTGCGGCCGGACTGCTTTCTCAGTACGCCGTCTTTGACCCGCTCCAGCTCGGCCATGGTCTCCACGCCCGTCTTGACGGCGTAGGCCAGATCGCGGACTTCGGCGGGATCGCCGGTGACGCCCACGACTCCTAAGATCTCCCCGCCCACCCGTATGGGCAGGTTAACCCCCGGCCGCACGCCCTGGGGCAGCCTCTCGGCCGGGGGCACCGTCTCGATATCTCCCTTGGAGAGCACCAGCCGGTGGGCCGCCTCGTGGTAGGCGCCCAGGCGGGCGCTGTCCCGGCTGGCGATGATGATGCCCTCCCGGTCCATGATGTTGATGTTCCGCTCTATGTGGGCGCCCAGGCCCGCGAGGAAGGCCCGGGCGGTTTCCGGCGATAGTCGTGCCGATGCCATACCCGTAGTATACTCTTCCTATGGACCGATTGCACGCCCGCCGCCTTCCCTTCCTTCGCCGCGCCCCCGCCGCGGTTCTTTTCGCGGCCGTTTCCCTGGCGTACGCCGCCGCGCCCGTCCTCTCCGCCCAGGATGCGCAGGCGCCGGTCCTGCTGGTCCGTTCGGCCGGCGGCCCCTACACCACCGTGGAGCGCTCGGACTGGTCCCGGTACGACAACGGAAAGTACACGGGCCACACCTACCGGGAGGTCCGCAGCTTTCTGCGCCCGGTTTCCGAACGGGCCTACAGGGGAGAGGTCTTCGTGCTCGAGGAGACCCTGCGGGACCTGCAGGCCGGCGCCCGGTCTTTGGACGAGGTGATCGCCGTAGAGTTCACCATCGATCCGACGGGGAACCTCACGGTGCTCCGGGATCGGGGCCAACCCTCCCTGCGGGGCTTCCCCTCCTTTCCCAAGGAAGCCGTCGCGCCCGGCGCGACCTGGGTCGCCCAGGGCGGCCGGGCGGTGGATCCCCGGAACGAGGGCATACCGGTGCTGCTGCCCATAGTGGTCCAGTACGAGTACCGGGGCGTCGAAGCCTACAAGGGCATTCCCGTGCACCGGGTCTTCGCCAAGTACGCCACCCGCTACCGGGCCGTCGGACGGCCGGCATCCTTCGCTTCCGCCCAGGGCACCCACGACGTGGACATCCTCATACGCGCCTCCGACGGCCTCCCCCTCGTGATGCGCGACCGCCTGGACGAGACCTTCACCTGGCCGGACGGCTCCACCGTCCGCTTCCGGGGTTTCACCCTGACCTTCTCCGAGGGCAGCCTGCCCCTGGACCGGGGCGCGGTGGTCGCCGACCTGCGGGGCGCCCTGGGCGCGCCGCAGACGGGTCCGGGCGCAGCTCCGCAGTCCGCCGGAGGCGCCGCCGCGGGCGCCGCCTCGACGACGCTCCCTGCCGCCGGCGCAGGCCCGGCGGGCGCCGCCGGGACCTCGACGGGTTCCGCTTCCGGCGCAGGCGGGGACGCAGGGTCGGCCGCCCCCGTGTCCCCGGATTCTGCAGCCGGGGCGCCCGAAATAGCCCGCTCGGGTCCCGAGGGCGTCATGGCGGACCTCGGCGCCTTCGAACAGGCGCCTTCGGGCATAGAGGTGGCGCCGGTTCCCGAGGGCGTGCGCCTTACGGTGCGGAACCTGCGCTTCGCCGCCGACTCCGACCGCCTCCTTCCGGAGGAGCGGGGCCGCCTGGACCTGTTGGCCCAGGCGCTGCGGGGGGTGGGGGAGC